>CAJVZR010000058.1 GCA_913019965.1 uncultured Oleispira sp.
ATTACAAGTGCTAACGATTCATCTTCGCTAATAAGATTATTTAATAAACGTGGCTGCTGTTGAATGTATTTAGAAAGCTGAGTTATTTTTTCCTCAGTCACCTTTTCCTCATAAGGAACAAGGTCATCTACGATAAGCTCATCGGGTGTAGATTCTATTCGTTGATAATTAATCAAGGAATCGACTCGCCTGACAAAGGGGATTTCCCAAGCAGTATTAGTTAGATCATTTAAAAATCGTAAGCCATCAGGATTCAGAACCGAAGCGGACTCACCTTTCATTTCTACAAGAAAGACCAAGGTGTCCTGTTTATTAAAATCAGCCTCAAGCTGCTCAAAAGCACGTAGCTGGGGATTCTCTGCACTAAAGTAACTGCGGAAATCTGTGGTAAAAGATAGAAATTGACTGCCGCTTGTAGCTATCAGTAATAATACAGTCGCTGTTAGAAAAACGATCCATGCTAAGCGATTTTTTACCGTATAACTTTTCGACACGCGATTAACCATACATCTCTTCCATTATTGGTTAACGATATTCACATCCTTATGGCAGTATTTGGCCGATAAGATTACATAATGCTTACAAAACGCCGCAATTCTAACGACTTTTGTCTAATTAAACTACATTAATTTACATAATTTACTTGCCATTCCTCCATCAAAAGGGTAAACCAATTAGCAATCTAACCGTACAATCGTACCCGCATAAATTGCAGGCACAAAAAAACCGGCTCTCATGTTTCCATGAGGCCGGCTTTTTATTGGCTGTGATTCTATCCCAAAGCGATTAGCTTAAGAAACTAATCATCACGCCTGCTGCTACTGCCGAACCAATAACACCCGCAACGTTTGGACCCATCGCATGCATTAATAAGAAGTTCTGACCGTTAGCTTCAAGGCCAACCTTGTTCGATACACGTGCCGCCATAGGTACAGCGGAAACACCTGCAGAACCGATCAAAGGATTCACCTTGTTTTTAACCACTAGGTTCATACCTTTAGCCATTAATACGCCAGCCGCAGTACCTACACAGAATGCAGTCAAACCAAGAACCAAGATGCTTAGTGTATCTAGGTTAAGGAAAGCATCTGCACTCATCTTAGAACCTACACCTAGGCCTAGGAAGATAGTTACTACGTTGATCAAAGCGTTCTGAGCTGTGTCGCTTAAGCGATCAACAACACCAGATTCTTTCATCAAGTTACCAAAACAGAACATACCTAATAGTGGTGCTGCAGAAGGTAGACACAATGCCACCATCACTAGTACTACGATTGGGAAGATGATCTTTTCAGCTTGGCTCACTTCACGAGCCTGAACCATAACAATCTTACGCTCTTCTTTATTGGTGAAGAACTTCATAATTGGCGGCTGGATCATAGGAACCAAAGCCATATATGAATAAGCCGCTACGGCAATCGCACCTAGTAATTCAGGGGCTAGCTTAGAAGCAATAAAGATAGACGTTGGGCCATCAGCACCACCGATAATACCAATTGCTGCTGCTTGCTGAATGGTGAAATCCATCAAACCTGCATCTGTTGCTAATACCGCGCCCGCTACCGTACCAAAGATACCGAATTGAGCTGCTGCACCTAATAATAAGGTTTTAGGGTTTGCTAATAGCGGACCAAAGTCCGTCATTGCGCCCACACCCATGAAGATCAAGAGCGGGAATAACCCCGTTTCAATACCACCATGATAAATGTAGTACAACAAACCTGCTGGGCTATCCAAGTGACCATCCGCTGCGTAAACTGCGCCGTCAGAAAAACCGGCACCCGGAATATTCACAAAGATAGTACCAATAGCGATTGGTAAAAGCAGCAAAGGCTCAAATTGGAACTTCGGGTGAATTGCTAAAAATAGCAATAACACACCGATAGAGATCATCGCAAATTGGCCACCGGATAACTGGTAAAAACCTGTATCGTGCCAAAGATTAAGTAAGCTTTCCATGAGTCAGCCCCTTAAGCGATGGTATACAGAGTATCGCCAACCTTAACCGCAGCGCCTTCACTAGTAGTAATACCAGTAATGGTGCCTGCTTTAGGAGCACGAATCTCAGTTTCCATTTTCATTGCTTCAAGAATGATAACAACATCACCTTCCGCAACTTGTTGACCTTGCTGAACTAGAACTTTCCAGATGTTACCGGCTAGTGGAGCGCTTTGAGGCTCACCACCACCAACAGCACCGGCTGCTGGAGCGGCCGCAGCTGGAGCAGCACCGCCCATGCTTAATGGCGCACCATTAACCGCAGCTAATTCTGCAACATCACCACCGTCGTCAACTTTTACAACGTATTCGTTGCCATCGACTGTTACAGTGAAAGTATCTTCTTCTTCGCCTTTAGGCGCAGGTTCGAACGCTTCTGGGTTTCCACGATTTTCCAAGAACTTTGGAGCAATCTGCGGGAACAATGCGTAAGTTAACGCATCATCAATCTTGTCAGCCGCCAGTTTGATGCCTTTATCAGCAGCAAGCTTATCTACGTCAGCAACGATTTGATCCATTTCATTGTCGATCAAGTCAGCTGGGCGACAAGTAATTGCTTCAGCGCCATCCAATACGCGAGCTTGCAATTCAGCATTCATCGCTGAAGGTGCTGCGCCGTATTCGCCTTTTAAGATACCTTGAGTTTCTTTCGAAATTGACTTGTAACGCTCACCCGTCAATACGTTCAATACTGCTTGAGTACCTACGATTTGAGACGTTGGAGTTACTAACGGAATAAAGCCTAAATCTTCACGTACACGTGGGATCTCAGCCAATACTTCGTCAAACTTGTCCGCTGCGCCCTGTTCTTTCAACTGGTTTTCCATGTTAGTTAACATGCCACCAGGAACTTGAGCGACTAGGATACGAGAATCCGTACCGCGTAGTGCGCCTTCAAATTTAGCGTACTTCTTACGTACACCACGGAAGTAAGCTGCAATTTCTTCTAGCAATAATAGATCGATATTAGTATCACGACCCGTGCCTTTTAATGCTGCAACAACAGATTCTGTTGCTGTGTGACCATAAGTCATAGACATAGAAGAGATAGCTGTATCGACGCGATCAATACCCGCTTCTACTGCTTTCAAGATTGTCATATCAGACAAACCAGAAGTTGCGTGTGCGTGTAACTGAACTTCAAGATCAGTTTGTGCTTTCAACTTAGTAACAAGTTCAAATGCATCATACGGAGTCAGAACACCGGCCATATCTTTAATGGCGATTGAGTCTGCACCCATATCTTCAATTTGCTTAGCTAGATCTACCCAAGAGTCCAATGTGTGCACTGGGCTAGTGGTGTAAGACAATGTGCCTTGCGCGTGCTTACCTTGGTTTTTAACAGCTTTTAAAGCCGTTTCAAGATTACGCGGATCATTCATCGCATCAAAAACGCGGAATACATCAACGCCATTAGTGGCAGCACGTTCTACGAATTTTTCTACAACATCATCCGCATAATGACGGTAACCTAATAGGTTTTGCCCGCGTAATAGCATTTGATGTGGAGTTTTAGGCATTGCTTTCTTGAATTCGCGGATGCGATCCCAAGGATCTTCACCTAGGTAGCGAATGCATGAGTCGAATGTCGCACCGCCCCAAGATTCAAGTGACCAGTAGCCAACCTGATCAAGTTTTTCGGCGATAGGAAGCATGTCATCAATGCGCATGCGTGTAGCCAGTATAGACTGGTGTGCGTCGCGTAATACGACGTCTGTGATACCAAGAGGTTTCTTAGAATCGGTCATGGGTTATGGCCTTTTCTTCCGTTAACGTTGTTGACGTATAGGTTATCCGAATTCGTACGCTACTTTTGGCGCGTACGATGCTCTTTTACTGCCGCTGCTAAAACTTTTAGCAACTGCGGGTCTACACCTTGAGTCGGTGCTGTAATCACTGCTTGTGTTACAACTTCCGCTTTTGGCGCAAACTTATTTACTATTTTGGACATCAGGCTGGTAGCGAAAATCAGTAATACCAAAAAGGAAAATACTGTTCCCATACCGAACGCCATCAGTTCCAAACCACTTGAAACTAGCTCAGACATGCCGGCTGATCCTCATATAATAATTCACTCGCCCATTTTTCAAGCAAACTTCGCTTCCCTAAACAGGCCAAAAGGCAGGCTAATGTACTGAAAAACGTCCATTTTGACAAGTTGAATGACACTTTTAGACATATTAACTGCACATTTCGCTAACGAATTGCCCCATGTTAACAATTGGTTTAAAAAACACCGACTGCCGAACCTTATTATTAGTCCGTAAAAAATCTGGCAAAGTGTATTCAATTGAACCCGTATGAATTAAAAATTGTAGCTGATTTTGAATAACTGAAGCCTGCTGAATGAAATTATTTCCATCCATCCCTGGCAAGCGCATATCGACGATGGCAAAATCTGGCTTACACTCATCAAGAACAAGCAAAGCCTGCTCTCCACTACTGGCAATACAAACCTGATAACCCTCATCCTCTAAATAAGCCTGAATATTTCCAGCAACACATTCATCGTCATCCACGATTAATATTAGTTCTGACATCGGCAACTCCCTTGCACGACCTTTTAATTATTTTTATGGCCAACTCTTTTTTGCCACAAGGAATTACTGAAAAGCCATTTAAAACACTGAGTAAAGTATTCTTTATTTACAAAATACGAAATTATCATGAGAGAAGTGACGTCACAAAAACGATACGCGACGCAAATAAAACCAAGTAAAAGAGAATGGCTGACAATTTTTCAAAAGCACAAAATAAGACGCAAACAACATTGCAGATCGAGCATAGAACAGAAGGAAGTATTTATTTTTAACAGAGGAGTAAGTGGTGCGCTTGGTAGGAGTCGAACCTACGACCACCTGGTTCGTAGCCAGGTACTCTATCCAGCTGAGCTACAAGCGCACATCAGATCTTACAATACGACAATTTAATAATTCTGGGAAAAAGCAGAGAAATTAAATGGTGCGCTCGGTAGGAGTCGAACCTACGACCACCTGGTTCGTAGCCAGGTACTCTATCCAGCTGAGCTACGAGCGCACATTGTATCTTGTTGCCAAACTAATGCCTTGCGACATTAAAGTGGCGGAGAGAGAGGGATTCGAACCCTCGATAAGATTTCTCCTATACACCCTTAGCAGGGGCGCGCCTTCAGCCACTCGGCCATCTCTCCTCAACACGGCGCGAATAATACCATGTTTTTTTCTTTTGCATAGCTTTTTTATAAAAAAATTTAAAATTTCTTCATAAAAATTAAGATGTTAGAAGTTTCCGTTCGGTTCAGCTTCGCCATTCTTCTCTCGCTGAATGCGCTGATAAATTTCTTCACGGTGTACTGCTACTTCTTTCGGGGCATTAACGCCGATGCGAACTTGATTACCCTTAACGCCTAAAACGGTTACGGTAACTTCATCACCAATCATTAATGTTTCGCCGACACGACGAGTCAAAATTAGCATTAGATTCTCCTAATCTTTCCATTGTACTTTCATAGTACATTTAATACTTTGCGAACTGCTTGTTTCTAGGGTGGTTGCCTATTCATCTTTCGATACAACTAGGCGAGATGCTTCCCTACCTTTCTATTCAGTATTGTCTACCTTTGACAAAATGAAAGAAAAAGTAGGGAATAATCCAGAACTTTTGGTGCTGTATGGGCACTCCGGCCCATACTGAAGCATATATCAGACTATTGCCTGAATATTACGCTTCTTCCTTGGCATCAAGGTCAAACGCTGTGTGCAAAGCGCGCACTGCCAGTTCTAGGTATTTTTCTGCGATTACAACCGAGATTTTAATCTCAGACGTTGTAATCGCTTGAATATTAATGGACTCGTCCGCTAATACTTTAAACATTTTACTAGCAACACCTGCATGAGAGCGCATACCTACACCCACCATAGATACCTTACAGATATCATCAGTACCTGACGCTTCACGAGCCCCCAGTTCAGTAGCAGTATTCTGTAAAACTTCTAAGGCCTTACTGTAGTCATTACGATGCACTGTAAAGGTAAAGTCGGTAGTACCGTCATCCGCTACGTTTTGCACAATCATATCGACTTCAACATTTGCATCACTAATAGGACACAAGATCTTAGAAGCAACACCTGGAATATCAGGCACGCCTTTCAACGTTACTTTGGCTTCATCGCGATTAAACGCAATACCGGAAATTACTGGATTTTCCACGGAGCTATTCTCCTCCATTGTAATGAGTGTGCCAGGACCATCATCAAAAGTAGAAAGTACACGTAATGGTACTTTATACTTTCCGGCAAATTCGACCGAACGGATCTGTAAGATTTTTGAACCTAGACTTGCCATCTCTAGCATTTCTTCGAACGTCACTTTTTCCATGCGACGCGCGTTAGGTACTACACGAGGGTCAGTGGTATACACACCATCCACATCGGTATAAATCTGTGCTTCATCAGCACCCAGCGCTGCTGCTAGAGCAACACCTGTTGTATCCGAACCACCACGACCTAGAGTCGTGATATTGTTATCGCCATCAACACCCTGGAAACCGGCCACAATACAGACATTACCTGCATCCAGCTGCTTTCGCATAGCGTCAGTATCGATATCTTCGATTCGAGCTTTCATGTGTGAGCTATCAGTTTTAATCCCTACCTGCCAACCAGTAAAGGATTTAGCACCAACGCCGCGCTTTTGTAAGGCCATTGCTAATAAAGCAATCGTTACTTGTTCGCCGGTTGAAACCAATACATCCATTTCTCGTGGAGTTGGGTTATCTGATATACCGTTTGCAAGACCAATAAGACGATTCGTCTCACCGCTCATTGCGGATACAGCAACCACCATTTGGTGACCTGCATCGTGGAAGGACTTAACTTTATCTGCGACATGCTCGATGCGCTCGACGGTGCCTACCGAAGTACCGCCGTACTTTTGTACATATAACGCCATGATTCGGACTTGCTGAAGAAAAAAGGGGCCTAATTAAACACTAAATTGGCTTTCTTTTGAACCAAAAAAGGCGATTGATTCAGTTATCAACCGCCTTTCAGGGTATAAATTGACTTAAAGGCCATAACTTTACAGTTATTAGCCCTTAATTCTCACTAAAGTCTTTTACTAAGCTCTTCACTATAGCTTTGCAACGAGAGCAGAAAAAGCTTCTAGTGCTTGCGGAATACCGTCTGCATTTTTACCACCGGCTTGAGCCATCTCCGGCTTACCACCACCACGGCCGTCTACATAAGGAGCGCATTCTTTAACGATATCGCCCGCTTTAACTTTACCGAT
Organism: uncultured Oleispira sp.; assembly: GCA_913019965.1. Classification (GTDB taxonomy): domain Bacteria; phylum Pseudomonadota; class Gammaproteobacteria; order Pseudomonadales; family Oceanobacteraceae; genus Oleispira. The sequence continues at coordinate 7,267 of CAJVZR010000058.1, forward strand.
CAGATCTTTAGTAACACCCGCAAGCAAGGTTACTTTACCTTCGGTTTCAGCGGCCAACATTATAATTGCAGAACCTAACTTATCTTTCAGCTGATCCAAGGTTGTTTTCATCGTCGGAACATCGGTACCGTCGATACGCGCCGCCAATACCTTAAAGCCATTCGCTTCAGTTGCCTGTGACGCTAAGTCAGAACCTGCAGAACTGGCAAGCTTAGCTTTCAAAGCTTCCAATTCTTTCTCTAATGATCGGTTCTTAGCGATCACTTGCTCAACTTTTTCACCAACATTTTCACTACTGCCTTTAACTGAACGCGCAATTGTATTTAATGTTGCTTCTTGGCTAGCAATAAAATCTAATGCTGCTTGACCGGCAACCGCTTCGATACGACGCACACCGGCTGCAGCACTGGCCTCAGAAATAATTTTAAATACACCCAAGTCACCGGTGCGTTTTGCGTGAGTACCACCACACAATTCAATCGAGAATTGCTCAGCACCGTTACCGGTGCCCATGGCTAATACACGAACTTCGTCATCGTATTTTTCGCCAAACAATGCCATCGCGCCGCTGTTTTTAGCGTCGTCGATATTCATTAAACGGGTCGTAATTTCACTATTATCGCGAATCTCTGCGTTCACACGGTTTTCGATATCGGCAATTTCTTGCACAGTCATCGCTTCAAGGTGAGAGAAATCGAAACGCAATTTATCATAGGTTACCAATGAACCTTTCTGCGCAACATGCTCACCTAAGGCATTACGAAGTGCCGCATGTAGGATATGAGTCGCTGAGTGATGCAAGGTTGTTGAAACACGTTTTTCTCCATCAACTTCTGCAGTTAATACATCACCAGTTTTAATAGAACCTTCAACTAAAATACCCTGATGGATATGATTGCCACTTTCTTTCACCGTATTTTTAACTTGAAACACGATGCCGTCAGCTTTCAAGAAACCTGAATCACCGGCCTGACCACCCGACTCACCATAAAAAGCGGTTTCATCTAAAACGATTAAGGCTTCACTGCCGGCACCGTCATTAGCAGAGATATTCTCTACTTTTTGACCATCTACAAACAAGGCCTGAACAGAACCTTGGTTGGCTAAATTGTCATAACCTAAGAAAGACGTTTCGCCTTCAAGATCTAAACTGGCGCCGCCCTTCATCGAGAAATTACCCGCCGCTCGAGCTGTTGCTCGCTGATGCTCCATGGCTTTATCAAAACCGGCCTCATCAACCTTTAAATTCTTTTCACGAGCAACGTCAGCGGTTAAGTCCATTGGAAAACCATAAGTATCGTATAACTTAAATACAGTCTCACCCGGAATAGTATCGCCATCTAAGCCAGCAATAGCATCATTTAGAATGCCCATGCCTTTATCGAGCGTCTTAGCAAACTGCTCTTCTTCTAAGCGTAAAACTTTTTCTACCTGAGCCTGCAACTTACCCAATTCAGGATAAGCTTCACCCATCTGCTCTACCAAAGCTGCTACTAATTTGTGGAAGAAGCCCGCTTGAGCGCCTAGCATATGACCGTGGCGAACTGCACGACGAATAATACGACGTAATACATAACCACGCCCCTCATTCGATGGATAAACACCATCTACAACCAAGAAGCTGGTTGAACGAATATGGTCAGCGATCACACGTAACGATTTATTTTCTAAATCGGTGCAACCAGTAACATCAGCTGCGGCTTTTAATAGTGCTTGGAATAAATCGATTTCATAGTTGCTATGAACGCCCTGCATAATCGCAGAAATACGCTCAAGACCCATACCGGTATCGACTGATGGCTTAGGTAGCGGATGCATTACACCGTCTTCAGTACGGTTGAACTGCATAAATACGTTATTCCAGATTTCGATGAAACGATCACCGTCTTCTTCTGGCGTACCCGGCTTCCCACCCCAAATATGTTCACCATGATCGTAGAAGATTTCAGTACACGGACCACAAGGACCGGTATCACCCATCGACCAAAAGTTATCCGACGCGTATTTTGCGCCTTTATTATCGCCAATGCGGATGATCTTATCTTCGCTTAAGCCCATCTCTTTATGCCAAATGTCATAGGCTTCTTGGTCATCAGCATATACCGTCACCAATAACTTATCTTCTGGCAAATTCATCCAATCTTTAGAGGTTAAGAATTCCCAAGCAAACTTAATCGCATCTTGCTTGAAATAATCACCAAAGCTGAAGTTACCCAGCATTTCAAAAAAGGTATGGTGACGTGCGGTATAACCCACGTTTTCCAAATCGTTGTGCTTACCACCGGCACGCACACAGCGCTGAGATGAAGTGGCGCGAGAATAGCTGCGATCATCTTGACCTAGAAAAACATCTTTAAACTGAACCATACCGGCATTGGTAAATAATAAGGTAGGGTCATTGCCAGGAATTAAAGGACTAGAGGCAACGATTTCGTGACCTTTAGAGTTGAAGTAATTCAAAAACGCTTGGCGAATGTCAGAGCTTTTCATAGTTAAAATGGGTCCATTAAACGCTGCTAATACAGACTGTAAATATAATTGCGCGTGATTATAGCTTGCCTCGCGCTGAATAAGTAGCTTCTACTAGAAGAAACTAAAGCCCAGTTTAAAAAGCCTATCAAGCTCTTGTCAGCCTTCATTGAATACTACTCGAGCCCCTCTTACTTCACCTTAATCGTTCGCAACCTTACTTTCATGTCATATTTCATGAACAAGGAAAAGCAGTCTTGACCACCTACATAACTACATGAGAATATAGAAATATAAATTAATTCGGAGAATATTATGAACATTGACCGCCTAGTTTTCGCCATTGCAGGTAGCTTTATTTTAATCAGCCTTCTGCTTTCTCAACTTCATTCTGTCTACTGGCTTGGCTTTACAGCGTTTGTTGGCCTCAATTTATTACAAGCTTCCTTCACAGGGTTCTGTCCACTGGCAAAAATACTGGGCGCTTTGGGTGTAAAAACAGGTTGCGCATTTAACTAAATTTTGGCGAGTCTTGACCTTAACCTTAGGCTCACGCCCTCTATAATCCGATTTTTTATCGTCAGAGATGTGAGCCATGCGCTTGTTCGTATTTTTTATCAGCCTATTAATCGCCTTAACCAGCCACAGTCAATGGACGCCATACCCAGATGAGCTAGAAAGATTTGATTATTCTGGAGACAAACTGCAAGAGTATTGGCCTCAATTAGCGGCAGCCACTAACCTGCCTTGGCCAGATGAAACCTATATTAAAAATATGATGCGAGAGCTGCCTCAGCTCGCTGATCAACTGCATCAACTGGCGCAGCAAGAAAATGCGCACAGCGCTTTAAAAGCGACGCTGAATAAGGACTACCAAAGCTTAGCCCTAGCAGTTCAGCACGTTTGGCGCTTGCATTTCCAAGGCCAGTATCAACAAGCCTATGAATTAGGCCTAACCTTGGGGCCCGCAGGTTTATTTCCCGCAATCTACGCTAAGTTGATTCATACGACCTATCTAATTAATGATACCGAACTAAAGCAGCAGAAGTTTATTGAAGTCGATCAAATTATCTCAGACATATTACCTCTGGCTAATAATTTCAGTTTTATCCTGTTTGGTGATGCTTACCAAAAAGCACGACGCTTAGAATTAATGTCGACAACAGCAGCAACGGCCTCTGGATTATTAGGCCCAACACAAGATTCGCTCAAGCAGCTGCATCAAGAAGATCCGAATAATCCTTTATATAGCGCCATGCTCTCAGGTATTGATGCAGGAATTATTCAACGCGTCGGCACTTTTGTCGGGGGCATGACCTATGGCGCTGATGATGACAGAGCCATCGAACTATTCACCCAAGCTCTAAAAAAAGAAAAACGCTTAGCCGTTTTGTATCATGAGTTTGCCCAAGTCTTAATTCGCCTCGATGATTCAGATCATGATCAAAAATTAGAGCAGGCACTACAAGCCTGTATTGAGCTTTCGGTCTTTAGTGCAGAAGAGGCCCTCAACCAACAAGGTTGCAAGCGTTTATTAACCCAAAGGCTAGCGCAAAATGATGACTAATTTTGAACAACACAAGGTCTTGATTAATGGCGTCAAACTCAACCTTGTTTGTGCAGGTAAGCGAGAAAATCCACTTATTATTTTATTACATGGATTTCCTGAGTGCTGGCTAACTTGGAAAGATCAAATACAACCCCTAGTCGATGCAGGATACCGTGTAATCGCCCCTGATCAGCGCGGTTATAACTTAAGTGAAAAACCGACGAGCATTGATGATTATCGTATTGATATTCTAGCAGCGGATGTTGATGCGATCCGACAATACGCAGGGGTAACAAGCTTTCATATTGTCGGTCATGACTGGGGAGCAGCGATTGCTTGGTGGTATGCAATGCATTACCCACAGTTTTTAAAAACACTCACGGTAATTAATGTTCCCCACCCCCTTGTTTTCGAAAATAGTTTGAAATCCAATTGGCGTCAGCTACTAAAAAGTTGGTATATGTTTTTCTTTCAGATCCCTAAGATTCCTGAATTGCTCATGCCGCGGTTTAAATTTAAGCAATTGCAAAAAGGCCTGATTAAATCGTCTAACGTAGATTCTTTCAATCAAGAATTATTGTCTCAACTTCTGACGGCCTGGCAACAACCTGGCGCATTAAAAGGAATGCTGAGCTGGTATCGGGCGGCACTTCAACGCCCAATCCCCCCAAGAAATACTTTCGTAACATGCCCTACTCGTATTCTGTGGGGAGAGAATGATATCGCGTTAACCAAAGAAATGGCGCAATTAAGCACCCAATACTGTCAAGAATATGAGCTAACCTATTATCCAGATGGTACACATTGGCTCACTCATGATCACCCCGAGCGTGTAACCAGAGAAATAATCCTCTTTTGTGACGCACACTGACCACATTGTCGGATATAATGCGCGCAATTTTCACCTTTCAAGGATTTCATCGTGCATAAAATAGTCATTGTTGGCGGTGGTGCTGGCGGATTAGAGCTAGCTACCCAACTCGGTCACAAATGGGGTAAAAAAGGCAAAGCTGAAGTTCACCTCGTGGATGCAAACCATACTCATTTGTGGAAGCCACTATTGCATGAAGTTGCCACCGGAGCCCTTGATTCTGGAATTGATGAGCTAAATTACCAAGCCCATGGTAAAAAACACGGCTTCCATTTTCACCTGGGTAGAATGTCAGGACTTAAGCGCGATGCTAAAGTGATAGAGCTAGCGGCTATTTATGATCAAGATGAGGAGATCTTACCTCAGCGTGAGCTTGATTATGATCAACTGGTTATGGCGCTCGGTAGTGTCACCAACGATTTTGGCACTAAAGGCGCTGCTGAGCATTGCTACTTCTTAGATGGTCGTCAACAAGCTGAAGTATTCCACCAAAAGCTTTTAAATCAATTTATTAAAGCCAATGGTAGTAATAACCCTGAAGAATTGAGTATTGCGATTGTAGGCGCCGGCGCAACTGGGGTTGAGTTGTCTGCTGAGCTTTATAATACAACAGAAGCATTGGCCAGCTATGATATGAGCCAATTCAATACAGACAAATTAAAAGTTTCATTGGTCGAAGCTGGGCCACAAATTCTACCAGCATTGCCACGACGAATTTCTAATGCCGCAAAACGTGAATTAGAGAAACTTGGTGTCAGTGTTTTAACCGATACTCTGATCACGGAAATTACCGAACATGGTTTCATAACAAAAACAGGAGAAGTCATTGAGGCCAAACTGAAAGTTTGGGCGGCTGGCGTTAAAGCCCCTGATTTTTTAGCCAACATTGGTGGTTTAGAAACGAATCGTGCAAATCAGTTAACAGTTAAAACCACTCTGCAAACAACATTAGACGACAATATCTTTGCAATAGGCGATTGCGCCTTTTTGTTGCAGGAAGATGGCAAAGCCGTTCCTCCACGGGCTCAAGCGGCTCATCAGCAAGCGAGCCACTTATTGAAAGTACTGACCGCTCTCCGCGCTGGTAAAAAAGCACCTGATTTTGTTTATCGAGACAAAGGCTCGCTAGTATCTCTAAGCCGTTATAGTACTGTCGGCAGTTTAATGGGTAATTTAAGCAAGGGCTCAATGATGATTGAAGGACGCTTAGCTAGAATTGTTTACGTCTCTCTCTATCGCCTTCATCAGATAGCATTACACGGTTACTTTCATACGATTCTATTGTCGCTAGTAGGACACATTAACAAGGTGATACGTCCCCGCTTAAAACTCCACTAGGCACCGTAGCTTTTACAACTTCTTTTTCTACTTCAAACTCTGCGTCTTGGCGATAATCACCAGGACGCTTTCCAGTCCAACGCCTAAAGGCTTTATAAAAAGCACTAGGCTCTGTAAATCCAACAAGAAAAGAGATTTCATACAAAGGAACATCGAGATTTTTTAATAACTTCATCGACAACTCTTCACGGCTATCATCCAGTAACGACTGATAACTAGTACCTGCTTCTTTTAATCGACGCTGTAAATTACGCACACTTAAGTTTAATTCGCTGGCAACATTTTCTTGGCTTGCTTTTCGCTGCAACAGACATTGTTTAATAGCCTGCTTAACTTGCAGATAGAGATCTAATCGTTTATTGCGTTTCTCTATTATTTTCACAATTTTTTTCAAGCTCTGCTGATATTTAACGTCATCAAAGTTGGGGTTAGTGCGCAATAATAAGTCTGACGATAGCAGTAAATAGACCTGATCATCTGCGACTAATTTGCAGCCTAATAACTGCGCCAGCGCATCACTGTTAGTCGCCGTTTTATCGTAGTGATAATCTAATTCTTTATCACTGTTTAAAAAAACAACCTTAATCCATTCGATGATTGCAGCGAAAACCATATCCTTTTGATGACTACTGAAAGTAATATTTTCATGCGCAGTAAAACCGAGTTTCAACTTTTCATTTTCAGACTCGACTAAAGTGAAATAACCCGATTCAGAAATTACCCGAGAATGCTCGATGATCGCCTGTAGGCCCATTCCCACGGATGGCGCCTTTAACAGCAAGTCTGCAATGGTTAAATCTGCTTTTGCAATAAACTGACCTAATTTAATGCCCAGTGCCAAATCAGACGTTTGCTCTACGGCTAAATGATGAAGCTGAGCTATCTTTTCACTGGATATACCAAACTTTTTTTGTGACTCACTGAGTATATCTACGCGTAAAATATCATCCAAACTGCTTTTGCTTACCCCTTGTTCTAGCCAAAACTGATAGAGTAATTGTACAAAAGACATTGCAACTTGAGGCAAGATTGGCATGTGCCCTATCCCTTACAGATATAATAACCATCTGTTCTATTTATTATACTATTAATAGTGATTTTTTCTGCCAAGACTGTCAATAGAGCAAGAGGAGCTAGGAGGTGGAGAAATGAGAATTAGTACCAGTACTGGCCAATTAGTCTAAGAAACGTATTTTATATAACTAGTTTAAATACGATTTTCTTCACGATATTGTTCAATCGCATATTGAATCTGATCCATCGCGAAGCCTCGATAAGCCAGGTAGCGAAATAGCTTTTGCTTATCTTTGAAATCTTCTAGGTTTAACGCCACGGATTTTTTTAGGCCACTACTATAGGCCAACTCAAACCAATCATAATCATCCGCTAAAACCTGATCAACAATATCAACACCAATCCCTTTATCTTTCAATTCACGCTCAATCCGCATAGACCCCAGTCCACGATTGATACGTGAGCGTAAAAAGGATTCAGCAAAGCGTTGATCACTTTGATATCCAGCGTCTTCTAATCGATTAAGAATTTTTTCTAATATGGCCTCGCTAGAACTACGAGGACTGAGCTTTTGAAACAACTCATGACGGGAATATTCACGACGTGACAGTAAGTTGATTGCTGCCACGCGTAATTCACTTTCAGAGAGTTCCGCAGGCTTAGTAAAGCCTGAGGAATAGGAACTCTTAGAATGCTTAGAATACACAGTGCTCGTTAAGACTCTGTAGCTTCTTCGCTGCTTTCACCTTCTTCTGCTTTTTCAGCCGATGGAGTAGAAAGTAGCTGTTCACGAATTTGACCTTCGATCACTTCAGCAATAGCAGGGTTTTCTAATAAGAATTTCGCTGCGTTTGCTTTACCTTGGCCAATTTTGTCACCCTGATATGCATACCAAGCGCCTGACTTATCAACCAAGCCACACTTAACACCCAAATCAATCACTTCACCCATATGGTAAATACCTTCACCATACATAATCTGGAATTCGGCCTGTTTAAAAGGAGGCGCAACCTTGTTCTTAACAACTTTAACTCGGGTTTCATTACCCGTAACTTCATCACCTTGCTTCACAGCACCTGTGCGACGAATGTCTAGACGAACGGAAGAGTAGAACTTAAGAGCATTACCACCAGTAGTCGTCTCAGGATTACCAAACATAACCCCAATTTTCATACGAATCTGGTTAATGAAGATAACTAAACAATTTGCATTTTTAACGTTTGCGGTAAGCTTACGCAAAGCTTGAGACATCAAGCGAGCTTGCAAACCAACATGGTGATCCCCCATGTCGCCTTCAATTTCAGCTTTTGGTGTTAACGCCGCAACGGAGTCCACTACGATCACGTCAACAGCCCCAGAACGTACTAAGCTATCGGTAATTTCTAGCCCTTGCTCACCTGTATCTGGCTGTGAAACCAATAAAGTATCCAGATCGATGCCAAGTTTTTCTGCATATAAAGGATCAAGCGCATGCTCTGCATCAACAATAGCAACCGTCTTACCTTGCTTTTGAGCTTCCGCCATTACTGATAAACATAAAGTCGTTTTACCAGAGCTTTCTGGGCCGTAAATTTCAACGATACGACCGTAAGGTAAACCACCTATACCTAGTGCAACATCCAGCGTTAAAGAACCGGTAGATACCGACGGAATAGCTTCACGCGGCTGATCACCCATTTTCATAATGGAGCCTTTACCGAATTGACGCTCAATCTGGCCTAGTGCGGCATCAAGTGCTTTTTGCTTATTTGCATCCATTATGACGTTCCTTTTAATAAGTCTGGATGACCAGTCTTTTCTGATCATCTTTTGTTTTACTGTAGATTTAACCAGTATTTAAGCATAGCTTAGTTGTTAGGCCAAGCTGTAAACTAATTTTTTTTCTAATATTTTCTTCTTCCAGCCTATAGAGCCCATGATTACTGACTTTATTGAATAAATTATTTTTCCCAACAGCGGTCGTTAGTGGAGATTAAGCAGGTAAACATACAGTATTATATCCAGTACTTTACAGGTACCTATCCAGTACTTATTTGGCAGCAAGTTGTCATTTGTAATAAGCCAGATAAATTCTATCAACACAGATGCTTTGTTCAATTGCCTCACAATCACTTACAATGCTCGCTTTGCCAATCTTCAATTAGGAATCCAGTGCGGATATGAGTAAATCAGCCAGCCCAACTCACACACCCATGATGCAGCAATATTTTCGCCTTAAGGCTGAAATCCCTGAAATTATGCTGTTTTACCGCATGGGAGATTTTTATGAGCTGTTTTATGATGACGCACGCAATGCTTCCCGCTTGTTAGATATTACTCTTACCGCTCGAGGCCATAGTGGAGGCGAGCCTATACCGATGGCAGGAATACCTTATCATGCCGCTGAAGGCTATATCGGTAAGTTAGTTCGCTTAGGGGTGTCAGTGGCTATCGCTGAACAAGTCGGAGACCCTGCTACATCCAAAGGCCCTGTCGAACGTAAGGTCGTTCGAGTTATTACCCCAGGTACTTTAAGTGATGAAGCTTTCTTAGATGAACGTCGTGATAATCTGTTGGTTGCGGTAAATAAACAGAAACAAAATAAACAAGATATCTATGGCATCGCCATGCTAGATATCAGCTCTGGGCGCTTTGTCGTGATGGAAGTCGCTGATGAAGACGCGCTTTTAGCCGAACTCGAACGCATTAAACCGGCAGAGCTGTTATACAATGAAGATCAAGCCTTCGCGGAAGCGCTAATCAATCGCCAAGGGGCGAAATCACAGGCACCTTGGCACTTTGAATCCGATACCGCTTTTCGTCTATTAACGACACAATTAAAAACCAAAGATTTACGCGGCTTTGGCTGTGAACATCTTATCGTCGCTATACAAGCCGCTGGGGCTTTATTGCAATATGCCCAAGATACTCAGCGCTCTAGCTTACCGCACATTCGTACGCTATTAATTGAGCAGCCTGATGATGCCATCATCATTGATCCCGCCAGTCGTAAGAACCTTGAAATTGATGTAAACCAGCAAGGCGAGATGGAACATACCTTAGCCTGGGTCATGGACCGAACGGCTACGGCAATGGGGAGTCGTTTATTGCGCCGCTGGTTAAACCGCCCTATCCGTAATCGCGATACATTAAAACAACGCCAACAACTCATTGCTGAATCCATTGATGATTATCATTGGGAATCTTTGCACCAGCAATTAAAAGGCATTGGTGATATTGAGCGAATATTATCACGCGTTGCCCTAGGTTCAGCTCGCCCTCGCGATCTTGCACGTATAAGAGATGCGCTAGCTCGCTTACCTGAACTACAAGAATTATTGCAAAGTTTAAATGCTGGGCGTGCAAAAGAATTATCCGCCTTAATTAAGCAGTACCCTGAATGGGTAGAAGAATTACAAAAAGCGATTATCGACAATCCACCCGTTATCATTCGAGATGGTGGTGTTATTGCTGAAGGCTATGATTCAGAATTAGACGAGCTAAGGTCTATCAGTCAAAACGCTGGGGACTACCTGTTAGAAATAGAACAAAGGGAAAAAGAAAAAACCGGCATCTCAACGCTGAAAGTCGGTTATAACCGCGTACATGGCTATTTTATTGAAATCAGCAAAGCGCAATCTGAAGCTGCCCCTGTAGAATATGTTCGCCGTCAAACTCTCAAAAATGCTGAACGTTTTATTACCCCGGAGTTAAAAGAATTTGAAGACAAAGCTCTCAGTGCTAAAAGCCGTTCTTTATCCCGAGAAAAGCACTTATATGAGCAGCTTGTCGAACGTTTAGGAAAAGATCTTTTCAGTTTACAAGATACCGCCACAGGTTTAGCAGAATTAGATGTTTTGATTAACCTAGCTGAACGTGCCAGTACCTTAAGGTTTACCGCACCTAAACTAGTAGAAGAACGTGGTATTGAAATTGTTTCCGGCCGCCATCCTGTGGTCGAAGAAATCATCGAAGACCCTTTTGTTGCTAACGGCCTTGCCCTTAACAATGAACAAAGCATGTTAGTTATTACCGGCCCGAACATGGGTGGTAAATCGACCTACATGCGCCAAAATGCGGTTATCGTATTATTAGCGCACATAGGGAGTTATGTTCCTGCAGAAAGCGTAACCCTAGGCCCCGTCGATAGAATTTTCACTCGTATGGGGTCTGCAGATGACCTTGCCGGTGGTCGTTCCACCTTCATGGTTGAAATGACTGAAACCGCTAATATTTTGCATAATGCTACGCCAAATAGTCTAGTTCTGATGGATGAAGTCGGTCGCGGTACCAGTACTTTTGATGGCCTTTCACTTGCCTGGGCCGCGGCGGTCCACCTGGCCAAAGAAGTTCACGCACTTACCTTGTTCGCAACGCACTATTTTGAGATGACAACACTGCCCGAACAAATAGAAAGCGTCGCTAATGTCCATTTAACTGCAACGGAACACGATGAACGCATTATCTTTTTGCACAACGTAGAACCCGGCCCTGCCAGCCAAAGCTATGGTCTACAGGTCGCACAATTAGCCGGGGTTCCGAAAGTAGTTATTCAGCAAGCGAAAGATAAACTTCATTTGCTGGAAAACGAAAGCATATCGCCAGCACTAGAGGGCAGCGCTGAGTCACAAGTAAGGCAAGTATTAAAACCCGCTCAAAATAGTCAGATCAATGAAGCAATCAACAATCCAATGCAATCCGATATGTTTGCTCAAGGTCCTTCTGAGATTGAATTAGCAATTAAAGAATTGTCCGCGGATGACTTAACTCCCAGACAAGCACTGGACGAAATCTATCGTCTAAAATCTTTACTAGGATAAAATCATCCTAGTTATATGCAATTATTTGCATATAACTAGGATTCTATGATATAAGTTTATTCACTTTATAACCTTGCGGTATTTGTCTGCCATCTCTAGAATGGCGCCACCGTGATGGGCATAGACCCAATGAGATGAGGAGAGAGACTGCAATGACATTTGTAGTAGGTGATAATTGTATTAAGTGTAAACACACTGACTGTGTCGAAGTATGCCCTGTAGATTGTTTCTATGAAGGACCTAACTTCTTAGTAATTGACCCAGATGAATGTATTGATTGCGCATTGTGTGAGCCTGAGTGCCCTGCACAAGCTATCTTCTCTGAAGATGAAGTACCCGCTGATCAACAACAGTTTATCGAATTAAACGCTGAACTATCTGAGCAATGGCGTGATAACAACATCACCGAAATGAAAGATGCTCCTGCGGATGCAGAAGAGTGGGATGGTGTACCGGATAAATTGCAATATCTAGAACGTTAATTCGGCATTATTTGCGCTAAACTTTTTTAGCAGCATAAAAAAAGGGCTACATCAATGTAGCCCCTTTAGCACCCTAGCATCCTTTTCATCCTACATAGACAACCCTGTCCAGTTCCTTCCTTTTTTGCCATCCTGGCGGTCAACTCCTTGTTAACCTGTTATTTCATATTAGTCGCGATTTATTATTGATCAAGCAAGATTAAAAACTTAAACAAGTGTTTTTTAATCCTGCCCAATAAGGATCCGTAATTATGCATCACCGAAAATGGTACTTGCATTTAAACCTTGGCTTTCCATGATTTCACGTAAGCGTTTTAGCGCTTCTACTTGAATCTGGCGAACACGTTCGCGCGTTAAACCAATCTCACGGCCTACTTCTTCTAAAGTGCTAGTCTCATAACCACGAAGACCAAAACGACGGGAAACGACTTCACGCTGCTTCTCAGTTAACTCATCTAGCCAGTCTGAAAGGCTACCGGTAATATCATTGTTCTGTAAAGTCGTACAAGGATCTGCACTACGATCGTCAGCAACGGTATCTAATAAGGATTTGTCTGAATTAGGACCTAATGGCGTATCAACCGAAGTGACACGTTCATTAAGGGCTAGCATGCGTTTTACATCCGCTACAGGGCGCTCTAATAGCTCTGCAATCTCTTCTGCCGATGGTTCATGATCTAGCTTCTGAGCAAGCTCACGAGCCGCTCGTAGGTATACATTCAGTTCTTTTACCACATGAATCGGCAAACGAATGGTACGCGTCTGGTTCATAATAGCGCGTTCGATGGTCTGACGAATCCACCAAGTTGCGTAAGTTGAGAAACGGAAACCACGCTCTGGATCAAATTTCTCAACAGCGCGAATAAGACCTAGATTTCCTTCTTCGATCAAATCTAATAATGACAAACCACGGTTTACATAACGACGGGATATTTTTACTACTAAGCGTAAGTTACTTTCGATCATACGCTTGCGGCCTTTCTCATCGCCTTTACGGGCTAGACGAGCAAAGTGTACTTCTTCTTCTGGGGATAAAAGTGGCGAGAAACCAATTTCATTTAAATATAACTGGGTGGCATCTAAGGCTTTAGCGGAACTTGGTTCGGCGATAAATCGTTCTGACGTTGCCTTGCTCGTTCGTTCAACTGGCTTTGCTTTCTTTTCCGTTTTGGTTTCTTCAATAACTACATCACCGAAGATTTCTGAGCTAATTTCCTGTTGAGCTGCCATGTGTCGTCCCGCCTTATTTTTCGTTCTGGTTGTACCTGATTATTATTCAGATTTCATACCAGAACGATTGATTAAACATTTACCTCCTTCAGCTCACCGGCTTGGTAAAAACTGAAGGGGGTCTACTGGTCTGCCATTACGACGAATTTCAAAGTGAAGCTTCACTCGATCCGTCCCAGTAGATCCTATTTCGGCAATAATCTGCCCCGCTTTAATTTTTTCTTTCTCGCGGACCAGAATGCGGCTGGTATGGGCGTATGCACTAAGGAATTTTGCATCGTGTTTTATGATCACTAAATTGCCATAACCACGAAGTCCTTTCCCTGCATAAACGACCGTCCCTGCCGCAGCTGCATTTACAGATTCCCCCTTTTTCCCGCTGATATCAATACCCTTGTTTTGAGGGTTTCTGGCTGAAAATCGGTCAATAACCTTACCTTTTGCAGGCCAATTCCAGCCCTTTTTAGTACCTAATGACGGCTTTATTGTCGCATTATGACGGATCTTAACTGGCTTACTAGCAGGCTTTTCCTTCTTCACAGTAGGTTTTGACGATTTTCCGACACTAGTGACTTTTGGTGATTTTTTAATCAACGGGGGATTAGCTATGTCAATTTTCTGTCCAGCATAGATGGTATAAGGTTTTGCAATCGAGTTAGTGCTAGCTAACTTGTGATAATCCCAGCCATAAGTCCACGCAATGGAGAACAAGGTGTCACCTTTTTCCACTATATGAAAACCCGTCGCCTTTTTGCTTTCACTGAACTTCTCTTCAGTTGATATGAATTCGCGACTACTGATACAACCTGTCATAACTACACAAATTGCGATGATTGATACATAAGTTGCAGTTTGAAACATTTGGTTTCGACAGCTATTTTTTTGACACTTAGTCATGACAGCTTTACGCCTTTTGTAAATACATGCGTTAGTTTTAACTAAAACACATTAAAACAACTTCACTTATTCCTTTTAAGTCTAAAAAAGACATAAAAAATCGTTTTTATTTTGTAACATCCATTTTTATTACACAGTTTTGAACTATGTGACGGCAAACCCTTACCGTCTATAATTTGAAAAATTCACTTTTTTTCCGCTAATCTGAACTTTTATTATCTTGGCCAGAAACTTTTTCTAACAAAAAGACACTGAAAAAACCGATGATTGCGACTAAGCCAGCCCATATTATCTGATCATTATTCACCCATTCAGGCAAGCGATTGAGCTGTTCGAACGGAACTTCTAGTCCTTTACTGTTTAAACGATAGCTAATCGTTTCTTTCCAAGGCCATACTTTCAGCAACGCTCCCAGCATAAAACCGGTCAGTAAGCTGAACATCAAATCTTGATAGTGATGCAATAACCAACTTAATAAGCGTGAGAACATCATCAACCCTAACCCTGCACCAAGGGCAAAAATAAACATAATATCTAACTCCAACCCTTTCACTGCGGCCAATACTGGAGCATATAAGCCCATTAATAGCAGGATAAAGCTGCCTGAAATACCTGGCAAAATCATCGCACAGATAGCAATACTGCCAGCGCAGAAGATATTGATATAACTGGCTTCGATACTGCTTGGGCTGGCAATACTAATAAAGCCCGCACAAAGCACTCCTAATAAAAGCGCAATATAGCGACCGATATGCCACTGTTTAATCTGTTTTGCCATGTGCAAACTTGAGGCGAGGATCAAACCAAAGAAGAATGACCATAATAGAATGGCGTGCTCATTTAATAGGTAATGAATCACTTTAGCCAGAGTTAAGATCGCCGTTAAAATACCCAGCAATAACACCAATAAAAAAGTGCCATTAATAGCCTGCCAAGCCGCTTTAGGACCTTGTTTAAATAAAATGAGTAACGCATTAATGTTGATGGACTTAATCGAATCTAATAACTCGGTATAAATTCCAGTAATAAAGGCGATGGTGCCTCCTGATACCCCAGGCACGACATCCGCACTGCCCATCGCAATGCCTTTTAAGTACAACCAAATATGTTTCACAGTATTTCCTTAATAATTTGTTAGCAACCCTATTAGGGCTCAAAATTCAGTGCTAAAAAAAAACCCACTTCGGTGGTTAGCAGAAGCAGGTTTTTCGAATTTTAATCAGACGTCTAAACGTTCAACGACTCAGGATTTTTTGATACCCGCTAAAAACGGCACAAACTTAACATCCTCCAATACCTTTTGCTGCCAGT
Organism: uncultured Oleispira sp.; assembly: GCA_913019965.1. Classification (GTDB taxonomy): domain Bacteria; phylum Pseudomonadota; class Gammaproteobacteria; order Pseudomonadales; family Oceanobacteraceae; genus Oleispira. The sequence goes on from CAJVZR010000058.1 coordinate 23,227, forward strand.
TATCGCCGTTGCGAATCACCAATACCAAGGATTGTTTCTCCCCTCCTACAGGTAATACCATACGGCCGCCATCGGCCATTTGATCTAATAACCCTTGAGGAATATCTTCCGGTGCCGCTGCGGCAATGATGCCGTCATAAGGCCCTGACTGAGGCCAACCCCAATGGCCATCGGATAATTTAAAACTCACATTCGTTAGCTTCAATTGGCGTATACGCTGGCGAGCTTTATTTAATAAAGGCTCAATACGCTCGACACTATATAGTTTCTTAACCAGAGGTGCTAATACGGCGGTCTGATAACCCGAGCCCGTTCCGACCTCTAACACATTATTTAAAGGTCCGGCGGCCAGTAAAAGCTCGGTCATTTTAGCGACAATATAAGGCTGACTAATGGTCTGACCATTGCCAATCGGTAACGCAGTATCTTCATAAGCTCTATGGGCCAAGGCTTCATCAATAAATATATGGCGAGGGGTTGAAGCCATGACATCAAGCACTTGTTGATTTTCAATACCGTTATCACGCAGACGTTGAACCAAACGATTACGTGTGCGTTGGGAGGTCATCCCAATACCGGCTAGCTGCTGATCATTCACCTGTCGATCCTTGTAATTATTACCTGCTAAATCGAAACGACATTAAATGCCGGTTAGCTGGGCTAAGCATTCTAATGCATTTCCATGAGTCATATCTGCCTGAATTGGCGTAATACTCACTTTTCCTTGTTCAATCGCATAAAAATCGGTGCCCTCGCCAGCATCAGCGCCTTCTCCCGCTGCTGAAATCCAGTAACACTCTTTGCCTCTAGGATTCGTAGTCAGCACAGGATTATCTGATCGAGCTCGATGGCCTAGGCGAGTAATTTCAATACCTTTTAGCTGCTCATAAGGAAGATCAGGCACATTGATATTAATGATGGTTCTTTCCGGCAATGCCAATGCCTCTATCTGAGGCAATAACTTAACAAGGACCTTCGCTGCAGTAGCAAAGTGTTTTTTTCCTACCAAGGAGATCGCAATCGGCGCTTTATCTAAAAAACGCCCTTCCATCGCAGCGGCCACAGTTCCAGAGTAAATAACATCATCACCTAAGTTAGCCCCGGAATTAATCCCAGCGATAACACGCTCAATAGCAAATTCATCACCACGATATAAAGCATTTAAGCCCAAGTGAACACAATCAGTAGGTGTGCCATTAATCGCGATAAAACCATTATCTAAATGCAATGGATGCAAAGGACGATCGAGAGTCAGTGAATTTGATACCCCACTGCGATCACGATCAGGAGCAATCACATGATACTCATAGCCCGCATCGCTTAACGACTGAGCTAATTGAGCTAATCCTGGAGCATGAGCGCCATCGTCATTGGATAATAGAAATGCCATTATTCGCCCTCGGTGTTAGTAATCGTACCATTATAGACGAAAGGCTTCTCTTCACCGGCCTTGCCTTCAAAGCGATCAGGCTCTTCAACTTGCATAAACTCTTGCAAGACTGACGTTGCATAATGCCCTGATGCTAAAGCAAAAGTGATATTTAGGCTGAGCCCCTGCTGCGTATTATCTTCATCAGATAACCATTGCCACTGCATATTCTCAATATTTGAAACAATCCCACGGCGCTCTTGCTTTAAACCCGCGTGCTCCATACCATCACAAAGTTCATGCAGAGGCCCTGAGATTATTTTCTCTAACTCTAGGGTTTCTGTTAATGAAGTTAATCGTCCACGACCCCACATAGGTGCTGTTGCCTGAACAGCATTTTCTGTGGCGTTATTTTCAACATCAACATCACCAGCTAATGTCTTTCCCCATAAGCCTTGGTCAATTCGAGCAGCAATAACCTGATTGAAGATATAAGAACGCGCAGCCGATAAATACATGCTTTTCTTCTGGCGATTCTTTTCACGGCGCTGACCCGTTAACATTGCAAAGGCTTGATCCATATTACCGCCGCCACGACCAAAACGCTGCAAGCCGAAATAATTCGGCACGCCGCTGGCTTTAATCGCTTGTAAGTTGCCTTCAACCTGCTGTTTTAATTCATCGAGTGCAAGACTTGAAGCCGATTTAATCTGTTTTAGAGTAATATTAAATCGATTACCAACCAGATCCCCACGGCGTAGCTTTTTGCTATGGCGCGTCTGAACCAGTATCTCAATATCTTCTTCAGGGAAAGGACGGCTTTCTAATGTCAGGTCAATTTTGGGTGCATAAATACTGAACCATTGCGTCGTCACGGCATAACGATCTTTTTGGCCGGCGTAACTCACGTCTTGCTCTTTAACACCAAACTTTTCTGCTAATAAACGCGCGACCCAATGAGTATTTACTTCGCGCTTTTTAATATGCAGATAAATATGTTCACCTTCACCTGCGGGTATCATCAGTGGAATTTCATCAACCTGAAAATCTTCTGCTGTCTGTTTTAAAATGCCATGAACGGATGTTTCAGGGTAAGCTTTTGGCCAGTCAAAATTCCACATATTTCTTTCTCTATTGTAATGGGGTCAGCAAGGCAACGGCATGTACCGAGATGCCTTCTTTACGGCCTTCGAATCCGAGTTTTTCGGTCGTTGTCGCTTTTACGTTAACTTGATTTAACTCACAGGCTAGATCTTCGGCAATACATTCACGCATGGTTGTTATATGCGGTGCCATTTTGGGCGCTTGAGCAATAATCGTGATATCAAGATTACCGACTTGATAACCCTGCTCTTTTACAAGTCCCATCACATGGCGTAATAAACCGCGACTATTCGCACCGGCAAATTCCTCATCGGTATCAGGAAAATGCTTACCAATATCACCCAATGCACACGCACCTAATAACGCATCACATAATGCATGCAAAGCAACATCACCATCCGAGTGGGCAACTAAACCTTGGCTATAAGGAATCTTCACACCACCAAGTGTTATGAAATCGCCTTCACCAAATTTATGTACATCAAAACCATGACCAATACGCATTAATATACCCTTTCAAAATTCCACAATGTCTTAAGTCTACATCTCATATAACGCTGCTAACATGAAGCCGTACTTACGCTCACACTACAAGTTGAATTTTGTACGGGACGCAGCAAGTACATCCCTGTATGCTCAGCGATCACCTCCCTGTGATCGGATGCCCTGCAAAATTAACTTCTAGCGCTCACCGCACTCAAACTTTCTCTACATTCTATTAGCAGTGTTTTTAAATCACGCTAAACAACTAACCGATTATCAGTTTGATTTCTTCAAGCACTGCGCGTATCGGCATTAGGTGTGTCGTTTAAGGCCGTCTAAAAGAGGGATCTTTTAGCCGAGTCTACAGGGAGAGCGAAGCGACGTATTCACGACGTGCCGCCTAACGACATACCTAATGGCGATAGCAAGCGCAGTGCGATTTAGAAACCAACATTTTTATCTTTTATCTTTTATCTTTTATCTTTTATCTTTTATCTTTTATCTTTTATCTTTTATCTTTTATCTTTTATC
>CAJVZR010000059.1 GCA_913019965.1 uncultured Oleispira sp.
AGCTGGTGGAAGCAGATTAACGAATGGCGTCCACGTCACGGCATGCGCTATGACAAGAACGATGATGGCCTAATGAAGCCACAAGAAGTTATCGAAGCTATGTACGAAGCGACAGAAGGCCAAGCCTATGTGACTTCGGATGTAGGTCAGCACCAGATGTTTGCTGCTCAGTACTATAAGTTTGATGAGCCGAACAAGTGGATCAACTCTGGTGGTCTTGGCACCATGGGCTTTGGTTTCCCTGCGGCTATGGGCATCAAGATGAACTTCCCGAAAGATAAGGTTGTTTGTGTTACTGGTGAAGGCTCAATCCAGATGAACATTCAGGAATTATCGACCTGCTTACAGTACGGTATTCCAGTGAAAATTTTATGTTTGAATAACGGCTCGTTGGGCATGGTTCGCCAGTGGCAGGACATGAACTACGAAGGACGTCATTCTCATTCTTATATGGAATCGTTACCTGATTTCATTAAGTTAGTAGAATCTTATGGTCACGTAGGTATTCGCGTTACTGATCGTGACGAATTGCCGCAAGCACTTGAAGATACTTTCAATAAGTACAACGATCGTTTGGTATTCCTAGACGTTAAAGTTGATGAAAAAGAACACGTATATCCAATGCAGGTACCGTTAGGTTCTATGCGCGATATGTGGTTGAACAAAACGGAGCGCACATAATGAGTCAGTCACAACGTCACATTATTTCCATTTTGTTGGAAAACGAACCTGGTGCCTTGTCTCGTGTTGTGGGCTTATTTGCTCAACGCGGTTACAACATTGAAACTTTGACAGTTGCACCAACAGAAGATGATTCATTATCTCGTCTAACCATGACGACTATTGGTGATGAAAGTAAAGTTGAACAGATCACTAAGCAGCTAAACCGTCTTATCGAAGTGGTTAAGCTGGTTAATCTAACGGAAGGCGCGCACATTGAGCGTGAACTGATGTTGATTAAGGTTAAGGCTGTCGGTGCTCAGCGTGCTGAAATCAAACGTACTGCGGATGTATTCCGTGGCCAGATCGTTGATATCAGCAGCAGTGTTTATACCGTTCAACTTACGGGTACTTCTGATAAGTTGGCTGCATTTATTGAAGCCATCGGCCCAAGCTGTGTATTAGAAACCGTGCGTACTGGGGTTTCTGGTATTGCTCGTGGTGAGAAGGTATTGAGCCTTTAAAATTTAAAGATTGATTGGCTGCTTTTGCAGCTGAGGGTATCGAATCTAAAAGCCTGAGCTCTTTACGGAGTTCGGGCTTTTTTATTCGTCTAAATAAGCAAAAGAAACAAACGAAAGAAACAAGCTGCCCCCTAGAATAAACGCAATATGGCCACTGATGAGCATTAAGCTACCACCGATAATCCAAAAGTATTTAACCGTCCCTAGGCGGCGCTTATAAGCCTTAGTTTGAGTCCATTGGTACTCGCGATAATTTTCTGGCAGGTTGAAATAATGGCGACAACCTTCAATTAACTTGGCTATTAAGCCAACTTCATTTTGATCTTTCATATCAACAGCGCCCCTAACTAAATCCCTTAATGCTTGCTTAAAAGGTTAATGGATGAATCGGCAGTTCGCTGTGAAGATTGAAGAAAAAAACGCTATAGGAAAGAATCTGTCTCTAGATAGAATTGAATATTCAGATAAGTTATAAAAACAAAAAAGACCTGTTCGAAATTGCACTTAAACAGTGCGAAATCTAAAGGTCTTTTAGAGGGGACTTTAATGAAGCTTGTTTATTAGACGGTAAGCATTAAATCTTATATACGCTCTTCGTCATCACCTTACTTAAGCCTGTCATGGCCACTCGCAGCGGTAGTGGAAACTCATAACCGCCAGCATCAATGGCTGCTGTCGCGTGTTTGGCTTCATCATCGAGCATTTGTAATAGAATCGCTTTGCTCTTTTCATCTTGAGTCGGCAGAGACGTCATATGTTCGCTTAAATGCTTACAGACTTGGCGCTCGGTTTCCGCAACAAAGCCTAAGCTGATCTTATCGCTAATGGCTCCCGCAACAGCACCAATACCAAACGATAAGCCATAGAAGGCAGGGTTTAAAATACTGGTATGGCTACCTAGCTGAGTAATGCGGTCTTCACACCAGACTAAGTGGTCGATTTCTTCTGCGGCAGCTTCTTCCATTGCTTCGCGCACTTCAGGTAGCTTGGCGGTTAATGCTTGGCCTTGATATAGAGCTTGGGCACAGACTTCGCCAGTATGGTTGATGCGCATTAAGCCAGCAGCATGCTTGCGCTCTTGCTCATCTAACTCGACATCATCGGAAGATTGAGCAGGGGAGGAGCGTTGTTGATTGGCTGCGCCAGGGATTAAAGTACGTAATGCCAAGTCAGCGTTTTGAATAACTTTGTCGAATAACGATAAATGACGCATTTAAAATCAACCTGTAACTAAATCATAACGAATGAAGATAAATTTATTTTACGCTAAAGTCGGTGCAAAAACATGACTTAAAGCGCTATTTGATCACCAGCGGTTTTATCAGCTTATGGAATTCCAATAAAACTTCTTTCAAGTGACGACCACTCACCGGCTTGTTTACAATTTTCTGAATGCCGGCTTCTTTAGCTTCTTGGTTGGCAGAGCCAATTCCTAAGCCTGTCAGCATAATCCGCATGGGTTTAGGTTCGATATCATTATCGGCCATTAAGCGTTCGGTTAACTGGATTCCGTTCATGATCGGCATATCATGATCAATCACAATATAATCATAGGGTTCACCAAGATTAGCTTTATTGCGCATTAAGGCTAACGCTTCTTTACCACTATAAGTACTGTCGGCTCTCATGCCCCAGCGCTTTACTTGCTTTTCGATAACGCCACGGAAAGTCGTATTATCATCGACGATTAAAATACGTTGGCCCGTTAATAAATCAGAATCTTCTTCTTCATAAATACGCTCTATTAACTCTTCTTGAATCGGTAAGAAAAGAGTAATAGAACAACCATGATGAGTTAAGGTTTCGACCTCAATAGAACCTTCCATTAAACCGACGAGGCGTTTAACAATAATTAAGCCTAGGCCTTGGTCTAGGTTTAAGTTGGTAAATGATTCTTGAGGGCCTGCCATAGTCCGGAACAGGCGACGTAATTCATCGTGTTCAATCAGGCTGCCCGTCAACTGAATTTGAAAGAAGATACCTTCATGATTATTAAGGCCTACGCGGAAGACCCTTAATTCCAATTCCCCACTTTCAGTATGGCGGAGAGACTGACCGATTAAATTCGTAATAATGGTTTGCAGACGATTCTTATCACCTAAAAGGCGGGGAGAAATATCGTCAGCAATATCCAGTACTAACTCAATTTGCTTACGGTTCGCCTCCTGTTGGTAGCGGTTCATGCATTGAGTTAAGCAGTTGGTTAAGTCAAAGGCTCGATGATCAAGATTGATACGGCCACTTTGCAGCTTGGCAAAGTCCGACATTTCACTCACTAGATGCAATAAGTCTCCACCCGCTAGGCTAATGGTTTCTAAATAATCACGCTGAGTATGGGTTAAGTGAGTATCGGATAGCAATTCACTCATTCCCATCACACCATTAATCGGTGTGCGGAACTCGTGGCCAAGTTTTGCCAGTAATTCAGGCAAAATAACATCACTGCTATTCATGCGTTGCTTACGGGTTTCTCTTTGGTGATTAATGATGCTCAGATTGGCAAAGACGGTGCAGCTGATCATGACCAAAGGAAGGATAATTCCAGACCAGGTATTAAGGAAATCAAATGCGAGCAAATTATGAGTGGTAAGAGAGCTAATTAAAACGCCACCACCGACAATGAGGTGGCCAAATAATAAAAACAATTGAGCGCGCTCGTGTTCACTTTTGGCAAATAATAAAATACCCGCGAGTGCCGTATTGGTGAAAACAATGGTGCCTAGCATTAATAGTATCATTGCTCCCGACGGTAATAATAAGCAGGCTATTGTTGTGATGATGTTAAGCGCGAGAACTCCACGCAAAGAGCGTAAGACTTTATTAGAGCCAGAAGTTTTCCATTCTAACTTCATTGTAATTAGGGTTTGTAATATGGCAGAAGCCATAATGCTGATTAAGATGATTTCTTTTTTCCAGTTCTGGCTGTGGGGGAACCAGGTTGACCATTGACCTAGCCAGGCAGGAATAAAAAAGAAAATACTGCTGCAATAGGCTGCGGAAATTAAAGCAATGCGGAAGCGGTAGAAGTACCAGATGAATACAAAGAAGGCTCCGGTGGCGACAATCCAGCCTAGTGCCATACCTAATACGGTAAAGTCGAACTGCTGGCTTTGTAAAAACTGATCGTTAGATTGCAAGCGTAAGACGGTATTAATCGCAGTCGCAGATTTGATCTTGATAAAGTAGGTTTGATTTTTCTTAGCATCGACTTCGATTAGGAAAGGGTAGGCTTGGCGATGACTGCCCTGCGCTTTATTGGTTGCAAAGCCCCCGGAGCTGCGATGATTTAGCTTGCCTGCTTTGTATTCGTAAAATTCAATGCTGTCTAAGCGACTATTGCTGATGCTAAAAACTAAGCTTTGTTTTTCGGCATGAGGGTTAATAATACTAAAACGTAGCCAGTAGCTTGAGTCAGACAAACTGAAACGCAGGTTGTCGGCATGGCTCGGGGTAAATTTTAATTGGTTTTCAGGAGACAGAATATCAGTGATTGATATTTGGCTACTGGTATCCTCGAAGATAGATAGATAGGGTGTGATTTGTAAGTCGAAAGATGAATCAGGCAGCATGATAGACGGTGCTGCCTGGCTCATGGCGCTATAAAAAGTGCTTATAAAAGCACTTAATAACAGTGCGCTGATCATCAAGGCTTTATGAGCAGTGATGGGCAAACGATTAACGATGCACAGTAAGCCAAGAAGAAAAGATCTTTTATTATTCATCCGTGAATTACCTACTGCGATTACATCATGTTAATAGTTTTTATTCGCCTTGTTCACGAGCAATTGCACGGTAAGCAATATCGCTACGCATGAACATGCCATTCCAGCTAACTTTTTTAGCTAGTACATAGGCTTGTTGCTGAGCTTCTGTTACAGAGTTACCCAAAGCCGTCGCACATAATACACGACCACCGGCTGTGACTATATCACCTTCTGCATTATTGGTTGTACCAGCGTGAAAAATCTTGCTATCCGTGCCATCATTCGCCGGTAAAGAAATCACATCGCCTTTGCCATAGGAAGCAGGGTAACCGCCAGCGGCAAGTACAACACCCACCGCAGGACGAGGGTCCCACTGAGTTGTCTTTTGATCCAGCTTGCCATCGATAGCGGCCAAACAAAGATCAACTAGGTCAGACTGCATACGCATCATGATAGGCTGAGTTTCTGGATCACCAAAACGACAGTTATATTCGATCACTTTAGGTGTGCCATCAGCATCGATCATAAGACCTGCATATAGGAAACCTGTGTAATCGTTACCTTCGCTCGCCATGCCTTCAACCGTCGGCATAATCACTTCGTTCATGATGCGATCATGAATTTTAGGGGTCACAACAGGGGCAGGAGAGTAAGCACCCATACCACCCGTATTAGGGCCGGTGTCGCCATCACCAACACGCTTATGGTCTTGGCTGGTTGCCATAGCAAGAACGTTCTTGCCATCAACCATGACGATGAAGCTTGCTTCTTCGCCGGCTAGGAACTCTTCAATCACTACACGACAGCCGGCTTCGCCAAAGGCGTTACCAGAAAGCATATCTTTAACCGCTTCTTCAGCTTGCTCAACCGTTTCAGCAACGATCACGCCTTTACCTGCCGCAAGGCCGTCAGCCTTAACAACGATCGGAGCGCCGATCTTGTTGATGTAAGCCAATGCCGGTTCAACTTCAGTGAAGTTTTCGTAGAAGCCGGTTGGAATCTGATGACGGGCTAGGAAATCTTTCGTGAAGGCTTTAGAACCTTCTAACTGAGCAGCGCCTTTAGAAGGACCAAATGCTTTTAGACCACGAGCAGCGAAGAAGTCTACAACACCTTCAACAAGCGGTGCTTCTGGACCAACGATGGTTAGCTCGATGCCATTGTCTTCAACAAACTTGGCAAGACCTTCAAAATCTAAAACGTCGATAGCAACATTTTCAAGACCGGCTTCAGCAGCAGAACCTGCATTTCCCGGTGCGATGAATACTTTTTCTACGTTAGCTGCTTGAGCGGCTTTCCAACCTAATGCGTGCTCACGACCGCCAGAACCAATTACTAAAACTTTCATTTCAATTCCTATTTGCCCGAAGGTTCTAACCTTCGACTATCAAGTTAACTTGAGAAAAACAAAAACTATTATTTGAAGCTTAAACTTCAAAAGCCAGAGACTTAATTCAGTCTCTGGCTCTTTATTTTTTACTAGTAAGAAACTGGGTAGCTTCTTACGCTCCGCATTTTAATGGCGGAAGTGACGCATTGAAGTGAACACCATTGCGATTCCGGCTTCGTCAGCTGCGGCAATCACTTCTTCATCACGCATCGAGCCACCAGGCTGAATCACAGCCTTGATGCCATTCGCAGCCGCGTTATCCAAACCATCACGGAATGGGAAGAACGCATCCGATGCCATAACAGAACCTTCAACCTGAAGACCAGCATGTTCGGCTTTAATACCCGCGATACGAGCAGAGTTAATACGGCTCATCTGGCCTGCGCCCACACCGATAGTCTGGCGACCTTTAGCGTAGATGATGGCATTAGATTTAACGTACTTGGCTACTTTCCAAGCGAAGATTAAATCGTCTAATTCTGCTTCGGTAGGCTGACGCTTAGTCACAATCTTAAGATCGTCTTTAGTGATCATGCCTTGGTCGCGGTCTTGAACTAACAAGCCACCGTTAACACGCTTAAGATCAAAATCTTGTACGCGGTTAGCGTTATCCCATTCGCCACATTCTAATAGGCGAACGTTCTTTTTGGCAGCAACCACAGCAACCGCTTCAGCGCTTACTTTAGGTGCGATGATCACTTCAACAAACTGACGATCAACGATTTTCTGTGCCGTTGGGCCATCGAGTTCGCGGTTGAAGGCGATGATGCCACCAAAAGCCGATTCGGTATCCGTTGCATACGCAAGCTCATACGCTTCGCCAATGCCGTCTGTCGATACCGCAACACCACATGGGTTAGCGTGTTTAACAATCACACAAGCAGGTTTCACGAAAGACTTAACACATTCAAGCGCAGCGTCAGTATCGGCAACGTTATTGAACGAAAGTTCTTTACCTTGCAACTGCTTAGCGGTGGCAACAGAGGCTTCCGTCGCATCTTCGTCGATGTAGAACGCAGCTTTCTGGTGCGGGTTCTCGCCATAACGCATGTCTTGCGCTTTGGTGAACTGGCTATTAAAAGTGCGTGGGAAGTTATCACGGTTATCCGTGCTTAATACTTCTTGAGTCTGATCCACAGTCCCTAGGTAATTAGCGATCATGCCGTCGTACTGAGAGGTATGCTCGAATGCTTTAAGCGCTAGGTCAAAACGAGTCTTAGTCGTTAGGCCTTTGTGCTCAGCGATTTCAGCCAAGATGCTATCGTAATCTCCAGCGTTAACAACGATGCCAACGTGAGCATTGTTCTTAGCCGCAGAGCGAACCATAGTTGGGCCGCCGATATCGATGTTTTCAATCGCATCTGGCAGAGTACAGCCAGGCTTAGCCACAGCTTCAGCGAATGGGTATAGGTTAACAATGACCAAATCAATTGGGTTGATACCGTGTTCTGTCATGACTTCATCATCGATACCGCGACGACCTAAAACACCACCATGAATCTTCGGGTGAAGAGTCTTAACACGGCCATCCATCATTTCTGGGAAACCTGTGTAGTCAGATACTTCTGTTGCAGCAATGCCTTCTGCAATCAGTAACTTATAAGTACCGCCGGTAGAAAGTAGCTCAGTGCCATTAGCGCTTAAAGCGCGGGCGAACTCAACAATACCTGTTTTATCCGATACGCTGATTAAAGCGCGACGTACAGGGGTTATGCTAACAGTAGGGGCGTCGACAGAACTAAGTATGCTCATGATTTTCCGAATAGTAAGTAAAACAAAGCTGACCAAATGGTTAGGTAAGGTCTAAGAACGAAAAAGCGGCTATAAATAGCCGCTAGATAATTAAAAGTTAAACGCTTAAAGCATTCCGTACTGCTTCAGTTTCTTCCGCAGTGTGCCGCGATTCAAACCCAGTACCGTAGAGGCCTTGGTTTGGTTATCACGGGTATACTTCATAACCGTTTCTAACAATGGCGCCTCAACTTCAGACAGTACCATGTTATACACATCGGATACTGGCTGACCGTCTAGGTTGTCAAAGTAGTTCTGCAATGCGCGTTCTACACTGTCGCGTAGAGTTTGCGTATTCGCATCAAATGATGAATCTTGTGCTGGGGTCGGGGTATTAGCCGCTTCGGTCACTGTATCAACCTTCCTTAATAATGCTTCTGTGTTCATGCCGCTATTCCTTTATTAAGTATTTTATCCTTGAAAAACGTTCGAATCGCCAGGACTTGCTCAGCAGAGCTTTCCAAACGATTAAAATCTTTGCGAAAGGCTAAACCTTCGCTATGAGTCTGTAAGTACCAGCTCACGTGTTTGCGCGCGATACGCACGCCTAAATAATCACCATAAAACGCGTAGAGTCCTGCGATATGCTCTAGCAATATGTTTTCAATTTCAGCCCAGTCTGGAGCTGCAATTAGCTCACCGGTTGCGAGGTAGTGAGCAACCTGCTTAAAAATCCAAGGCTGACCTTGGGCGGCGCGACCGATTAAAACTCCATCAGCACCGGTAAAATCCATTACTTCAGCGGCTTTAATTGCGCTGGTGATATCACCGTTAGCAAAGACGGGAATGCCGGCCTGTTGCTTGATATCACGAATGGTATGGTACTCAACCTCACCTTTATAACCACAGTCACGGGTTCGGCCGTGGACCGCGAGCGAGACAATACCCGCCTGCTCAGCGATTTCTGCAATTTTAGGTGCATTTTTATGCTCAGGGGCCCAGCCCGTGCGCATTTTCAAACTAACCGGTACATCTACCGCTTCGACAACGGCGTGCAAGATGTCGCTAACTAAAGCTTCATCACGCATCAGAGCAGACCCTGCCGCTTTATTACACACCTTCTTTGCCGGACAGCCCATATTGATGTCGATGATCTGGGCGCCATTGTCGACATTAAACTTGGCCGCTGCCGCCATGGATTCTGGGTCACCACCGGCAATTTGCACGGCAATCGGCTCAGGCTCTCCATCATGGTTCAAACGAAGTTGTGACTTTCGTGTATTTCGCAACTTCGGGTTACTCGAAACCATCTCACCGACCACGAGTCCAGCACCTAAACGTCGGCATAACTGCCTAAACGGAAGGTCGGTCACCCCTGCCATGGGTGCAAGCACCACGGGGTTTGGCAGTTGGTAAGGACCAATCATTAACATAATAAATGTATGACTTCTGGTTAAAAAATGCGCGATGGAAAAGTCGGCGTATAATACTCATATCAAGAGTATGAATAAAGGCCTATAGAGCAGTTTTTAGTGAGATATTTGCAACTAAAAAGCTTGACGTGACAAATTGAGCCTTTTGTCGATGATTATCGAAAAGACTGGCTCAACTTGATTGACAGAAATGAATTTTTGTAGCTTAGCGACTAATGGTTTGCCGCTAATTCAATGCGATAACTGACAGCTTCTGCCCCAGGGTTAACAATTTCAATGGCGATATGAATCGGCACTTTTAATGGCATCACTTTAGCGCCAGCAAGTTCCCCTGCTAGATATTCTTTTGGTTTAAAGCTACGAGAGGCAATTACTTGATTCTCTAAGCCAGTAAAAACTAGATTTAGGTCTGGAAAGGGTTGCTGGTAAGAAGCGTTATTAACTAGCAGGGTATCGATATACAGAGCTTGTTCAACTTCAGGGTGCAGGCGCACCATAAAGTGTTGGGTATTCATTAGATCAACATCTTGAATCGCCGGTAGCTGGCAACCTATTAACTGGCACGTTATTGCATAAGCTGGGCGGTATTCAGGGTGGCGAGACCAAGTATCAAATTTAAAGTAGCCTACTTGGGCGGCTAATGAGAACATCATCGCAAGTGCTCCCGTTAACCATAGCCAATTAAAGCTTGAGCGGTTTTGAGTCGCCACTTTGTGGGCTTTCTTGCCTTTCTTATTAAGATTTAGGGGTTCGTCATAAAGATCATTGACGGAACTTGCGACACTCAGTTCAATTTCAACCGTATCTTGCTCAAATTCGTCATGGCCACCTAAATGGAATTGATCATCTTCTATGTCATCCTCTAAAGAAGGAACGAAGTCATCTTCTTCTTTAACAACATTTTCTTTAGTGAAACTCATGTCAATGTCTTCAATTAAGTCTTCATCAACATTTAACAGCTCATCCGCCCAAGACTCATCATCAGGGGATGTCTTTTTCTTTTTCGTGCCACTTTCAGCATCCATTAAGCTAGAAGCCCAGGACTCATCAGTGGGAGTATCCTCTGAGTCGTAGCTGTTACTGCTATAAGTATCATTGGAAAAGTTGTCATCATTGAACTCGTCGGTTAGATCGAATTCAAGGTCGTCACTTTGCTTATGCAGTGAGTATCGAGACGGTTTAGCACCTTCCTGCATGCTGAAAACAGAATCATCAAGCTGCAAGCCATTATCAAAGGTTTCATCTCTATTGCGATCCGGTTGGCGAATACCAAAATCTTCTAGCGGATCATCAGCGATTTGATCCGGAATATCATCGAATGAGATTTCATCCGCTTTCGGCTTGATAGGCGCTGCTTTTTTCTCTTGTGCCGGCTTAGTTGCCTTGGCGGCCACAGGGACAGGTTTTTTAGCCGCCGCTGGTTTGTTTTTTACGGGGGGAGCTTTAACTGCTGCGGCTTTAGCAGTAGTCGTTGTGGCCGGTTTAGCGGCCGGAGTTGGCTTGGCTTTTTCATCGACTAAATGATCGGCGCCTTTAAATACTTGTAAACAAGATCCACAGCGCACAGCACCTTTCGCCGCCGCTAATTGCTCTAAGCGGATGCGAAATGTGGTTTGACAATGTGGGCAGCGAGTTATTTGAGTCTCAGCCATAAAAGCAAAATCCTTTCTGTTCTACCATTTACTTCTTAACGCCAGTCAAGATGATCCAATCATCTTGTTGTTCCATACCATCCATATTAAACCATGGTTCGTAGGCTTGTCGCACTTCTTCAGCTTGATGGCTTAATAGACCAGATAAAGCGAGCTTACCTCCCGTCTTAGTCAACTTGGCAATGTTCTCCGCTAAGGAAATGAGTGGCCCCGCAAGAATATTGGCGACCATGATATCTGCTTCAACTTTGTGCGTATTTTCGGGTAGTACCACGTCATACTTGTCTGCACTAATACCATTGCGCTCGGCATTTTGTCGCGTAGCGATCAAGGCTTGTGGGTCATTATCAACCCCGAGCATACGATCACTACCGAGTAATAAGGCAGCAATCCCTAAAATACCACTGCCGCAACCATAATCGACAACCAGTTCGTTACCTTCTACGTTTTGATCTAAAAAGCGCAGGCAATGTGCGGTTGTTGGATGTGTTCCCGTACCAAAGGCTAAACCTGGATCTAGCATTAGGTTAACGGCGTCTTTATCTTCAGGGTCTTTCCAGCTTGGGCAAACCCATAGACGATCACCAAAGGGCATCGGGTGGAAATTATCCATCCAGGCACGTTCCCAGTCTTTATCTTCTACTAGCTCAAGCTTATGGTTAGGGAATTGGATGCCTTGCATTTTTGGATCGCAAGCAAACAGCTCTTGCATATTAGCCAGTAAAGCTTCGCCATTAATCTCAGCATCAAATAAACCGATGACGATGGTTTTGTCCCAAACAGGCATAGTACCCAGCTCAGGCTCTAATATTGGCTGATCAGCACCGTCTTGCAAGGTCACGGCTTGTGCACCTTCCAATAACATTGAATCTTCGATCACTTCAATTTGATCGGGTAATACTTCAACTTTAAGTTGTATCCAAGCCATTAGGCTGATCCTTTTAACTGTTCTAACGCACTCGCAAGTGCAAATTCATACCCTTGAGGGCCTAAGCCACAAATCACTCCTACCGCTTTATCTGAAAAGTAGGAATGAGCGCGGAACGCTTCTCGAGCATGAACATTGGAAATATGGACTTCGATAAAAGGGATATCTACCCCTAAAATCGCATCACGAATGGCGACACTGGTATGGGTAAAAGCGGCGGGATTGATGATTATAAAATCGACCCCGTCTTGTCTCGCCTGATGAATACGTTCAATCAACGCAAATTCAGCATTCGATTGAAAACACGTTAGCTCAGTACCAGCGGCTTGACCTTGCTTGACTAAAGTCTGTTCAATATCTGCGAGGGTTGTATGACCATAAACCTCAGGCTCTCGAGATCCTAATAGGTTCAAGTTAGGGCCGTTTAAAACTAGGATGGATGGCATAGTCAGCTCCGCGTATTAACGATACAAATGATTGTACGTCTTTTTGTCAAATAATAGCGGGCGAGTGTGCACAAAAAGCGGCTAATGGTCTAGTCCCCTGTGGCGCTAATCGCTTGAAGGGCAGGTTTTTACGCAATTTCGACCATCACGCTTGGCTAAATACATCGCTTGATCGGCTAAATCGATCAGCTCGCTGGTCTTTTGTCCTTGATAGAGGGCGATGCCGCAGGAAAATGTTGAACTGAGAGCAGCTTGGCCACCATGCAGAAGATGAGAAAAATTATTGCGAATCTCGTCCATGATGTTATGGGCATCTTCAATCCCGGCTCCTGGCAAAACCATGGCGAATTCTTCGCCACCATAGCGGCCTATATAGTCTGTTTTACGCAGTCGCTGAGATAAAAATAAGGCTAGGTTTTTAATAACTTCATCGCCGACGGGGTGGCCATGATTATCATTAACTTGTTTAAAGTGATCAATGTCGACCATGACAAAACAGAGTGAAGAGTTATTACGCTCGGCGAGCTTAATTTGCTCGTCTAATGCTTTCAGAATATGAGTATGATTATACAAGCCGGTGAGGCTATCACGAGCGATCAACTGGCTTAACTCACGAGCACGACTACCGCGGGTACGTATTGTTGATAACAAATGCCTAGGGTCAACGGGCTTGGTTAAAAAATCTTCTCCACCTTCAGCCATAGCCTTAAGTTGAGTTTCTTTATCTTCTTCACCGGACAAATAAATGATGGGAATATTAATGTAATGTTTATCTTGGCGAATGACTTTGGCCAATTCGACCCCATTGCATTCAGGCATGTACATGTCCATGAGGATCATTTCAGGCTGAAAAGACTCCAGTACCTCTAATACTTCCATGGGGTTAATGACCTTTTCGGTAATCATCCCCGCTGCATTTAATGCTTTTTCGGTATACAGAGCTTGAGACTTTGAATCATCGACAATTAATATCCGAAAAGGTTGTTCTGGAACGATGTTTACTAAGGTTTCAATGCGGCTGATGATGGCCTGTGGCGCTAAGCTCTCTAAGCTACTGATGCCACCCAAACGAAGACATAAGAGCTTTTGTTTCAGTGTCATAGGGTGTGAGCTATAAAAAATGACTGGAAAGGTCGAATGATCATCTTCACCACCTTGATGATGCTTGATGATCGCCAAGCCATTATCCGTAGCTTGAAAGTCGATATCCATGATTATGGCTAAAGGATGGCGCTTATGAATTGCTTGATCCAGTTCATCTTGGGTATTAAACGGTTCTGCGCGTAAACCAAAATATTCCATCTGCTGGGCAAGCTGCAAGGCATTATCGGTATCGTTTAAAGCCATATATACCGGTTTTTTAACCACAATCATTTTTTCAGATTGATTGCTATCGCTGTGGCGTAATACCCCTTGGCTGAGCTGCAGCATCAGGTCGTTTAGCTGATTAAGCTGTTCACTGCTAGGCAGAGCTTCAGCTTCTAAGCTAGAGAGGATGGCATCAAATTTTTCAGCAATTTTAGTATATTTTTCGGAATCAAAGCGCTGAGCGAAGCGTAATAGCTTATCGTTAGCTTGTAATAAGTCTTGAATGCGAGCGCTTTGCCACTGGTCGTCGTGTAGGCAGCGCCATAGATCCAGTACATGGCGGGCTTGATTGGTCACACGAGTAGAGAAGTGTTGTTTTAGCTTATCAGCTTTTGATATATCCATGATTTTCTATATCGCAAATGTTGCTAATAGTTTAGCAGTAATCAGAAATCTTGCTGTCGAACCCACTGACTGTTCGTTCCTGTTCTATAGTAAAGGTAATTAATAAAAGAAATTTCACTATTTATTCCCTATATATTAACGATAAGAGAGAGTTATTGTTGCTCAAAGGACGCTTAAGGCTGCGAGTAATGGGCTGGTTATTCACCGTCATTAAACCCTTTGCCACCTGTTTATTATTAAGCCTTGTGATTTTGTTAAGGGCGGATGATCAGCAATGGTTAAGCAAAGAGTTATTGGCTGGCGCGCAGCGCGAATTTGGTGATGATGCGAAGCAGCGCTTACTGGATTGGCAGGAATTATATCAAGATCTACGCGATGATGATGAAGATGAGCAGCTAAGAGCGGTGAATCACTTTTTCAATCAGCGGGTCAATTATGTCAGTGATGATAAACATTGGGGGCAGAAAGACTATTGGGCCACTCCGTATGAATCGCTCACCACTCATGGTGCAGACTGTGAAGACTTCGTAATCGCTAAATATTACACCCTGAAGGAACTCGGGGTTGAAGTAGAAAAAATGCGTATAACCTACGTCAAAGCCCTACGGATTAATCAAGCGCATATGGTGCTGACTTATTTTCCAACCCCTGATGCAATTCCATTGGTATTAGATAACCTTATCGGTAAGATATATTCAGCGGATCGACGTAAAGATTTAGAGCCGGTATACAGCTTCAATGGCTCAGGAATGTGGTTAGAGCGAATGAAAGGACAGGGGATTCGTATGGGGAATCCTAATAAACTCGATTTATGGACTGGTTTGCGGCTAAGAATGTCAGCGCAAGGCATGGAAATTTAAATAGCAAGGACATGGACATGACATTAAGACGCCAGCTCAGCCTAATGGCGAGTGCGCTTATTTTATTATTATTAACTGGCAATTTGTTTGTCACACTGACAAATTCCAGTAGCTATTTTCAACAGCAACTAAATTCAAGAGCCTATGACGCGGCGACGTCCTTAGCGCTTTCTATGTCAAATGCGGTCGCGGATGGAGATAAGGTAAAACTAGAGCGCATGATTGATGTGCTATTTGATCGCGGTTTTTTTGCAGAAATTCGTTTACAGCTGGTGGATGGTAGTGAATTAAAGCGCCAAGCACAGCAAGCCACGCAACATAAGCCTGCGCCTAGCTGGTTTATTTCACTCGTGGACTTATCGGTTGTCGCTGCAGAAACGGATGTGACTCAAGGGTGGCAGCGATTAGGCAGTTTAACGATTAAAAGCCATACCGATTTTGCCTATCGTGATTTATGGAGCATCGTTCGCGGAGAAGTACTTTGGTATCTGTGGATGGCATTGCTCAGCCTCGTCAGTTTGCAGATTATCTTACGCTGGATGTTTAAACCGTTAGAAAGAGTTGAGCAACAAGCGCTGGATATTAGTGAACGTAACCTCTACGAGCTAGAAAAGTTGCCTCGAGCTCGCGAGTTGAAGCGCGTTGTTTTAGCGATGAACCAGATGGTGCGTAAACTAAAATCCATCTTTGCAGAACAGTCAGCCCTGACGGAGAAATTGCGTGAAGAAAGTTACTTAGATGATGTCACCCATTTATTAAATCGACGAGGATTTGATCAGCGCTTGCAGCATGTTTTAAAACAAGCGGAAGGGCACAGTGGTGTTCTTTTATTAATTCAGGTGAAAGATTTTACGACTTTCAATCAACAGCAAGGACGAGAGGCTGGGGATGAATTATTAATTCGTATCGGAGAAGTGTTAAATCAGTGGCACGATGAACATAGCGAAGCACTCGTAAGCCGAAGAACCGGTGCTGATTTCGCGCTCTATATACCGGCTACCGATATTTTGCATAGTGAAGAGCAGGTAAAACATTGCTTTGATTTGTTATCCACAACAGCGCTCACTCAACGATCAGGCATTCTTTTTCATGTTGGCGCAATTGTCTTACAGCGCTCATTGGTTGAAGAAGGTACTCAAGATCAGCAAGTAACGTTAATTGAAGCGCTCAGTAAGGCCGATGCCGCATTAAGACAAGCGCAGCGCCAACCTCAAAGCCGCTTTGAGTTCTATGCCCAGCCTAATGATGAAGTTGAACGCACTGCCGGTGAATGGAAAATTGAATTAGAAAAAGTATTAAAGTCTCAAGCGATTGAGCTGCACTTTCAGCCGATACTGGATACTCGCGGTGAGCACATTATTCAATATGAAGTTTTGAGCCGTATTCATGATCAAGCAGGTATTATTTCAGCGGCTCGGTTTTGGCCAATGATCGAGCGTCATCAATTGGCGCCGCAATTTGATTTATTGGTAATTAAAACGCTATTGCAACAATTTCAATCCTGCTCGTATTTAAAACAAGAACAGAGTGAAATTAAAAAGAAGTTTTGTATCAACCTTTCAGCGGCGTCGGTGCTAAGTGAGACCTTTCACGATCAATTAGAAGCATTATTTGATGAGTATCCCCAGTGGAACGATTATTTAGCGATTGAAGTCGCTGAATTTTCGATCACGAATATTGAATCATCATTAGCTCGTCTAGCGCATAGATTAAAAGAAAAAGGTGTTGAATTGGGCGTAGACCAAGTAGGAACAGGGTCATTAGCCTTTGCTTATTTACAGCGCTTACCGTTGAGCTATTTACGTATTGCCGGCAGCTTTAACCGTGGACTTCATCAAGCTTTGGATCATAAATTCTTTATCCAATCGATGGTGCAAATAGCCCATAACCTTGATTTACAAGTATTAGGGGAAGGTGTTGAAGGCGAGCAAGATATTCAAGCGTTACGTCAAACCGGTGTTGACGGTATGGCAGGCTATTATTTTACTAAGCCAATTAATGATCTAACCGCGGCGTTAGAGTGGCGAGCTTCTATCAGCACAGATTAAAACAGCTTAGTTGTTGCAATTTAGCTATGACGAAATAGCTGCGACAACATGTCACTGGTATTTAATAACGTTCGCGGTAAACTTGCCGCGAAATAAGACATTAGCAATATTAAGAGAGTAGGGCGTGAAATTACAGCGAATGGTTAACCAAGCTGGTTATTTGATGATGGCTTTAACGTTATCTTTTTCCAGTGTGGCAGAATGGGTTGTGGAAGAAGGTTATGTACGCAAACCTATTCCAGGACGTAGCATGACCGCCGCGTTCATGGATCTGCGCAATGTCAGTGATACTGACAGCACTTTAATATCCGCTAAATTGGAAGGCGCTAAAAGTGTAGAGATTCATACTCATAGTCATGTGGATGGTATGATGCGAATGCGTCAGCTGCATGAGCTAACAATTAAAGCCGGAGAAACCATGAGTTTTGAACCCGGTGGTCTGCATCTAATGATATTTGGCATAAAAGCGTTACCTGAATCTCCAGAGCTTACCTTATGTGATAAAAACCAAGTTTGTTCTACTCATATTCTGACAACCCGCTCATTGGTAAAGAAATAGAAATAAAAAGGCAGTCTAGGCTGCCTTTTTATTATTAGAATAATTGAAACGTCTTAAACCTACCTTGGCGCAATAAATGAGGTATTAATTGTTCCAACCTTTTCATTATTAACGGTCGATAACACATTAATTGTTATTGCTTCATTATTTGATTCCCTCCGACGAGTATTACCCCCAGTACTTAACCGAGTCACAGTGAAAGGGATTTGCAGTCGCTGCCCTGATGCTAGATTAAACTGGGTTTGGCTTAGTTTAAAATCCTCTTGCTGGCTTTGGTTATTATCAATTTCAAAGTAAACATTCTGCCTATTCTTCGCTTTATTATGCAGTTTTATAAAGAAATTATTTTCTATTTCATCGTTTGCATTGATACGGTAAAGACTCGTGCGCTCTCGCTCTAAGTGAGCATTAATGATTTCACGGCCTTGCCATTCGTTAACTAACAAAAATAGTGAAAGTAAAAGTGCGGCAGCATAACCGATCAGCCGAGGTCGGCGAATAAGGTTGATCGCTTCTTTAAAACTTGATTCTCCAGGGTGGTAGCTTATGAGTCCCTTGGGTTTATTAATTTTCTCCATAATATCATCACAAGCGTCAACACAAGCTCCACATGCGATACAAGCGAGTTGCATGCCATCGCGGATATCGATATCAGTAGGGCATACTTGAACGCAGACTTGACAATCGATGCAGTCATTTCGTTCTTCATTATACTCAACCACAAGAGTCGAGCGGTCAGCCATCACAGATTGAAAACGTGAATAGGGGCACATGTGTGTACAAACTTGTTCGCGTAAAAAACCTGCATTCAAATACGTTAACAGGCCGATGAATAAAATCCAAAATAGACCACTGCCGGACATTTCATTGACTAGGAAATCACTGGCAAGAAAATCATTCGCCATATCGGATAATGGGTAAAAGTAGGCAATAAAGGTAATGCCCGTGGCTATACTCAAGCCTAACCAGGAAACATGTTTAAGTGATTTTCGAGCCACTTTTTCAGCACTTTGCTTATTCAGCGCCCATGGCTGACGGTCCATTTTTAAACGTTTGTGACGAGAACCTTCAATGATTTCCTCTAGGCGAATAAACAAAAACGTCCATACTGTTTGTGGGCAGGCATAACCGCACCAAAGCCTGCCAGAGACCATGGCGACGAAGAATAAGCCAAAAGCGCCTGCCATCATCATCCAAGTTAAGACCATCAGGTCTTCGGGCCATAAAACGATATCCGCAAAGCGAAACTGCTTACTGACAAGATCAAGATGCACCAGAGGCAAGTCATTCCAAGTCAGCCAAGGGGTAATAAAGCAAAGGGCTAATAATGGCAAACTGATGCTGCGGCGTAGTGTATTAAAACGGCCTGTAATCAAGCGCACTCTATGGTTATCTGGAGCCGATTTGAACCAGCTGATTAATGGTTGAATAATCGAGGAGGATTCGTTACTTACCGCGGGTTGGGAGGATGTGGCGATTAACTTACTCATAAAGCTCTCATTTCTTTAAATGCATGAGGCTAGATAGCAATCCTTAGGCCACCTTGTAAGCTACTGAATAATAAGGGGTTTTTACATTTTTTCTGATAATTGTAGTGATATATGATTTATTTGTAGTGATATATCGCTACTGGTTTGATATATCACTACTTTTGATTATTAATTCCCAGTTTTTTCATTCGAGAGCGCAGTGTTGAGACGGGCAGTTGTAAAATATCAGCAGCGCCTTGCTTGCCAGAGACTTTACCCTTACAGAATGCTAGCGTTTTAAGGATATGCTGTTTTTCAGCCTCCGCTAAGGTCACAAGACCTTCTTGCGAGGACTTTATTGGTAATTCTGATGAGTTCGCAACGGCTGGATTATGCGAAGGGAGGCTATTAGACAAACCAAGCTCGGTATCTAGGTGTACTGCTAGCAAGCCATTACCGCTATGAAGAATCAACGAGCGCTCGATAATATTGTACAGTTCACGGACATTGCCAGGCCAAGAGTAGAGCATCATTTTCTCTAGTGACTCGGGCGTAAAGCCAGTGCATTGGCGGCCGATGTGGCGTTGTATTTTTGTTAAAAAATAATTTGCTAGCAATGGGATATCACTTGCTCGTTGTCGCAGTGCCGGCAACCACAGTGGAAATACGTTTAGGCGATAAAATAGGTCAGCTCTAAATTCACCTTGCTCGACCAGTTTCTGTAAATCACGATTGGTCGCTGCAATAATTCTCACATCGATCTTGACCGTTTGGCTACTGCCCACGCGCTCAAACTCTTGCTCTTGCAAGACCCGTAATAATTTAACTTGTGCGGCGGCGGTCAGTTCGCCAATTTCATCAAGAAAAAGAGTACCACCATGGGCTACTTCAAATCGCCCTAAGCGACGCTGTGTTGCGCCAGTGAATGCGCCTTTTTCATGACCAAAAAGTTCGCTTTCAATTAAGCTCTCAGCAATCGCACCGCAATTGACTTTAACCAAAGGTTTGTCTTTGCGTTGACTGCTGCCATGTAAGGCTTGGGCAATCAGTTCTTTACCGGTGCCACTCTCCCCTTGAATGAGCACACAGGCGTCAGTAGGGCCTACTTGAGCAATGCGATCCAGTAAGGCGGCAATGATTTCACTTTGGCCAATAATATCTTGCTGAGATTGATGTTGGATTTCTTGTTTCAGTAAGTTATTTTCCGCGACTAACTGCTCTTTTAATAACTGAACTTGCTGTAATGCCGTTTGTAGCTTTTGCTGTTGAATCAAGCGCTCACTGATATCTTTAAAAACAACAACGACTCCCAGTGTCTGGCCATTTTCTTCGATGGGAGTACTGGAGTATTCGACGGGAAAGCAGCTGCCATCCTTGCGCCAGAATACTTCATGTTCACAATGGGCGCTCTCACCAGTTAGGCGCGTTTTGTAGATAGGGCATTCATAATCTGGGTAAGGTCGACCATCAGCATGACTATGATGATGAAACTGATGAATGTTCTTGCCTAATATATCGTCAGCAGTCCAACCAGTAATGCGCTCAGCTGCTGGATTTACAAACGTAGCAAGACCGTCGGCATCCAGACCATAAACACCTTCTGACATAGACTCTAATAGTCGAAAGTAGCGTTGTTGGAGATCTTTTAGCGACAGGCTGTTATCGGCAGAGTGTTTAGACACGATTAATCCCAGTCTAAATCTTTTTCTTCACCATGGATTAGCTTGGTCCAAGCCGGACCTTCATCACCTTCTTGCCAAGCCGCTTTTGAGCAGCGAACTTCTTTACCAAGAGCGGTATGCAAAGCGCGGCCACAATCAAGATCGTTATTCCAAGGGGTATTATTTTGCTTGAACCATAAGCTAGCAAAGTTCTTATTACTATTCAGAGTAAATAAAACTTCAGTGCCATCGACTAACCATTGAACAGATTTAGGTGAATTTTTGTGCTCTTCTACCTGCTTAAACTGTGTGCAAAGCCAAGTGTATATTTCACTGGCTTCGGCTTTTAATAGATAAACTTCAATATCGGGGAAACGTTCGCTCATAATACTTTCTTTTGGCTCTGAGAAGGCTCAGTCACTGAGTCAGGAATGGATTCATCGGTCGGCGCTTTTATACGCTCACGGCTAGCGAAGCTTAAGAAACGCAATAAGCTTAACGATAAATAGCCTATTATAGCGGCTATTCCGCCAAGAATCGCTAGTATAAAGCCAAATAAAACAATCAGCTCTTGCCCAAGGGAAGGCGCTATCGCATTTTCTGAATACAAGATAATCCCCATACCAAAGAAAAAGAATACGGCCCCTAAGGTAAATATCCAAATGTTATCGGCTTGCTTATCGGCTCTTTTTAGCAGCCATTGATAGAGTTTCTTGTAAAACTCCATAAAAAGACCTCTATTTTCTATTATCGACTAAGTGTTATGCATTGATTCTTTTATAAAGCTAGTTTAGCTTAATACTAGTCAATACGGCTATCGACTTCTAATTTATGCACCCAATACTAATATTAATCGCCTCTCTATTTTTGTATTTTTCAAATGCAAGCATAGCCATCGCTGAAAATGTGCATGTGGCAGCGATTGATTGGTGTCCCCAACTTTGCTCTGATGAAAATAAGCCTGGCTATGTTAATGAGATAACAGAGCTTATTTTTGTAGGCAGTCAGTATAAGCTGTTAATCGAGACTTTTTCTTGGTCAAGGGCAATTCATCAAGTAAAAGTGGGCGAATCATTTGCATTGCTCTCGCCAGCGAAAGCCGAAGCCCCAGGGTTGATATATCCTAGCAATGAAATTGGGGTTCAAAGAATGTGCATCTTTATTCCTGCAAATAATAAATGGCGCTATAGCGGCGCTGAATCCCTAAAAAAATTACGAATCGGTATTGCAAGTGACGCGTCGATTGAAGCTCTTAATCCGTATGTGAATGATAAAAGTTTTAATTTTCAGCCTATGCATTACGATAAAAACTTCATTGCTAAAAATATTAAAATGATCGCGGCCAATCGATTAGATGCATTTATTTTCACGCAAAATACAACACGTCATCAACTAAATAAAATGGGGATTAATCAAAATTATATCAATGCAGGCTGTGTATCAGAGGAAAAAATTTACATGGCTTTTTCAAGTGACCAGAGTCTAGCTGGTAAAGTGAATGCCTTGAAAAAATATTTTGATGAAAAAATAATAGATTTATATCGATCTGGAAAGATAGACGAAGTTCTTAAGAAGTATCAAGTGACTCCGTGGCGCAAGTGAGGCCACGGATTGTATGTGACTCATTCTGATAACAGGAACTTCGCCGCATCCTTTGCACTTACTTCAGGTTTTTCTTCCATGGGCATATGCCCACAATCAGAATAAGTTATCACTTGGCAATTTGGCAGACTCTTTTGAAAGTTCTTAGTATGACGAATGGGAATCCAATGATCTTGTTCACCCCACATTAATAATGTGGGGGTCTGAATATCTTTAAGGCACTGAGTATCAAAGCCAAAACGGTTACGAACAAATTGCAGAACTTTACTGCCACCTTGACGATTACCGGGTCTTAACATCATTTCATAATAGCGTAGTAACTCTTCTTCCGTTGCGCGATCTGCATTGGCGTAGGCTTGGCGAATAAGATGAAAAACTAAAGATTTGGGTGGGTTTGAATTTTCAGCGACCCAGCCTCCGAGTGGAGCGCCCCAGCTCACTAAGGCTAATGGCGGCATAAATAAGAAACCGGCTGAATCGAGCAGAATCATTTTCTCAATACGCTCAGGGTACCTAGCGGCAAAAGAATAGCTAAAGAAGCCGCCTAAGGAATTCCCCGCGATATGGCATTTACTGATTTTTAATGCATCCAGCAGATCACGTAAAAAATCGGGATAGCTATTATCATCAATTTTTGAAAATGGAAAAGGGCCTGTTAGGCCGAAGTTGGGTAAATCTATGCTGATAATATGAAAACGATCGTTAAGCTCATCAATCCACTTTTGCCAAGTATGCAAAGAAGAGAATATACCGTGTAAACATAATAATACGGGAGCTTCCGGATTCTGCCGACACGGGCTATCGCGATAATGAACATTGAGGCCATTGATATTGATAAAGCTGGAGTCTTCTAGTTGATACTTCTGCTTTAAATCCGCTAGTGGAATCGTATGGGTATCTTGAAAGAACATTGCAGACATGGAATTCCAAGCCCAGAGCGTTTGTTTTAGCATATTTGTCTCAACATCGTGATTTCAATATTCGTCAGAATATTTTTTGAGAATTATCTTATTGATGAAATAAGTATTTATTATTATTTATGCATATTATTTTGCTCTTAGAGGTAAAAATATACAAGTTGTAATACAGATGAGTATAATAAGAATCATTCTTACTATGCATTGTATTGGAATTGTTCATATGGATGTGCAACAAAATCATCTAGCCTTGTTGAAAACAGCGGGCTGCTCTCTTCTGCTTGGCATCGTATTCTATCTACTTTTCAGATCACCTGTTTTAGGCCTTGAACCTATGGTGCCATTGGCTGCTATGCCTAGCCAGGGCTTAACCACAGTATTGATGGGTTCATTTCCTAGCTTTATTTTCATGCCATTGATTATCTCTTCGACACTGCTACTGCTTTATTGGAAAAAGGAACTCAGCCAAAAAGCTGTCAATCAGGTGACTGTCAGCTGGCTATTGATAGTTGTTTTTTTTGAAATCTGCCAGGGACAGCAGTTGCCAATATTAAGTCGGGGTACGTTTGCAGTATTGGATATTATCGCTGCCATGCTCGCGAGTTTCGTGACTCGCTTTATGATCTCCCGATACTTAGTAAGCAATGAAGCAAGCGAATTGACTACAACAAGTACCTGGAAAAAATCTTCACTCTTATTGTTGGGCAGCTTTGCTATTTTGGGATCTACTTACGAGGATTATTACGAGTGTGATGGTGACGATATTAACTACCTGTGCGTCAGTGAAGTGGTATTAGAGCTTGATGATTTACGTGGCGATATCCAGCCAGATTATTCTTCTGGCCAAATACTAGAAAGAACAGGAAAGATTTATCGGCTGGATCAATGGCTGTTTGTGGTTGAAAAATTCCGAGGCATTCATATTTTTGATATGACAGATGAACTCAATCCTATTAGACAAGTATACCTGCCGATCCCCGGGGCATTGAATTTAACCATTAAAGACGGCGTTTTATACAGTTCGGCTTTTATCGATCTAGTGATGATCGATTTAAACTCGTTATTACAAAATGATGGCAATGAGCTGTTAGTGGTTCGTCAAGAAGACGTTTTTCAATATCCTGATGAAAGACAATTCTTTCCCCTTGGATATTTTATGGATTTTGGTGATAAATATAATGGTATCCAGAGCATTGTCATTGGCTACAAAACAAAATCAGGGAAAGTGATTTTATACGGTGATGAATATGATTTTGAAAATGAAGAGTCTAAAGCAGATAAAAAGGATGACAAAAATGAAGACGATGATGTTTCTATTAGTTGCGTACTGCTTATCGGGGTGTGTTGAATCCACCGACTCAGCTAGTACCGGCTCATCATCAGGAGTCGGTGGGTCAACGGCACGTTTTGTGATTCAAAATGACCACCTTATTGTGGTTGAAGATAACTCGATACGCTCCTTCAATATTGAAGATGCAATGAACCCAAGGCTAGTCGATCAATCATTTACCACAGGCCCACGTTTAGAGACGTTATTTCCTTATGGTGAAGATTTAGTATTAATCGGTACTAATCAAGGTGCGGTTATCACTAAGATAACGTCGGATGGTTTTATTGATGGTTTATCGTTTGCTTCGCACTTTACCAGTCGTGATCCCGTCGTCGCGGCTGATGGCATCATGTACGTGACCATACGTCCGGAAGACAACTCAGCTGGTATTGTTGACGGTTCTGGAGTGCTGTCCAATAGTGGCAGTAACCGCTTAATCGTATTTGATGTCAGTGACGTTGAAAATCCAATTGAATTGGTGCAAAAACGTATTGAAAACCCATCGGGGTTATCCATCGCGGGTGATCGCTTATATGTTTGCTTTACAGGCGGGTTAAGAATCTACGATGTGACTGATTCTAGTGATCCACAGGTCGTGACTGATTATGCAGATTTCCCCTGTAACGATGTCATTGCAGTTGATCGTAAACTATTAGCAACAGGGAATGATGGGATTCAATTATTAGAAAATCAGCAAGATGTGATTTCACTATTAACGTCTATTCAAGTCGGGGATTAATTCGAGAATAGACGTTAATTATTAAGCAATGAAATGCTGCGCAATTGAAAAATGCTCAGTTAATCATTGTCAGGCTTGAGTTGCTTTAATAAACGGCTAGGCAAGTTTTTAATGGTTAAACTATTTTCGCTAGGATCAAAGCTAATATCTGTGCCTAAAGAAGTAGCCGCAAAGCTCAGTGTTACTTCTTTATTTTTACCACTATAGCGCAGGTAATTTTTTAAGCTTTTACGATCAGGAATTAATTCATTTTTAATAACCGCTTCACCATGGGCTAGCTCAGACGATTGCTCTGGTGATTCATTCATCGTTGATTCTGAACGTGGACGAACCTGTCGGCGCTCACGTTTTTTCAGCGCTACGAACTGCTCAAATTTTTCCGGAGCACTGCTATCTAATTGCCCTGATAAGGTTTTAAATTCGACTGTTTCACCTTGCTTATCCTGCTCGACACAATACTCGATTACCTTCGTTTTCGTCTCAATCGACTCACTTTCAGGTAAGGTCTGGGCGTACTCTTCAACAATCTGCAAAAACTCTTGAGTTTCCTGCTCGGTATCTAGGGTATCGATAAAACCAGAGAAATCAGAAAAAAGCTTTTGAATCGGTTTGTCCCCTCGGCCAAAGCTGAAAGTGAAATACTTCTC
>CAJVZR010000060.1 GCA_913019965.1 uncultured Oleispira sp.
CTGAAGTTCGCTTGCCAACTGGTCCGATCCGTAACGTTGGTGAGTTCGACATCACTGTACAGTTACACGCAGAAGTTTCTGCTACATTGAAGCTATTGGTTGTTGCTGAAGACTAATCTCTTCACTAGAACTAAGTTTCAGATTAAGGCACTATTAGCTCAGGCTTCTAGTGCCTTTTTTGTTTTTACATTCTCTAAAACGATTTATTAATAATGACTGACCAAGCTGCTGACGAACAACTTTTATCTTTGCGTACACCGCCTCATTCCTTAGATGCCGAACAATCGGTGCTAGGCGGCTTGTTATTGGATAACCGTGCTTGGGAATCAGTTTCAGAAGTTTTAGAAGATAACGATTTTTACAGTCATAAACACCGTAATATTTATCGTGCGATCAAGTCTCTGGTTGATCAAGAGCAGCCGATTGATGTCGTGACTGTTTCAGAAGAATTAGACGAGCTAGGCACATTAAACGAAGTAGGCGGCATTGCCTATTTAGGCGAGCTGGCTGATATGACACCTTCGACCGCTAACAGTGGCGCTTATGGTGTAATCGTTAAAGAGCGCTCGCAACAGCGTCTTTTGATTGAAGCCGCAGCCGATATCTCACTTTCGGCCTATGAGCCAGAAGGTAAAAACTCCCTTGATATTCTTTCTGATGCCGAGCAAAAAATTGCTCAGATAGCTGAAGGCAACCGCAAAGAAGGTGGCCCAGTCGTTGTTGGCCCGATCTTAAAAAGTACATTAGATCAGTTAGACGAATTATTTAATAAGCCCGAAGGTTTGAGTGGTTTGACCTCGGGTTTCACCGAAATTGATAACCGTACTTCAGGCTTCCAAAAAGCCGATATGGTGGTAGTCGCGGGTCGTCCTTCGATGGGTAAAACGACTTACGCAATGAACTTGGTAGAAAATGCGTTAGTCGCAACCAAGCGTCCTTGCATTGTATTCAGTATGGAGATGCCGTCTGAATCCATTGTTATGCGTATGCTTTCTTCTATCGGTAAAATTGATCAAACTCGAATTCGTAGTGGTAAGTTAATTGAAGATGATTGGCCTAAACTTTCGTCTGCGGTAAACATTTTAAAAGATCTACCGCTTTACATTGATGATACTCCAGCCTTAACCCCACAAGATATGCGTGCACGTTGTCGTAAGGTGTATCGTGAGAACGATAATGACCTAGCCCTTGTGATGGTTGACTATATGCAGTTAATGCAGGTTTCAGGGCCTTCTGAGGGCCGTTCGCAAGAGATCTCGGAGATCTCTCGTAGCATGAAGGCCATCGCCAAAGAATTCAGCTGCCCTATCATCGCACTGTCACAGCTAAACCGCTCCTTAGAGCAACGCCCCAATAAGCGCCCGGTAATGTCGGATCTACGTGAATCGGGCGCGATCGAGCAGGATGCGGATATCATCGCCTTTATTTATCGCGATGAAGTGTATAACGAAGATACCCCAGATAAAGGCATCGCCGAGATCATTACCGGTAAACACCGTAACGGCCCCATCGGTACTGACCGCTTAGCGTTTGTGGGTAAATATACGCGTTTCGAGAATTTGGCTGCGGGTTATGAAGGTAATTGGGATGATGATGAGTGATATGCAAAGTTAATTCAAAAACGCCGTGGCGCTTAAGCTTCCAACAATTCGCTCGAAGATCGCCATTAGGTATCTCGTTCCGCGGCACGCTGTGAATACGTCGCTTCGCTCTCCCTGTAAGCTCGGCCACAGCATCCATGCTGCGGGACGGCCTTAAACAAGACACCCAATACCGATCCGCGAATCCAATATATCAATCCAGATTCCCCCTTACTAACAATTAAAAATATGACGGCTTACCGTAACGTATTAGCCGTCACTACTTCGAAGTATTCGTAATTTTGAATCTATGAAATTATTTATGGTGATGTATTAGGTGATTCCTTTTGGGGGCTTCCCGCAGCAGGAGCTGTGGAGAGCCCCCATGGATGGGTTCACGGCGTCCCCTAAAAGGAATTACCTAATGCAGCACATGCCACAAACTGAGAATCACGGCGTTTTGATTTTAGAAAAGTTGCTAAAGCCCTGAATCCTTCAAAAGCTGCTTCATCTTTTTCTGCAAATTTTTACGCTCAATAGGCTTTTCAATATGGTCAGGCAGAGCTTTTGGCAATTCAATTTCAATGCTCTCACCCGCCGCAACTCGCTCCATCAACATGGCATAGTTACGTTCAAACACAGGAAAAGCTTTCGCTTCAATCGTATTAGCTAAGAAGAACCAATCACTAGATCGACCCGCATAATAAACCGCAGGATGAGTCCATTGATATTCTTTTTTCGGAGACGGTGCTCGACAAGCTTCGATATACGCAGAATGTGCATCTGGCATACCTAACAGCTGATGAGCCGCAGACTGACAGGCTTCTACAACATCATGAACATTGGGCAAAAACTTCTGCTGTTTAACCACCTGCTCAGCGGCAAACATAATTGTTTCCGCAGGGAAGTCCACCAGCAAACGAGCCCACAATTGCTTTGCCATAATAACGGTATCGTGATCAGGAAAGGCTTTTAAAAATTGATTGTGATAATTAAAGCGAAATAGTTCGAAAATCTGATTAATGGCAGATTTCTGATCAATATCTAATGGCTTTTGAGCACGATTCGCTTTCTCGTTACCAGTCTGTGTCGGTGAGACGCTGCCTGCTTGCTGCAGCTGTTGCGTAACCTGGTTCAGAATTGGATTGAGTACCGCTTTGCGATCCTGCATTTGCCTGTCCACCTATTTGAGAGCCCTGGTTTAACTGTCTGGCCCATTGCTGCTTAACGTACTGTAAGTATTTACTATTCCAACTGGTTTGCAACTGATTGGAATCACGCCAATACAATACAAACTCACCGATTAGACTCTGAGCATATCCTATATCGATGTGTGCCATAGCCAGAATATCATAACAGTCATTATCTGGCTGCCAATCATCACCAATACGAGTCGGTACAGAAGCATGCTCTAATGAAGCTGAGAAGCGTGCCCACTGCTGGCGAACATGCTGAATAAATTTAGTATTCCAGGTTTTATGCGCATCACCACGTTCTTGCCAATAAAGCACAAACTCGGGGATGGAATCTTGAATAAATTGTGCATCAATGCCCGCACGTTGCAGAATCTGCTGCGCATCTAAACTCGGCTGCCACTGCTGAGCGATCGGTCCAGCCTCTTCACGACGAGCCTGAAAACGCTCTTGACGATCCGGGACTTGAGTATGACTCGTACTAAAAGAAGCCTTCTCGGCTAATCGTTGCTGCTTCTTATGCGCATCGGTTTGAGTATAAACCCAGTGCTTTTTGATAAAGCGGAAAAACTGAGTATTCCAATCATTACGGGTATTTCCATTTTCTCGCGCCTGGAGGATAAATTCATCGAGCTTAGATAAGCTGTAACTATCTGGAATACCGTGCTGCTGTAATCGGTTTAAGCCATCCCTTGAGGGCTGCCATTGCTGCTCCATCGGCTGATGTGGGGTAGCCGAAGGTGTTTGCTGCTTAAATGCTTGAGCACTGGTTTGTTGCCTAGGCTGCTGAATTTCAGCCTCTATTGGCTTATGTGCAAAATTAGTAGCGGCCTGCTGGCCCGGAAAACAAAAAATTAACTGCGGAGCATCAGGAAAAAGTGGCGAGATTAATTGCACCAAACCTTTTTCATGCAAGCTCCGTAAGACCAGACGTATTTTCTGATCATCCCAGAAAGTAAAAACTTGGCGCACTTGATCGTTATTCACATGCCATTGGATACCACCGACCGCCTGAGCAATATCATTCAGCCAGGTAAGGGCTATCGCCTCTTCCAAGCCAATGGTTGCGGCGAGAGCAGGTGAGAAAACCAAAGTTTTATCAGCAATCAAAGGGTGCATGGATACTATAACTCAACTAATTTGAAACGATCTTTTAAGCTTGCAGCTAGTTTACGACTGCGCAGCCTGACATAATAAACCCTACCCAATATTTAGTCTTCCTGATTTAAGCGAAAAACATGGCACGTCCAACTCAAGCAGTGATTAATCTGCAGCATTTAAAAGACAATTACCAGCTAGCTAAAGGTTATAGCCAAAAAGCGTATGCGGTAATAAAAGCAGATGCGTATGGCCATGGATTGCTGCCAATAGCTCAGGCATTGAGTGACGCTGATGGCCTTGCCGTCGCTTGTATGGATGAAGCGTTACAGTTACGCCAACACGGCATTAACAACCCCATACTGGTGCTTGAGGGTGGCTATGATGAGGAAGAATGGTTAGCCGCAATTGAACATGATATTGAAATGGTTTTACACCACCAAAGTCAGCTGGCTATCCTATTAACCAAATCTCATTTTAAACAGATTAAACTCTGGTTAAAAATTGATACCGGCATGAACCGCTTAGGCTTTCGCTTGAATGAGTGTCACGACATTTTTCAGCAATGCCAACACGCTGACCTCAATATTAAAGTGGTCATGAGTCACTTTGCTTGTGCAGATGACTTATGCCATGAAAAAACTCTTGATCAATTTCAACGTCTCGATGAAATTTTACAGCTGCAAAAAGAGTTTTGGCCAGATCTCATCTTATCTAGTAATAATAGCGCCGCGATCATTGGCTGGCCTGAGATCAGCGACCATATCAGTCGCCCAGGCATTATGCTTTATGGTAGCTCGCCATTAATAAAAAAAGATAAACACGATCACCTACTCAAGCCTGTAATGACCCTTAAATCTCAGATCATCGCGAGTCATACCGTTAAAGCGGGCGAAACTATTGGTTATGGCGATAGCTGGGTGGCCGATAAAACTACCCGAGTCGGCATAGTCGCGATTGGTTATGGAGATGGCTACCCTCGCAGCGCCCCCTCTGGCACTCCTGTTTGGTGTCAAGGTAGCTACTTACAAACTCTGGGCCGAGTTTCAATGGACATGCTTTGCATTGATATCAGTGAACAAACTGAAATCAATATTGGTAGTGAAGTCGAACTTTGGGGGCAATACGTGAATGCTAATGAAGTCGCTAGCCTTTGCAATACCATCAGTTATGAGTTGTTTTGCCAGCTAACGCCTCGAGTAAAACGAGTTTATAAAAAGTAAACGAAGCAACAAGTATCAAACATAAAAAAGGCGCTTCTAATTAAATAATAGAAACGCCTTTTTATAAAGCAGCTCAGCTTCAGACCAAGATTACTTCAATTCAAGAGTTGCCAAGGTATCTTCACGTACTGTTTTCAGTAATTCAGCATCTTCGATTAATGATTCACCATAAGATGGAATCATAGCTTTCAGACGATCTTTCCAATCATCACTCTCAAGCTTTTCAGAGAAGCAGCGCTCAATCACATCAATCATTGTTTGTGTCGCTGTTGAAGCACCCGGAGAAGCACCTAACAATGCTGCTAGCGTACCATCCGCAGCGGCAACAATCTCAGTACCAAACTCTAGCTTACCCTTGCCCTTTTCATCTTTCTTGATGATCTGCACGCGCTGACCCGCATTAGCTAAGGTCCAATCTTCATCTTTCGCAGCCGGGAAGTATTCGCGTAAAGAATCCATACGAGATTTATCGGATTGGAAAACTTCGCTGATTAAATACTTGGTCAAAGCCATATTGTTCAAGCCAACCGAAACCATTGGCTTCAAGTTATTGGCTTTCACAGAAGCCGGTAGGTCCATTTTAGAACCCTGCTTCAAGAACTTAGTCGTAAAGCCCGCAAACGGGCCAAATAACAAAGCGCGTTCACCGTTAATCACTCGTGTATCTAAGTGAGGTACTGACATAGGCGGTGCACCAATAGCCGCTTTCCCATACACTTTAGCATGATGCTGATTGGCAACTTCTGGCTTAGTACAAACTAACCACTGGCCACTCACAGGGAAGCCGCCGTAGCCTTCACATTCTGGAATCTCAGATTTCTGCAACAGGGGTAAAGCACCACCACCAGCACCCAAGAATACAAACTTAGAACGAACACGGGTTACTTCACCGGATTTATTATCTTCCAATAAAACCGACCAGCCACCAGTACTACTGCGCTTCATATCCTCTACAGAATGACCCAATAGAAGCTCAAAGTTATCTTGCTGATCTAGGTGGGATACCATATTGCGGGCTAAAGAACCAAAGTCAACATCAGAGCCGTGTTGAACGTTCGTAGCTGCAACAGGGTCTTTGCCTTTACGCTCAGCCATCACTAATGGCATCCATTGTGCGAGCGTAGCAGGGTCTTCACTATATTCCATGCCTTCAAATAAGTGATGTGCACTCATGAGCTCATGGCGATTACGTAGGAACTCAACATTCTTCTTACCCCATACAAAACTTTTGTGAGGAGTACGATTGATAAATTCTTTGGGGGCAGGCAGTGCACCTGTTTTTACTAAGTGCGACCAAAATTGTAAGGTCACTTCAAAAGAGGCATTGATATCCAAGGCTTTAGAAATATTAACCTTGCCTTTACCTTCTTCTGGGGTGTAATTTAATTCACAATAGGCAGCGTGACCTGTACCAGCATTGTTCCAGCCATCGGTACTTTCGTGAGCCACTTGATCAAGTCGTTCCACCATACAGATCTTTAAAGATGGATCGAGCTTATTCAACATCATTGCCAAGGTTGTGCTCATCGC
The DNA here is from genome assembly GCA_913019965.1 of uncultured Oleispira sp. Lineage (GTDB taxonomy): Bacteria > Pseudomonadota > Gammaproteobacteria > Pseudomonadales > Oceanobacteraceae > Oleispira. The sequence goes on from CAJVZR010000060.1 coordinate 6,625, forward strand.
TCCGGCACCTACCAACAAGGCATCTACTTGTTTAACTGTCATTACCAATTCGCCTATCGCTATTGCTTAACATTCACCTATTTTTCGCGGCACATTCTACACTAAATCACTAATTCTACCTACAGGATAACTTCAGCTATTGATTCGTCAACTTTGGTCATTGACGTAGATTTAAACATTTTAAACAAATGCCAAAAACAAAAAAGCCCGCACGAGGCGGGCTTTTAAGAGCAATTGTAAAAATTTACTTATACTGCTCTCGGCTCAATTCAACCACCGCTTCGACGAATGCACCGGCATGAGCTGGGTCGACAAACTGGTGAATTCCATGTCCAAGGTTGAATACATGACCCGTTCCAGGACCATAGCTATTCAAAATACGTTGTACTTCTTTACGAATCGTCGCAGGAGAAGCATATAAAACAGATGGATCCATATTACCCTGTAGGGCAACACGATCACCGACACGACTACGGGCATTACCCATATCTGTTGTCCAATCGATGCCTAACGCATCACAACCAGTATCTGCCATGGCTTCTAACCACTGACCACCACCTTTAGTGAACAAGATAACAGGCACTTTACGGCCTTCGCTTTCACGATTAAGACCGGCTACGATCTTATTCATATACTTCAAAGAGAACTCGCGATAACACACATCGCTTAAGTTTCCGCCCCAAGTATCAAAGATCTGCACAGCTTGCGCACCCGCAGCGATTTGAGCATTCAGATACTCAGTTACAGAGTCTGCTAGTACATCCAATAGCTGATGCATAACCTCAGGCGTATCGTACATCATGGCTTTAACGTGACGGAAATCTTTTGACGAGCCGCCTTCAACCATATAGGTCGCCAAAGTCCAAGGACTACCCGAGAAGCCGATTAAAGGCACACGGCCATTTAACTCACGACGAATGGTACTCACTGCATCCGTTACATAAGGAAGATCTTTTGCGGTATTCGTTACCTTCAACGCCGCAACATCTTGCTCTGTACGGACGATCTTTTTAAAACGTGGACCTTCGCCGGTTTCAAAATAAAGACCTAAGCCCATCGCATCAGGGATCGTTAAAATATCAGAAAACAGAATCGCTGCATCCAAAGGATAACGCTCTAATGGCTGCATGGTTACTTCACAAGCGAACTCAGGGTTCTTACACAAGCTCATGAAATCACCTGCCGTGGCACGGCTAGCACGATATTCAGGTAGATAACGCCCTGCTTGGCGCATCATCCAAACGGGAGTTTGGTCTACAGGTTCACGCAATAATGCGCGTAAAAAGCGATCGTTTTTTAGTTCTGACATGGAAATTTTCGACTTCAGATTTAAGATGGGGAATATAATAACAAAAAACCCAGCGCTAGGCTGGGTTTGATGAAGAAATCATGACTTTAGTCAGTATGATAAAAAGTCAGTGATTATGCTAAGTGGATATCAGTCCATAATACAAACAATCACTTCATCTTAACTGTATACGTAGGGCTAGTCGTTTCTACCCCTCCTGCAGAGAAGTTAATTGCTCTAACAGTTAAACTGCCTTCAGTTACAGCCGACGCCGGATCAGGATTTGACAATCTGATTCTATAAGCCCCATCGGCTGTTAACTGATTTGCATTAATTTGGAAGCTATCAGATCTAACTGTTGGTACCGCAGCAGTCGTTTTAACATTGGTAACAGGGTCAGTCGTTATTACATCAGCCTTGTCATAACTAGCAAGACCTAGTTCCTCCACCTCAAAAATAAGTATATCGGTGTCATTAGGACGGTTACCGCAAGCATCTGTAAATTTAAATTCTACAATTTGTGCGTCATCGGCATTAACAACATCCAACAAGTAATCTGTTGTTGTAATTTTAAGGTTAGGGCTATCGGTAATATTTTCAATTGTTATTGTACCGGCAACACCACCGTCAGGATGTGCAGCAGACATTTGAAAAAAGCCTACAGTATCGCTGTACTCGCCACCTGGTCGGATAGTCACAGGAATTATTAGTGCTTCTGTTTTATTGTTATTTGGAACAGCCCCGGGAGCTTGATCAATATCAAACCCTTCTGAGAGAGTCGTGAACGCAGTGCCATTAATTGGCGTATTACCATTATAATCATTCACTGAAAACTCAAAATTGACTGCTTTTTCATTGAATACATTAATACAAGACGCAGCACTTAAATCAGCTGTAACCCCTCCAGAAATAGACTCAACTTTGAATGCAACTGCATCAGATGACATGATCAATCTCACTTCTTCGCGAAGATGAACCAGACTTGCGCAATGCCCAGCCAGTCGTGAAGCATCAGTACAACTTCCACCTTGATAGGTCGTAGGGGCAGCAGTCATCACCTCATCCTCAACATATTCTATTAGTTGTTCAAAAGGATTGTTTTCATCTGGAGCGGTATATTGGCCATCTTCATTCGCATCAAGATACGCTTCCGGCATTGCGCTAAATGCTTCAGCATCATCAAAACGACCATTACCATTGGTATCAGCAAAATCAACTTCACCTTCAACATAAGCCAAAATAGTAACTACACCTGAGCGCCCACCATTCCAGTTTGGATCAACCTCAACTTTACGATAAGAATCACATGCGGCCGCAGTATCATCAGCCCCACAAACCGCATTTTTGTTAAAATGAAATTGTGATGTAGGGTCATTTGTTGGATGCTCTGTTTGTGTTTTACTCTTTTGCAATACCCCTTGGCTATTATCCTTATTAAATCCGGGTCTTGGGCTGCCTGAAGTCCAGTTCACAGTACAAGCACCGGTCGTAGTTGTACAAACAGGCTCAATATAGCCACCATCCGTAATAAAATTAACTATCGTGCCATCAGGAACTGGGTTATGGAAACGATCGGCCAACTGAACAGTTGCAGAAACGGTCTCACCATTCACATCCCAACCTCGAGGAGCATAATTATTTAATGCCAAACTGAAGGATGGCTGCACGGGTATACCCGTAGTAATGCTAATCCCGAATGACTGGGTTCTTAATTCGCCACCAGAGTTTTTATCGGTAACAGCTAAGACTGAAACCAATCCATGTGTTTCACCGGAATTAACATAGGCTGTAACAATTCCCTCTGCGTTAGTAGTCGCAACCACCTCACCATCATTATCGAGATCACCAGATAACGTCGCATCAATAGATGCATTTGATAGGCTAAAGGTTACACTTTTTCCACTTACAGGTTTATTATAAATATCTTTTATTATGAAGTTTACTTCTGTTACTTCCGGTAACGCTGTAAACGAAATGCCCTGCAACGCAATCTGCCTAGAGCTCATCCCTTGATATTCAATACTATTAACTTCAGGTAATTCAATGGATATCGCCCCACTAGCAACAGCAAGAGAAGAGGTTTCATTTACCGCATTATCTTCAATTGCATACAATACGGCATTAATGGTGTCGCTTCCTGTACATCCACTAGCAGTATAATAAACTTTAGCAATACCAGAAGTTGTTCGGATAAGTTCTTTATCTAAACTTGAGCGCCCATCCGTTACACAGACAGAGTTAAACTTAACAGCATACTCTGTATCCGTAATCAGGGTATTTGCTGTAGCCGTGATATCTACAATATTGACCGCAACCTCAATGGTCTGACGCGCGGCAATATTTGTTTCAGAGAAGTTCAGCTCTTCACTTGTAAATCCAACACCCGTCCCACTACCTAGAGCAGGCTCAGCCGGGATAAGGCTCTCATTAATCGTAATGTCACCCGTTATCGAGACAAGTGAATCATCTGATTTGTTGAATAACGTTAGTGTCACAACATCAGTTGGACACAGGTCAGCATCACCATCATAACGAGTCTTAATTGCAGAAGAAATCCTCTGAGATTCAATGCTGAATTTTGCAGTCGCGCAATCAGCCTGCCACTCAACGTAATAGTCAGCTGAATCCAATATTTCATTAGCATTTAATGGATCAACTATCGTTGCGCTTAAAAAGGTGGAAGCAGCATCAACTAAATTAGTATTACCTTCGATTACACCTTCGATAAAGTCAGCAGCACTCTTATTTCCGACCTTAGGTAATGCGGTCTTTATAACAGCAGTAGAAGTAGCCAGCGGCGTACCAGTATCCGTATTAGTCCCTTCTGAAAACAAACTAATGGTAATGGTATCTTCATTCTGGCACTGACGATTAAAATACGTATTACTTATTGTGCCATGACTATTGGCAACAACATTAGAGCTAAAGCTAGAACTGTTTGCAGGGCAACTTGATTCAAATTTATAAAGATAATTGCCATTTAGCAAAACATTATTATCTTTGCCATTCACACCATTTACAATCACAGAAACTGAACTGCCTGCTAATGCATAATCAGCACTTAATTTAATTTCGCCTTCACTAAAGTCACTACCATCGCCAAAACCTAACTTAGGTTCGACCTCTACGCTTGCGCTATTACCGATAGTAATATTCAAAGATGTACTATCTAAAACTGTGTTCGTATCAGCTCTAGCATAAAGAGATAAAGTTACTGTATCCGTGCCTGTGCAAGTATTTGCATCGTATCGAGTTTTAACATCGCCTGCGGCTAAAGATTGTGATGAGATACTAAAAGTAGAAGCTGAGCAGCTAGAACTCCAAACTACTATGTAATTATCACTTTTAATTTTAGTATTCGGATTAATTCGATCGACTGCATTAGCTAAAAGCGTCGAGGAAAGTGTATCTAGTAGAATCGTTTGTCCGCTAATTAAGCCGTCTACATAACCTGCACCCTCACCAAAACCTAATTGGGGGCTAGCACCTTGGATATTCGTTGTTATTGTTGATAGAGCAGTAGACGTAGTAACGTTATCTCCCGCAGCAAAAAGCTGGACAGTAACTGCGTCATTAGTTTGACAAGATTTATTACGATAAATAGAAGTAGCCGAGCCTGTAGCACTACCGATAACGGGCACGCTAAAGCTAGCGGCTGCTGGACTTAGCTCTGAACAAGCTGAGGTAAATACAAACTGATAATTTTCAAGAACAGCAACATTATTATTTTGCGTATTTACAATACTGGCACTAACTTCTATATCCTCACCAACCAATGAATATCGAGCCGACACCCCTGGTTCACCTGGCTGAAAGCTTGCCCCTTCACCAATACCAAAGCCAATATTCCCTACAGGAACTGCACTTGCACCTGTATCAGTACCTGTATCAGTACCTGTATCAGTACCTGTATTAGCACCTGTATTAGTATCATCAGTACCTGAAGCTGGACTTCCACCACCGCCACCACATGCGGTTATTGCAAAAGCTAAAAGAGATATTGATGCTATTTTTATTGGATTCATTATTCCTGCTCCGTCAACGCGGTATATCCATGTACTGTAACATAAAGATAGAGCATAACATTGGAAGTGGTTAACAGGCTAGAAACAAAAAACGCGGCCTAAGCCGCGTTTTCTACCTTCTGTCTAATAATGCCTTAAAGTAACAAGATTATTAAACTTTCAAATAATCCATAATCCCATCTGCAGCTTCACGGCCTTCCCAGATTGCAGTAACAACCAAGTCAGATCCTCGAACCATATCACCACCGGCGAATACTTTTTCGTTGGTCGTTTGGAATTTGAACTTTTGCTGTTCCGGTGCAACAACACCTTTCCAGCTATTGATTTCGATGCCGAAGTCAGTGAACCAAGGCGCAGGGCTAGGCTGGAAACCAAAGGCTACCAATACCGCGTCTGCAGGAACAATCTCTTCAGATCCTTCGATCACTTGTGGACGACGACGACCATTCTCGTCTGGCTCACCCAACTCAGTAGTAACAACTTTAATCCCTTCAACCTTATCTTCACCAACAATGGCAACAGGCTGACGGTTAAATAAGAAGTTAACTCCTTCTTCTTTAGCATTCTGAACTTCACGCACAGAACCCGGCATGTTCGCTTCATCACGACGATAGGCACAGGATACGGATTCAGCCGTTTGGCGAATCGAAGTACGGTTACAGTCCATCGCGGTATCACCACCACCCAGAACGACAACTTTCTTGCCTTTCATAGAGATGAAATCCGCTTCGTCTTTTTCGAAGCCCATGTTGCGATTAACGTTAGAGATCAAGAAGTCCAACGCATCGTGTACACCCGGAAGGTCTTCACCTGGGAAGCCGCCCTTCATGTAGTTATAAGTACCCATGCCTAAGAAAACAGCATCGTACTCATCAATGATGGCTTGGAAGTCGATATCTTTACCCACTTCAGTATTCAAACGGAACTCTACGCCCATTTCTTCGAATACCTTGCGACGGTTAATCATCACTTCTTTTTCCAGTTTAAATTCTGGAATACCGAAAGTTAATAGACCACCGATTTCTGGGTGACGATCAAAAACAACTGGCTTAACACCGTTACGAACCAAGACATCCGCACAACCGATTCCCGCAGGACCGGCGCCGATGATAGCAACCTTCTTATCTGTCCACTTAACGTTAGACATATCAGGTTTCCAGCCCATAGCGAATGCGGTATCGGTGATGTATTTTTCAACATTACCAATAGTCACAGCGCCGAAGCCGTCGTTTAGTGTACAAGCACCTTCACACAGACGGTCTTGTGGACAAACACGTCCGCAAACTTCTGGCAAAGAGTTGGTCTGATGGCTCAGCTCAACTGCTTCTAAAATGTTGCCTTCTGTCGCTAGCTTCAACCAGTTAGGAATGAAATTATGCACAGGGCATTTCCATTCGCAATACGGGTTACCACACTCTAAACAGCGGTGTGATTGCTCGCTCGCCTGTTCCTGTTGGAATGGCGTATAAATTTCAACGAACTGCTCTGTACGGGCAGACATCTCTTTCTTTACAGGGTCCTTGCGGCCTACCTGTACGAACTGAAAATTATTATTCAGACGTTCAGTCATTTCGAACCTCTCTCACTCGTCCGTGAGCCCTATTACTAACCGTAAGCGGGCTCAGCATTCATCAAAGCGCTTACTCTGGACGAGCTCGCATGTTATCTAACATCTGCTGTAAATCTGCAGCTTTTGGCTTAACTAACCAGAACTTACCGACGAAGCCATCAAAATCTTCTAAAATTTCTTGACCCCAAGCACTGCCAGTTTCAGCAACGAATTCTGTGATTACGCCACGTAAGTGGTTACGGTAACCTTCAGTAAATTCATTATTGATGCGATTAATATCCACTAGCTCGTGGTTATATTGATCAACAAAGCTATTATCTAGGTCTAGTACATAAGCGAAACCGCCCGTCATACCGGCACCAAAGTTATAGCCCGTCTTGCCTAATACGCACACCATACCGCCTGTCATGTATTCACAACAGTGATCACCCGCGCCTTCAACGACCGCATGAGTACCGGAGTTACGAACAGCAAAACGTTCCCCTGCACGGCCTGCCGCTAGCAATTTACCGCCAGTTGCACCGTATAGACAGGTATTACCAACAATAGAGGTATCTTGAGATTTAAACTCAGAACCCTTAGGTGGGAAGACAACCAGCTTACCGCCTGTCATACCCTTACCCACATAATCGTTGGCATCACCTTCAAGGCGCATTTCTAAACCGCCAGCGTTCCAAACACCCCAAGATTGACCGACAGTACCGGTTAAGTTCAACTTAACAGGTGCTACTGCCATACCTTGGTTGCCGTGACGCTTAGCGATTTCACCGGATAGGCGAGCACCGACAGAACGGTCACAGTTGGTCACGTTAAAGCTGAATTCACCGCCTTTTTTGGCTTCGATCACAGCAATAGTCGCTTGTAGCATTTCTTCTGCTAATACCGCTTGGTCAAACGGCACATTGCGTTCAACTTTAACCGTATGAGGCTTATCTGCAGGAATGTGATCATTGGCCAATAATGGCGTTAGATCTAGATTGCGCTGCTTAGCCGTATTACCTTCAATCGCTTCTAATAAGTCAGTACGACCTACTAGCTCTTCCATAGAACGGATACCCATCTGGGCCATCCAGCTACGGATTTCTTCAGCAACGAAGTAGAAATAGTTCTTAACCATTTCCGCTGTACCGATGTAGTGCTTATCACGCAAGTTATCGTTTTGCGTCGCAACACCAGTCGCACAGTTGTTTAGGTGACAAATACGTAAGTACTTACAACCCACAGCAACCATTGGCAGAGTACCAAAACCGAAAGACTCTGCACCTAGGATAGCGCCTTTAACAACGTCTAAACCGGATTTCAAACCACCATCTGTTTGTACACGAACCTTGCCACGCAAGTCGTTTGAACGTAGCGCCTGATGCGCTTCCGCCAAGCCAAGTTCCCAAGGAGAACCAGCGTACTTAATCGAAGTTAATGGCGAAGCAGCGGTACCACCGTCGTAACCAGAGATAGTAATCAAGTCAGCGTAAGCTTTCGCTACACCCGCTGCAATCGTACCTACACCCGGCTCCGATACTAGCTTCACAGACACTAGCGCGGTTGGATTAACTTGCTTCAAATCGAAAATTAGCTGAGCTAAATCTTCAATTGAATAAATATCGTGATGCGGTGGCGGTGAAATCAAAGTCACACCTGGAACCGAATAACGTAGCGTAGCGATTAGGTTGTTGACCTTACCACCAGGCAGCTGACCACCTTCACCCGGCTTAGCGCCTTGGGCTACTTTAATTTGTAATACATCAGCGCTGGATAGGTAGTGTGGCGTTACACCAAAACGTCCAGATGCAATTTGCTTGATCTTAGAGTTTTTATTGGTGCCATAACGCTTAGGATCTTCACCACCTTCACCTGAGTTTGAGCGTCCGCCCAACTCGTTCATCGCTTCTGCTAGCGCTTCGTGTGCTTCTGGAGATAGAGCACCCAAAGACATAGCCGCCGTATCGAAACGTTTGAAGATTTCGCCTACAGGCTCAACTTCAGAAATATCGATGGCTTTAACGTCTTTACGCAAAGCTAATAGGTCACGAATCGTTGCTACCGGGCGATTGTTCACCAAGTCAGCAAAACGGTCGTAAGCTTTTTGATCATTCTGCTGTACGGCTTGCTGAATGTTCTGAATCACATCTGGGTTGTACGCGTGGTATTCACCACCGTGTACATACTTCAATAAACCACCTTGCTCTAGTGGCTTACGCGCGATCCAAGCATTCTGCTCAACCCATTCCAAGTCTTCTTGGAAATCAGCGAAGGTTGCCCCTTCGATGCGGCTGCTTACGCCAGTGAAACAAAGTTCAACTACTTCTTGGCTTAAACCAATGGCTTCAAATAACTGCGAACCACGGTAAGAAGCAATGGTAGAGATACCCATCTTAGACAAGATCTTCATCAAGCCTTTACGGATACCTTTACGGAAATTCTGCTGAGACTTAAGCGGATCCCCTAGCAATTCATTGCTACGGTGCATGTCTTCAAGAATATCGTAAGCCAACCATGGGTAAACGGCTGTCGCGCCAAAACCTAGTAAAACTGCGAAATGATGAGCATCACGAGCAGAACCGGTTTCAACAACGATGTTTGAATCACAACGTAAACCTTTCGCAACTAAGCAGTGGTGCACAGCACCGGTTGCCATAGCCGCTGGAATGACTAGCTCACCTTGAGCAACCTGACGGTCACTTAAGATTAAGATCACTGCGCCAGCGCGTACTTGCTTTTCAGCTTCCGCAACAAGCGCTTCGATTGCTGCTTTCAAGCCCGTTTCAGCATTGAACGCTAGGCTTAACGTCACATCTTTAAATGCGCTCTTACCCGTGTTTTTCAAACCGTGGAATTTCAACGGAGAGATAACAGGGGAAGTCAGAATAATACGTTCGGCGTGATCGGCTTTCTCTTCGAAAACATTCTTTTCCACACCAATACAGGTTTCTAACGACATCACGATCGCTTCACGCAATGGATCGATCGGTGGATTCGTTACCTGTGCAAACTTCTGACGGAAGAAATCGGTTACGTGACGAACACGCTGAGACAGCACAGCCATTGGGGTATCATCACCCATAGAACCCGTCGCTTCTTGACCCGCTTCCGCCATTGGGCGTAAAACTTGGTCACGCTCTTCAAAGCTTACTAACTGTAGCTTCTGGTGCGCTTTTAATTCGTCAGCAGTGATTGGCTGATCTTTTTGCAAAGATTGAAGCTGTAAACGGGATTCGATGCGAACACTGTTTTCTTTCAACCACTGCTTGTATGGCTGACGCTGCTTCAGCAAATCATCAACCGCTTCCGCGTCCATGATCTGACCAGTTTGAGTATCGATTGCAAGGATTTCACCTGGACCCACACGACCTTTAGAAACCACGTCTTCAGGCTTGTAGCCATGAACACCGACTTCCGAGGCTACCGTGATGAAACCATCTTTAGTGATTACCCAGCGCGAAGGACGTAAACCGTTACGGTCAAGACCACAAACTGCATAACGACCATCGGTCATTACTAGTCCAGCCGGACCATCCCAAGGTTCCATGTGCATCGAGTTGTACTCGTAGAATGCACGTAGATCAGAATCCATGGTTTCAACATTCTGCCAAGCTGGCGGAATCATCATTCGCACAGCACGGAATAGACCCATACCACCAGTAACCAATAGTTCTAACATGTTATCCATAGAGGATGAGTCAGAACCTGTGGTATTAACAACCGGATGTAGATCCGCTAGGTTTGGCAATAAGTCACTTTCAAATTTGCTCGCACGGGCATTTGCCCAATTACGGTTACCACTAATGGTATTAATCTCACCGTTGTGCGCCAACATACGGAACGGCTGAGCCAAAGGCCAGCGTGGCTGCGTATTGGTCGAGAAGCGTTGGTGGAAAACACAAATAGAAGTTTCCAAACGTTCATCGGCTAGATCGAGGAAAAATGCAGGCAGGTCAACAGGCATGGTTAAGCCTTTGTATGACAATACATTTTCCGACAAACTCGCAATATAGAAATCTGGGAATTGAGCTAAGGCTTTTTCTGCAAAGCGACGGCCATAAAACAACTTAACCCCAAAGGATTCGCTATTTAGGGTTTCGTTAGCGGCAATGAATACCTGCTCGAAACGTGGCAAACAATCAATCGCCATAGGACCTAGGCAGTCGTTATTAGTTGGCACTGTACGCCAGCCTAATACGGTCAAGCCTTGTTCTGACATTGCTGTTTCTAGCGCAGCTTTTTGCTCCGCGTAGACGGCGTCGTCAAGATCCATAAACAACATACCAATGGCATATTGTTCTGGCAAAGTAATGCCTTGCTCTTGCGCGACTGCACGCAAGAATGAGTCTGGCTTTTGGATTAACATCCCACAACCGTCACCGGTTTTACCATCTGCAGCGATACCACCTCGGTGGGTCATGCAGGTTAGGGAGTCAATCGCCGTCTCTAACAACTTATGGCTGGTTTGTCCCTCTAAATGGGCAATCAAACCAAAACCACAGTTATCTTTAAAGTCACCTGGAGTATATAGACCAGTTCTCATAGAACAGCTCTCATCAACAAAAAATTCAGTAAATTCAAGGGCTTAGGAGCGCCCAACGCTCAAAAAATGAGCTACGTACAGTCAAAAGGGAGCTTATTCTACACGTATGAGGCGCGGGTCACAAATTTAGATGCAATTACTGTCTAAATATCAAACAGCAAAACCAAAGAATGGCTCTGTATTTAGCGTTAATGAGCATCTCTCAATAACAACTGAATAGGCTTAATAGATCGTACCCACGGATTTTGCTGACGTAAAGTACTAGGCAATTTTTTAGCTTGGTTAGCGGCTACCTGCTTTGATGAATAGGGCCCAGAAACAACAACGAACCACGGTTTAGATTTATAGCTAGTCTGGTATACCTGTAATTCTGTTGGCATCGATTTATATTGCGCTACAAATGCACGAGCATTCTTCATACTATAAGAGGCAAATAATTGAATCACAAAACTCGTATCCGACGCTTCTACTAATACTCGCTCATCAGAGGTATAAGATTTCGTAACAGGCTTGGAAACCTTATTTGAAAGTGAATATTGAGACTCGGCTTTCGAAACCTCAACGCTTTCAACACCTGCATCAGCAACAGCATCAACTTCTAAAAAATTGAAATCGACTTCATCTTCAACAAGCACTTCACTTTCAGGCACTGTATTTTCTTCAGTAATTACTTGCTCACTGATTGAAATACCCTCTTCCATTGAAGTCTTTTCTACTTCAGAGACCGCATTCAAAATTAAATCATTAGGCTTTAAAGGTTCACTTTTAATATCGTATTTCGCTTGAAGTTCAGTCGTAGGCTGTAAATTTATTGGTGCTGAGCTTTGATAAAAATAGGACATCACTAACGCGGAAGCAATTAATAGCATTGCCGCTATGTGCGTTATTGGAAACTTAATAATCGACTTGGCTTGCCCGCTAGGTTTTACACCAGCCAATAATTGCTGCGCGACATATAGGATTTTTCCAGGATTACCGACACCTTGCTGCAAGATATAATCAACATCTTCAGCCATCCACTCTTTCTCCGGAAAACTTTGCAACAACAAAACTTCTGCCTCTTGTTCATCAAGAGGCTCAATCTCCATCACGTGAATCGGCGCTTGCGGTTCTGGCAATTCAATAAGTTTTTGCTCTAGCTCTGGCTTAGCAATAATCATCACATGCAGAGCATTAGTTGCAAGAAGGGCGAGGTGATTAACCTCCTCCAAAACTTCATCGGATAACTGGTCGGCCTGATCAATTATAATCAGCAATGAACCTTGATCTTCATCTGCCAATTGCAAACAACGGGATAGAACCTGATTTTCAATACTTTCTATGTCATCAGCTAATTCTGCTAAATCTAGAAATTCTGCTAACTTATGCAATATCTCAACATAGGTTAAGGAGAAATCCGCACTAAACATTAGACTTTGATCTGGCGCTTCTCGACCCGCTAATAAAGCATTAGCGATAAAAGTTTTACCCATGCCAGCCTCACCACTGACATAAATCAGTAACTCACTATATAACGACAAGTGCTGCAATAGCTCTAACTGCTTGTATTGGGAATCAGCCAACGCAGGTGGAAAGAAAGCCGCACTGGGAATTATACGCTCATTAACTGTCTGTGTATTATCATCAAGCGCAGTTAAGTTCTCAGTTTCCATAGCGGTAATTCCCTGTCAAAGTCTCAACATTGATAGTATTCAAAACACTATTGAGATGAACAACCCAGTTGCTCACCCGCATCGAGCGTCTGATGTAATGTATCAGCTGAAAAATCTGACGTCACTACCGCTTCACCGATAGCCGTTAATAAAACCAAACGTAGTTTTCCATCCAGAACTTTTTTATCTACTTGCATTAGATCTATAAAGTCCTGATTGCTCATTTCCTTAGGAGGCACACAAGGAAGCTGAGCTCGCTTCAACATACCTTGAAGTCGCTGTACATCCTGCTGACTAATATTTCCTAAGCGCCACGACAAGTCTGCGGCCATAACCATGCCCGCCGCCACTGCTTCACCATGCAACCAAACGCCATAACCTTGATTTGTCTCTATCGCATGACCAAAGGTATGACCTAGATTTAAGATTGCCCGAATACCACCTTCTTTTTCATCTTGGGCAACAACAGCCGCTTTATCTAAACAGCTTAACTCCACCGCTCGTGATAGCGCGACTGTATCATAGGACGCAAGGGCTTCAACATTTTCATCGAGCCACAGATAGAATTCGTTATTACAAATCAGACCGTATTTAACAACCTCCGCAATACCAGCGGACAATTCTCGTTGGGGCAAGGTCGCCAAAACACTAATATCGGCGATAACACATTTAGGCTGATAGAAAGCACCAATCATATTTTTGCCCATAGGATGGTTGACCGCGGTCTTACCCCCTACAGAAGAATCGACTTGAGATAACAATGTCGTGGGCACTTGGATGAAATCGACTCCACGCTGATAGCAGGAGGCTGCAAAACCCGTCATATCTCCAACGACGCCTCCGCCTAAAGCAATTAACGTGGTCGTTCTATTATGTCTCTTTTCCAATAAGGCATCGAAGATAAGATTTAAAGTATCTAAATTCTTATATTGTTCACCATCAGGAAGTATTACTTCGTCAACATCATAATCAGATAATGCAGATTTCACCTGCTCAAGGTAGAGTGGAGCGACTGTTGTATTAGTAACAATCATTACCTGCTTCCCTTTAATATAAGGGGAATAAAGATCAGAATTTGAAATGAGGGATTCACCGATGAATATCGGATAACTACGATCTGCTAGATCAACTGTAAGTGTCTTCATCATTGGCATCAATAATATTGTTTTCGACTAAACGTCGTAATATTTCATTTACTACGTTTTTGGGATTTCTCTGATCGGTCTGAATCACGATATCAGCGATTTCTTGGTAGAAGGGATCACGCACGGAAAACAAATCTTCTAATACGGCTCTTGGATCCGTTGTTTGCAGCAACGGCCGATTCTTATCTCGACTAGTACGAGCAAGTTGCTGGTCAACCGATGTTCTTAAATAAACAACAGTTCCACGCCCCGCTAGATTCTTGCGATTGGCAGGCCGCATCACTACACCACCACCTGTCGCTAATAATATCCCCGTCTTCTGGGTAAGATCATCAATCGTACTTTCTTCACGCGCACGAAACCCTTCTTCCCCTTCTTTATCGAAAATCCAAGGAATATTAGTTCCGCAGCGTTCTTCTATCTCGCGATCCGAATCTATAAAGTTCAAGTCCAGCTCGCTAGATAGCAGACGACCGATGGTGCTTTTTCCAGCGCCCATCGGTCCGACTAAGTATAAATTTAACGTGTGTGACATTTAGTTTTAACGTGTGCTCAAAGTATCTTTAACCAAACGTGGAGTAATAAATACTAAAAGCTCAGCTTTACTCTCGACGTGTTCCGTACGACGGAATAATACGCCAAGTAGAGGGATATCGCCAAAGAATGGTGTCTTTGTTGTTGCGAAAGTTTCTTCTGAACGGAAAATGCCACCCAATACAATCGTTTCACCATTTTCAACCAGCACCTGAGTCTCTAGGGCATTAGTATCAATGGTCGGACCTGCTGCGGTCACTTCACCGATAGAATCTTGGTTAATTTTAAGATCCATAATAATGCGATCATCCGGAGTAATTTGAGGCGTTACTTCTAATTTCAATACCGCCGATTTGAATGAAACAGACGTTGCACCACTAGAACTGGCCTCTTGATACGGAATCTCTGTACCTGATTGGATACTGGCCGTTTGACCATCTGCGGTAATAACACGAGGCTGAGAAACAATTTCCGCATTACCATCCGTTTCTACTGCCGAAAGTTCTAGGTCTAATAGGTAATCGAAGGTTTGAATACCTACCGCTAACGAAGAAGCACCCACATCACTTACACCGAGATCGACAACATAAGCATCGGGGAAAGTAATTGTACCCGGATCAGTATTACCTTGAGAGCGGTCAATTAAGATCTGATTAGTTTCATTCAAGGTAGTTTGACTAGCCCCTACTGTCATAAAACTATCATTGTTTGCTTTCATACCACCACCACCCCAGCGAATACCTAATTTCTCTCCCACACTGGTATTAGCAATCACAATTCGCGCTTCGATCAAAACTTGACGCACTGGCACATCCAACAAAGCAATGGCTTCACGGATTTTATCTAGATTATCGCCAGTATCTTTCATCAACAGTGTATTAGTACGCTCATCAACTACAGCCGTGCCTCGAGCCGACATTAAGCCACTTTCAGAAGTTAATAGAGACGCAATATCAGTAGCTTTTGCATAGCGTAATTGCACATATTCAGAAAGCAGTGGTGCCAATTCTTCAACCTGCTTTACAGCTTCTAGCTCAATTTTTTCTCGTGCTGCAATCTCTTCTGCAGGCGCGACCAATAAGACATTACCCATTTGACGCTTAGCCAAACCTTTAGTTTTCAAAACTAGATCTAAAGCTTGATCCCAAGGTACATTTTGTAAGCGTAGAGTAATACCACCATCAACCGTATCGGATGCGACTAGATTCTGGCCGGTAAAATCAGCAATTAACTGAAGTACTGCTCGCACTTCAATATTTTGGAAATTAAGCGATAACTTTTCACCACTATAAGGAAAGTCGGTCTTAGCAATTCTTTCTTTTTCGGCCTTAGTGATTGGTTTAACATTGATGGCTAATACATTATCAGCCTGATAAGCCAGATAATCGTACTGACCTTCTGGCTCAATATAGATAACCGTATTAGTCCCTTCCATATTAGCGTCGATAAATTTAACTGGGGTAGAAAAGTCAACGACATCTAGTCGACGACGCATATTTTCAGGCAATACCGTATCTGCCAAGGTTACGATAATCTTCTTACCCTGTTGTTGAATATCAACATTAGCTTTAGGATTACTTAGTAATATTTGAACTTGACCATCTTCTTGATCACCACGACGAAAATCAACATTCATGACTGAAGAGTCAGAGTTATCTATACCAGAGCTTGCTACGGCTTGATTTGGCTGCACCTCTTGCGAAGATGTATCGACACTTTTCCCCATCAAAATGACAAGTCGATCATTTTGAGTTTCAACCGCATAAGGAACCAATTGAGCTAGGCTAACAATGACACGAGCACGCTCTTTAGCATTTACGACAGTCGCTGTTCGTGCGTTACCAAAGCCTATTTTATGGTATTTCGATTCAAGCTGACTATTCACACCCGGTAAATCCAGTGAGATACGCGCAGGCTTCTCGATTGTATAACCACCCGGTACAGGCGGCTCACCATCAAAAACCAACTCCATCTGAGTGACATCACCCGGTAAGGCTGAAAACTTAATATCTACCAAGTTAGATGCATAACTTTGCGCACTTGCTAGGGTTGCTAGAATCACAGCAACAAATACCTGTGCTGCCTTACTTATACGGTGACTCATTATTTATTCCCCTTCCACACCAGCCAATACAAGTGAACGTGGACGTTCAATCCAACCACCTACACCATTTGGAACTATTTCAATAATATCAATACGTTGCTGAGATATACGAATGACCTTCCCATGGTTCTGCCCCATGTAATAGCCTTCTTTTATCTTATGAATTCCACTGTCAGGAACAGAAATCAAAGCCCAAAGGTGATTACTTTCGCGCTTAATCGTCCCCACCATAGAGAGTGATCCAAATGAATATTGCTCAAGCTGTTCTTTGGAGCGATTGAGATCTGGCCTCACATCAGATGTCGGTGCGACAGTTTTTGCCACATCATCTAAATTGACTGGCAAGTCAAACGGCGAACGTAAACCCGTAGCACTATAGCTAAACGCTTCATAAGGCTCAAATACAGGTAAAGGCTCAATAACACCCCGTGGCTGACTCATCACATCATCGACAAATTGTTTTAAATCAGCTGTTCCTGAAGAAACACCACACCCTGCTAAAAATGAGGTTAATAGTAATAATAGGGATAGTTTTTTCATTTTAATCTCCCTCATTATAACGGTAAGTTTTAGCAAGGATTTTTAATGATAATGAATCATTATCTTTACCTTTTTTCGTAATTGAAAAGTCATGCAGAGTCACAATGCGTGGCAACGAAGCTACTGAAGAAACATATGCCCCTAACTCATGATAATCACCTTCGACTTCAATTTGGATAGGTAATTCATTATAGAACTCAGTACTGACTTGTTTCTCAGGCGAAATCACCTTTAAGTCCAAGCCATTATTCAATGCAGCCAATGAAATATCATCAATTAAACCAGGCACCTCAGTATTAGGCACTTCGTAGTCAGGTAATACAACAGTTATAATTTCCGTTGCTAACTCAACATTCGCTTTTGCTACTTCGGCATGCACTGCGATGCCATGCCCTACAGAAAACTCCACCTGTTTACGGTAAATCATTTCTAATGATTCA
>CAJVZR010000061.1 GCA_913019965.1 uncultured Oleispira sp.
GGTAATGGCTCTACGTTAAATGCGGGTTCTATGCGCGCTAATCGCAGTCATTCAAAACCTGCAGCGGAAACATTCAAACTGATTACTCGTCATAAAACCGAGCAGGTTTCTGCGCCAGCGTATCGTGAACTGAATGTGATGGGTGTTTGCATGGATACCAGTTCTTCCGCAGCCAATGGTAATAATGTATTTGTTCATTCTTGCTGGAACCCTGCCACTTGGCAGAAATGGATTTATGAAGAATCAACGGGTTATATCCGTAATAAAGCCAACCCTCATATGTGCTTAGATAGCACTAACGGTAATAGCGCGGGCACCAGTGTGAAAATGTGGGGCTGTGAAGATCACATTAATTTGAAATGGGACTTTGTTGGCAACAGCATTCGTCCACGGAAAAATCATAGCTTGGCTTTGGACGTGAAAAATGGGACACCCAATAATGGCCAAGATTTATGGTTATGGGATGCCACAGGGAATGCAGCTCAAGTATTTAGTTGGGGCAACAAATAATGATCAATATTAGAAAAAAACTCCTATTAACCAGCGGTTTAGTCGGCCTAGCGACATTGAGTGCTAGTGCTCTTTCCAGTTGGAGTCAGGACGCACTTAATCGCCAATATGCTCTGCAGAAACATACACCGTTAGCCCAGAGTAATGTTATCGGCACGCATAACTCGTACAGCTCGAATGCTTATAATATGAAGCTGTATGAAAACCAAAATATCAGCATTACGGAACAGCTCAATGAAGGCGCACGCTTTTTAGAGTTGGATTTATGGCGAACGACTTCCCTTGAATATGTATCCACCATACTGTGTCATAACGGCGGACGCTGTGGCATGAGTTTAACGACGGATTATATGTACACCGATACGGCGCTAAGAGAAATCGGCGACTGGGCTAAAAATAACCGTGATCAAGTTGTGATTATTAAACTTGAAGATCAGATGGATGATGATTCATATCATTATTTTGCTGAAGCCATTCAACGCACCATTGGCGATATTGTTTATCGCCCAGAGCGCGCTTCCGATAGCGAAGGTCGTATTAGTTTTCCGTCAGATCTCAGTGCCGCCGACATGCTGGCCAAAGGTAAGCAAATAATTTTC
This sequence comes from uncultured Oleispira sp., assembly GCA_913019965.1. GTDB lineage: Bacteria > Pseudomonadota > Gammaproteobacteria > Pseudomonadales > Oceanobacteraceae > Oleispira. The sequence goes on from CAJVZR010000061.1 coordinate 1,110, forward strand.
CAAGGGTACAGTGGTGCTTCTGGGAATGCGATTGGTCGAGGCTGGGTGTTTGGTACAGCCAATCCCGAAAAAGATGGAGGTGATACCGCAAATAATCGGACGTCATTATTGAATTGCAGTGATCATGCAGAAAGCCGTTATGCTTTATTTTATGACTCTGCCGCAGAAGGTGATTTTACTTCTGACAAGTTTGTACCTACCGACATGATCAAACCTTTAATGGCCTGTGGTGGAACGGTCTTTGGCTTTGATTGGTTAAAAAATAATGATCCACGTACCGCAGAAGCTGTCTGGAGTTGGGCTGTTAATGAACCCAATAATTCGGGCAATGAAGATTGTGCGCTGAGTACAAATGGTCGTTTCAATGATGCGCAGTGCACTACTGTTTTGCCTTTCGCCTGTAGCGACGCTGCGGGAAGCTGGAAGATAACTCAAGGTTCAGGCACATGGTCGGTGGGTGAGGCGAGTTGCCAAACCGAGTTTGGCGCCGCGTTCCATTTCGATGTGCCCCGTACGGCCAAGCAAAATAAAGCCGCAGAGATTGCAAAAGTTGCGGCCAATAAAACGGCTTATTGGTTGAATTATTCGGATATTGAAACAGAAGGTTATTGGTTAACCGGTGCTGATAAAAATTATCTAAGCAACGAAACTGCGCAAACAGGTTTAAAAGTCGCTTCTTGGAATATATATAACTGGATCTACTCTGACGCAGGTACGGGTGGAGATAACAATATTTCAATCTGGCGTGTTAAAGATCTACCGACCGGCTGGTATAGCTTAGGTGATACCGCAGGTTTGGCGACGGATGGTCGCTATGCGTATACCTACTCACGCCTACCAGGTAGTTCTATTGTTGCCTTTGATGATGGCAGCGGCATGCTGGCCAAACCACTGGGTTATGATTGGCGCTGGAATGATTGGAAAACCGGTGGTGATAACGACGTGACCCTTTGGAGCCCAATCGCCCCTGTGGGTTATACCTGTCTTGGTGATATTGCTATTCCTGTCGATAGTCGTGCGCAACCGAGCACCGATTTATTGCGCTGCGTACGCGATGACTTATTGCTAACGGGTAGCTCTTTATGGGAATGGAGTGATTCCGGCTCAGGCGGTGAATACGATGCCACAATTTATCTAACCACCTCTCAAGTTGGCATTGAAGTTAATAAGGCCCTAAGCCCAAATAACTTCGATGTTAATTCAACCAACAGTTCTCGAGTATTGGATCGTACTAAAGTTAACTGGATGGGTGGGCCTAAGGCTGTGATTGATAAGGTTCAACACATTATCGTTCCTCCAGTTTATAAAGAACTGAAGGTCATGGGTGTTTGTATGGATACCAGTTCTTCTGCTGCTAATGGTAATAATGTATTTGTGCATGCTTGCTGGAATCCGGCGACTTGGCAGAAGTGGCTGTATGAAGAAAGCACGGGTTATATCCGTAATAAAGCCAACCCTCATATGTGCTTAGACAGCACTAACGGTAATAGCGCGGGCACCAGTGTGAAAATGTGGGGCTGTGAAGATCACATCAACCTGAAGTGGGATATTGTTGGCGATAGTATCCGTCCCCGTAAAAACCATAACTTAGCTTTGGATGTCAAAAACGGCACACCCAATAATGGCCAGGATTTATGGTTGTGGGATGCCACAGGAAATTCAGCTCAAGTATTCAGTTGGGGTAATCAATAAGTTGCAGTAGATAAATCAAAGCCGCGCATTGCACGGCTTTTCTATTTGTTGGAATTAATTTCTGGCAGACTTCAGATCTTCCTCACTGGAGTGATCGTGTGAATCGTAAGTCATTTTAACTTCGTCACTATCCGAGCGCTTCATGAGTCTTGCGACCAATGAAACAAATTTCTTGTTGGTGAATTCTCTGTGTTTAATTCGTCGCTTGATGATCCGGCTTTCATACCCAGGAATCATTTCATCTAAGGCTAAAACTTTTGGGCGAATGAATTTCACCAGCATAAATACATATTTCGGCCAAGATGCACGCTTAGGCATGCCGGGCATACCTTCAAATATCTCTTCACCGTAACTCCATTGGTTAATGCCTAGTAAAAAATCTTGGGAGATCGGAGTCGTCATTGCCATGAGATTTGATAGAAGTTTAGATGATTGACGCTCTGCAAGGAGTTCTGGGATACCGCTATAAAATGCCTTGTTAAGGCCTTCGGTATAAACCGTTTGTCCTTCGCACATGGCAAGTGAATGATCGATATAGAGGCAGCATTCATCATAGTTTTTCGGCAACCAGTCATAATCAATGCCATTTATGTAAGCGATGCAGCGGGCCAGTTCGGCGCAGTTTTCATAATCTTCACTGCGATACTTTCGCCCCAAAGACGCACTAAACCAAACACAATATAATGAGAACATCATGCCGCCGTTGGCGCCAATTCTCATTGAAATGGGGTGGCCACGGTTTTCAAAATCGACGATATCGACATCATTAGATTTGACCACCTGATTACGAATAAGGGAATGCATTAAGCGTACATTAACCCCCGTTTTTAAACTGTGACTATGACGTTGAAAAACATCCGCAGAAGACACATCACCAACAACATAAGAGCTGGTTTCAACAAAGCGACTAAGGGAGTTGGCCACATCTAAGAAGCGTCCGGTGGCCCCGACCATGCGTGAAACTGGTCCTAGGGTGGTTGATGTCCACATTAGGCTGGTATTGGCGAGATAATGCATGATGGGCGACAAGTCGGCGAGTACGTCTGCTCCTTTTTGTACTTTTTCCATATCAAACAAGCGTGGCGTTGCATCCACTTGTTGAAAGAATTCTTTCATTATCGGTGGGGCGTTATCAATGGAATCTATGCCATGTTCAAGTGCCTGATTAAAGAGTGCTCGACCTTCATTATTTGGGGTTGATTTCATCCAGCTGGCTAATGTATCACCGGTATAATCACCTTCCCATTCGGCATCTGCCCAGCGACCGAGCAGCCCTTCATAAGGCTGAAATTCTTCTGCCGAGCGTTTAATTTTATAATCGGTACTGGCAAACAACATTTCACGATAACCCGTATAAGTTGGGTTGTAACTGGCACTGATGTTTGGCGCTGGTCGCAGTGGAGCATCAGGGAATTGGCAGCGATAAAAGTTGTATGGGTGATGTACTAGTTTTGAGTTGGTATCGGGGTTATTCATTTTATTTTTCTTATTTTGAAGGAACTAGGTGGTAATCGTTTAAATCTATTTGGCGGGTCTGACTACGATATTTAAACGTAAAGTCTGGCCAGTTAACTGTGTTTTTACCCTCTGAATTTTTATACCAGCTAATACAGTTATTTTCCCAAACGGTATTTTTTAATTTATCTTGTACATGCTGATTAAATTCAATTTGTGGTTGGGCTTTAACATTAAGATATTTTAAGTTGTCTGCTTTCAGTGTTTCTACAGCTTTCAAAATATAATGAATCTGGCTTTCTAACATGTAAACAATAGAACTGTGACCTAGATTGGTATTAGGGCCGTATAGCATGAAGAAGTTAGGGAAATCTTTAACGGTAATACCTAAATAAGCTTCGGCGCCCTTGTGCCATTCTTGGTTGAGAGTTTTCCCCCGCAAGCCTGTGACTTCCATTGGTGTTAAAAATTCAGTCGCTTTAAATCCTGTGCCATAGATAAGTGTGTCGACTTCAATCTCACGGCCATTTTTTAATTTAATCCCGTTGCCTTCGATGGTTTCGATGGATTCAGTTTCTAAGGAAACATTGGCTTGGGTAAATGCTGGGTAGTAGTTATTAGAAATCAGCACACGTTTACAGCCAATATTATAATCTGGGGTGAATTTTTTGCGTAAATCAGGATCTTTAATTGTCTTTCTCATATGCTGAGCGCACTTCGCTTGGCTCGCACGCATTAACTGCTGGAATTGGGTAAAGCCCAACGCTCGGCTTTCATGAGTCAGGTAAACCCCAAGACGGCAAAGTTTTTGCCAGAGGGGGGACGATTTAAATCGTTGTTTTTCTTTGTCTGAATAAGCGCGATCAGGTTTGGGCAAAATATAAGGCGCACTGCGTTGCATTACATGAAGCGATTCAACCTCATGAGCAATTTCGGGTACAAACTGAATGGCACTTGCGCCCGTACCGATTACCGCTACTTTTTTACCCTTCAAGTTATATTCGTGATCCCAGCGAGCAGAGTGCATCACCTTACCGTTAAAGTTCTCGATGCCTTTTAGCTGAGGAATTGCGGGCTGGCTAAGCTGGCCACAGGCTGAGATAAATATACGCGCACTGATCTGTTGGCCAGTGACTGTGGTTAATAACCAACGGCCTGCTTCCGCATCAAAAACAGCATTAACGACTTCGCTATTAAATTGAATCTTGTTGCTTAGCTGGTATTTATTTTCACAATGTTGCAGGTAAGCCTCAATTTCTGGCTGAGGAGCAAATGCTCGACTCCAGTCTGTTTTTGGCTCAAAAGAAAAAGAATATAATAGCGAAGGAACGTCACAAGCTGCGCCTGGATAGCTGTTCTCACGCCAACATCCCCCTGAACTAGCGCCTTTTTCTAGGATAACAAAATCGTCATGACCGGCTTGTTTTAACTTGATCGCCATCCCTAAACCGCCAAAACCGGTACCAATAATGGCAATGTCTTTTATGAGTGTCTGCAAGCTGATTCTCGAATCTTGTTATGAGTAGAGGGTTATTGTTGTGTATTTTCTAATTAAGCGAAATGGTAGGGTAGGACATATTGATTGTGAATTTCGGCCATAAAAGAACAAAAACATGCAGCACCTAACGCAAAAACGCAGTACCACCAGTGTGCTGTTGATGATCAATGTCGCGAAAGCGAAAGGCATCAGCTCAGATTTGTGTCTAAAAGATACGGGCATCACCACTGACATGTTAATGGATGCCAGTACTGAAATTAGCCCAGAGCAGGAACTCAAGCTGATTGAGAACCTAGTGGATCAGCAAGAGGCTCAGCTAGTCGATACATCCTTAGCGGTAGAGATAGGGCTGCACTATCATCTGACGACCTATGGCATCTTTGGTTTTGCAATTTCTACCAGTCATACCGTGCGGGGGGCCGTGGAGGTTGGCGTCGGATATTTACCCCTGTCATTTGCCTTTAGTAAAATATTCTTGCGAGAAGAGGGGGATATTGCTTACCTAGTGGTGGATGCTGATCATATTGCTGAAAAAGTTCGCCGTTTTGTGGTGGAGAGAGACTTAGTGGCCATGGTGAATATGCATAGAGAAGTCTTTGGCCAGAATATGCCTTTAGAAGCGTTAAACTTGCAATGGCCTGAAGGGGCTGAAAACCTGTATAGCGCGATTTATTTCGCTAGAGCGAGTTATTCACAAGCTGAAAATAGTGTGGCTTTTAACCGTATGTTATTAAATATTCCACTGCCTACGGCGAATGAACAAAGTCGGAAAATGCTACTGGCTCAGTGTCAGGATTTATTACAAAAACGTCATAGTGATAATAGTATTGGTTTAAAGGTGCGAAATTGTATCTTAAGTAGGATTGATCAGGGTTCTGATATGGAGGCCGTCGCCAGTGAACTGTGTGTTTCTTTGCGCACGTTACGTCGTCAACTAAGTCATGAAGGCACGTCTTTTAGAGCCTTGATGGATGAAGTAAGGGAAACCTTAGCGATTCAATTACTTGAGGAAACGGCTTTAACCATGGAGCAAATTGCCGTAAGACTCGGCTATTCCGATACCGCTAACTTTTTCCATGCCTTTAAACGCTGGACAGGGCACCCGCCCAAACACTTTCGTAGGTAACTGTTAAACTTCGTAAACTAATGCTGTTAAGCCTTGATCTATCGCGGTTATCACTATAAATTCATACCATAACAAGCGCAAAAATTTGGTCCTTATTCATGGCACAGCTCGAACTTAACAACATTAAAAGTGATTTATTCTGGAACTTGCACAACGTTTCAAATAAACGAGCGGGCCAAATATTAATCAAAACCCTGTGTAAATATATTCCGACCTATTCTTCAGGTGCACAGCAAATTTACTCAGAAGGTGAATGCCAATTTACCTCGGTTGATCGTGTGGTATTCCACCCAAATACAAACGATTATACTAAGACCTTTAGTCGTATTCCTGCCACTGCGGTTAGAAATACGTCAATCCACTTGTTTGCATCCGGCACAGAAGGTTTAACCTTTCTGCAGAAAAAATCTGGCAAGCCGACAAGTACCTCGGCCTTCTCAGGCACATTAAATAAAATCCTAAGCAATATAGACAATAAGCAGGGCTTTATTCCTATTCTGCAAAAATCAAATGTAGAAGATACCGCCGATAAAAAACCTTTGCTGAAGCTCAGTACATTGGATATTAAATCTCTAGAAGAAGAATTTTCAAGCTTTGAAATATCGACCATGTTGAATGAGCTTAAAAAAGGATTTATGGAGTTAAACGCGCTTTAGTATTTCTTGCGGATATAAAACTATTTGTTAGTTTGGCGGTTCATGATTATTTTCTATCACAACCTTGCGAGCAAAAACTAATTCACTTTCAGTTAGTCCTGCTTCTAATAAAATATCACTCCAGGTCGAAATAACGGTTCTGATTCGTTCAATAATCTTAAGGCTATTAGGTCGAGTAAGCCCTAGAGCTTGGCCTGCTTTAACCGCTTCAGTGGATTCTAGTGTAGGTAAGTAAGCTGAACCTAATACCGCCAGTTGATGTTCTGAACTTAACGTATAGTCAGGTACTACATCGTAAACTGGGCTTAAACGCCAACCATCAGGGTATTGAATAAGTGAGAAGTTACGCAAATGATCATCGGTATTGTGTAATGCTCGGTTGATCAGCATTTGGCCAAATAGCTGTTCAAGGTCTTCTTTTGGTTTTGTGCTGTATTTACGAAGAATTTCGGCTAAGTCTTCATAGCGGGCGTATAAAGGATCGTCTTGGTCATTAGGGTCTTTCAATAACGAATTCATGGTGATGGTATGGTAGCGGCCACCTTGAGGTGATAAGTCAAAGCGAGCGACCTTTAGAACTTCACGATAACCGACTGTGTCGAGTTGAGCCATCGCGGTTCTAAAGCCTGAGCGACGAAATACTTCAAGACAGGCCCACTCAAGCTTTGCATGATTGAAGTCGTCTTTCTCGCGGTTGAATTTAACTACCCAACCACCATTTTCGTCATAGGCGAGTAGTTTTGGCCGCGCGCCGCCCACTCGGCTGCCGTTGTTCACTAATATCGAAAGTTCGGCTTCATTATGAGTGAGCTGGCTTAAATCTCCATCCCAAACTTTGTCGGCGATCTGCTTGGCTTGATCAAATTGAATACCTTCATACCAACTTGGTTTTCCCATGTCGGCAGGGGTTATTTTAATTGCACCGATTGATGCACCTTCAAAAATATTATCGAGTATGGTTAAAGTATCAACAAAACGTTTTTTAAGTCGGTGGGCAATAATGCGACGGCCCCAATCATCGGGTAAACAATCGTCGATGAATCCAGGTAAGTCTCGGCCAGAAGATGGGTAAGTGATTTTATCTAATGCAAGTGGTGCATTGATCGGGTCTAACGGGTGGGCATTTTCTTTAGATACAAGTGATGGATTGTATTGAAAAATAGCTTGGTTAATTTGTTTGTTGGCTTTTGCAGATATAAATAAAGCACCCACGTTACATACTTCGCCACTAGGTTGCATTTGCCATAACGAATAGTATTTAGATAATTCCATCAATTACTCCTCATTGCGGTTGAATATGTCAGAGAAGGTTGATTCGACAATCTCTTCATCAACAGTACCTGCTTGCGCTAAAGGGCTATCAAACAGGGTTTCAAAGCGTTCGGATATGTTGAGAATTTCAGCGGCATTAAGGTAATTTTTTAAAGAGACGTTGATATCACCTGCCTCCATGCGGCTGTAAGTTCTGCTAGATGTTTTGATGCGAGCAGCAAAATCACTTTGAGTATCGTTAGGGTATTTGCTTTTACGCAATGCTTGTAGCTTTTGGCCAATTGTTATCTCGATAGGTATACTCATACTTAGATCTGTAGGTCGCCATATATGGCTATATGTTAGCGCATACTTTAATTTATTGCCATATATGGCAATAAATTGCTTTGTGCAGGCTAGTGAATATAACTAGCTGTCGCAATACGAACATCGAATGTCACCTTTGGATAATGCCCAGTGCCTTTAATTTAGATATTTTGCTAGTCAGTAAAATAATAATAAAAAGGCATGAATATGAAATTCAACCGTCATACCAAGCTAGCGAGCCTACTTGCAGGCCTACTAGGTTTTTCACAACTCACTTTAGCCCATACCGATGGTGCCTACAGCCACGGTTCTGATGCTGTAGCCAACAATACTCAGTGGATGTCTCGCTTAGCCAACAACCTTAGGGTTAGTGAAATTAACTTACCGGGTACCCACGACACCATGTCCATTGCCTCAGGGGATATCTGGCAGAACCAGACCATGTCATTACGTGAACAGTTAGACTCAGGCTTACGCGTATTTGATATGCGTACTCGTCATATCGATGACAAGCTGCGTATGCATCATGGCATGATTGCTCAAGACACGTATTTTGATGATGTATTAAAAGACATTGATAGCTTTTTAGAAGCGAACCCAACAGAAACGGTTTTATTTCGTCTGCGTTCAGAACATACGTCCGAAAATAATACACTTAGCTATACACAAACCTTAGATACTTATTTAGCCGATAACGGCAGTAAGCGCTGGGTTCCAACCAATAACAATCCAACCTTAAACGAAATTCGCGGTAAGTTTGTTATTCTGCAAGAATTTGGTGGGGCGAAGTATGGCTTATCTTACGGCGCTATCGATAAGCAAGATGATTATTCATTAAGTACTAACTGGGACTTATACGATAAGTGGATCGCCGTTAAAGATCACATGGAAAAATCTGAGCATGGGAATCGCGATACTATGTACATGAACTACCTAAGCGGTGCGGGTGGTTCTTTTCCTTATTTTGTTGCCAGTGGTCACTCCAGTCCAGGTACTTCAGCCCCGCGTTTATCAACGGGCTTAACCACACCAGGCTGGAATAGTTCTTACCCAGATTTCCCTCGCACGACCTGCTTTATCGGCATCTGTACTATTTCATTTGAAGGCACCAATACTTTAACCGCGGATTACATTGCCAACGGCCAATCCAATTTTGTCGGCATGGTGATGGCCGATTTTCCGGGTAAAAAGTTGATTGAAAACGTTATAAACCTGAACGACCTGAGTGGTTATACCTACAATGAGTTCACTTGGGGAACTGGCACTGATGCCAATGTTCGCTTGTGCAATGGTACAAGTCCTTGCATCGAAGGGGATACATTCTCTGATGAAGTTCCTGCAGCCAAGTCTGAGTTAAGTGTCGTTAGCTATAACGTGCTTCGTCCATCGGCCGAGCGTATTCAAAATCAAATTCAATGGCTGAAAGGGCAATACGGAGAACAGGGTCCCGACATTATTTTATTGAGCGAAACCGTTCGTGGTGCTTGTGGTGAAGGCCGTGATACCGCGCGAGAATACGCCAAGGCTTTTAATGCTTATTACGTGAATGCCAATGAAGATGGCCCGAATTCTAGCTGCCAAACCGGTAACGCCATCGTTTCACGCTACCCTATGGGCAACGTTGGTATGATTCGTTTTAACTCGCAGTCAGAAGGCTGGACTAACGATCCGCAAGCAGGTCGAAACGCAGTGTATGCCGATATCAACGTTGGTGGTGACGTGGTGCATGTTTATTCAACGCATACCCATCACAGCTTTGGCGCAGGCGGTGATTCTATTCGCCAAAAGCAGCACGCAGAAATGGTTCAGCATGCAGCCGGTAAACCTTATTCTAAGATCCTAGGTGGCGACCTGAATGCCATAGGTCATGTATTTGCCGATCCGTTAAGCTTACACGATATCTCTTTGAATCCTTTCTTTGATAAAGGCTATGCCGATGCCCATGGCGACCTTTGGACTCATGAGCGTATTTCTGCAGAAGCCGGCTTAGTCGAAAATGATTGGAGTTTGATTTTAGATTTTATCTTCACCAAAGATGCGACGAGCAGTGATGCGACTCTATGCACCACAGACTACTGTAAAAATAGCGATGTAATGTCTGACCACGTACCGGTTTGGGCTAAGGTGAAATTCCAGCCTAACGGTATTGCCTTATCGTCGATGAAGATCAATGAAATGAAAGCCGGGGACCGCTTTACGTTTAAGCTAGCAACTAAGATTGGCTCTTCTACTTGTAAGATGGAGTGGGATGGAGGCCTTAGCGGCAATGAACGTAATGCTAAATTCGACTGTGCTTCTCAAGGCGATGAGTTGATTTTTGTACCCAGCGCTAACCCTTGGGTTGATCATAATGGCTATCAGGCGACTCGTGGTCACTTCTATTCAATGGGCGGTGATTGTGGCCTTGAATGGGATGGTACTCTTTCTAATGGCGAACGTAATGCCAAGTGGGATTGCAATGGTGGTAAAGATGAGTTTTATCTGACCAGTCATGCTGAGGGTGGCTTAAGCGATGTGATTATCACTTCAGTAGGCGCAGCAGGATATGATAACGATCACTGCGGTTTGCAGTGGGCGGGTGGAAGCGGTGTAGAGCGTAATGCTAAGTTTGATTGTGATCCCGCTTGGGATGCATTCAGCATGGTCGAGCTACGTAATGACATTGGCAAAAATTCAGTCAATGGTAGCTGGTCCAACTCCGGTGGTCGTAATGCTTATGCGGGTAATAACAAGAATTATAAGTTAACCATTGAAAAAGAAGCCGCGGTTGAAATTAACCTGACCTCCAGTATCGATACTTACCTGTATTTGTTGGATGCCAATGGTTCTATTATCGCAACGGATGATGATGGTGGCTCGGGTTATAATTCCAAGCTTGTTAAGTCATTAGCCGCAGGCAGTTATACGGTAGTTGCTGCAACCTATAGCTCAGGGCAGTCTGGTGGATTTATTATGACAACCAGTCAGGGTGGTTTGTTAGGCCAATAATTGGCGATATGTTAGCCGCTATCTAGCGGCTTTTTCTACTAGGCTTTTTCTACCGAGCTTATAGCGCTGAATGCCTATAAGCTCTATTTCACTTGGCTAGCGTCTAGGTTAGTAATTAGGTCACTATTTAAACTAGTTTCGAAAATCTCTTTAAAAAAATCATTACTTTCTTGTTATATGGCACTTTAGCACGTACTTTTGGCCGAAATTCATCTTAAAAAATAAGCATTTAGGGGTAGAATTCAGCCTCCTTAGAATAATTAAAGATTCCGTCATGAATTTTCGTCAAACTCTTGCTTTACTGACAGCGAGTATCGCCATTTCCCTATCGGGTTGTTCAAGTCAATTGGTGCTACCTGCCTATAAAGATATTTCATCAAAAACAGAACTACCTGAAGATACTTTAAGTATTCAATATTTAGGTGTTGGTGGGCATATCCTTTCGTACAAAGGCACGCAAATAATGACAGCGCCTTCGTTAACGAACCCACACTTCATGTTTTCTGGCCCTTTCTTCCCATTGTCGGCCGATGAAGATGAAATCGACCAATATCTACCCGACGTCTCTAATGTTGAAATGTTGCTAGTAGGCCACGGTCATTATGACCATATGTTGGATGTACCGTATGTGATGCAAAAGCATGCAAAAAAAGCACATATCTATGGTTCCGATACTGTTGCCCGAATGATTAAACCAGCCATTGATAATAGCCGTATACATGCCATGAACGATTTAATGGCTGACTCAGAAAACCCTGGGGAATGGGTCTATGGCATGAGCGGAAAAGTTCGCATCATGGCCATTAAGTCAGATCACGCACCTCATATTATGGGGATGAAATTGATCTTTGGCGAAGTTGAAGAAGATCTTGAAGAAATTCCTTGGCATGGATTTGGTTGGAAAGAAGGTCAAACCTTAGCGTACGTTATCGACTTTTTAGAAGAAGATAAAAGTATTGCCCATCGTATTTTTTACCAAGATGCCGCCAGTCAGCAGCCTTTAGGCTTGGTTCCACAGATGAGCGATAATAAAGCGTTTGATGTTGCCATTTTGTGCCCTGCATCGTTTGATCAAGTCGACGACTACCCAGAGTCTATTGTGAAAAATACTCAGGCCAATAGTTATATCTTAGGCCACTGGGAAGACTTTTTTGCCAACGATCTAGGGGGAGAGCAACGCGTTCTTCGTTTATTAGATCAGGAAGAATTTGTTGAGCGCTTAGAAGCGGTGATGCCTGAAAACAGTGAGTGGGTACTCCCTTCACTTTTCAGCACCATGAATTTTGATCCTAGTGGAAAATTAATCAAATAAGTTGTTCCCCCTTGCCATCGGCAAGGGGTTCCTCCCTTTCTTTTTAATCCCCAATAGCTCGTTATTATTTCTTCTGATAGTTATGTATGAATATTCGGAATTGGCGAATATTTACGCATATCAATTACTATCTATTGGCTGTTTCCCGCTAAACACAATATGTAGATAAGACCCACTATGTTTAAGATTAAAGTAGAGCGCATTGTAAAAGTTCCGATTGATCATGTTTTTGAAGCGATCAGTAATCACGCCAGTTATGCTCAGTTTCCGCCCGTAGGCAAGGCCAAATTAATTCATGAGGGTAGCGACGAGTTAAATGGAAAGGGGGCGCTTAGAACCGTAGAAACCGGGAAATTTAAAGTATGGGAACGAATTACCGCTTTCGAAAGACCCGTGCATATGCAATATCACATAGAGCAGTCACAACCGTTAAAAATAAACCATACGAAGGGCATTATTGACCTAAAAGATTTAGGGGATAATACGACTCAGGTTACTTGGATCTCAGAAGGGCGTATCGAACTTCCCTTAGTCGGACGCTTGCTGGATAAGATGATGAAGAAGCAAGGTACGGCTGTCTTTCATAGCATGCTGAAATCGATTGAGCGTCGTTAATATAAATTGTCGTCAACAGCCATTAAAATGTCGTCTATTGATGATGCACTAATGATATCGAAGCGCTAATTTGTAGAGATACAACTGAATAACCAAGCTCTTCATATGCCATTAACTCTTCAAACACATACTGATACTAATCACCCCCATCAGGAAGATCATGCTTCTATCAAGGGAGAGGTCACCGGCATGGCCTTTAAGGCACTTTATGATGCAGTATTAACCCAAGCGGGAGCGGTGAAAGCGGAGTCTTTTCTGCAGAAGTCGGGTTTAAAGCTAACGGATATCGGGACTGAAAATGCCCTTATTGAAATAGGCACGTATTACAAAGCTTGGAAGATTGCAGAAACCATTACCCATGATCCGCTATTAGGCTTTCATATTGGCAGTAACTTGCACCCCTCCGACTTAGGGGTGATGGGGTATGTGATTCAAAACTGCAAAGATATTCAGCAAGCCATGATGTTGATTATCAAAACCAATCCGTTTGGCAATAAAACCGTAAGTAACGAAATTAGTTTCGATAAGAATACGGTGGTTATTAAATTCCGATCAAAATTAGATCCTGAAATTACTCGGCATTGGGTCGAAATGAATATCGCCGGCTACTTGCAGATGTATCATATTTTAACCGACTTTAAATACGTCAACCGTCATAGTCTTATTAGTCTATCGTTTGCCCATGATTGTATGGGGCGTCGGCAGGAATATGACGACTTTTTTAATTGTGATATTAAATTCAATCAAGCGGAAACACAGTTCACGTTCGCAGTTGAACATTTCTCAGACCGAATATTTAAAAGCAACCCGAATATACTGGGCAGCTTTATGAATCAGCTCGGGATCAGTTTAGAAGACGATGACTTTATTGCCGATGTAAAAAACTACATTAAACGGCGTTTGCCTCATACCGGAACCCCAACCTTGGCTCGGGTCGCTAAGCATTTTAATATCAGCGAAAGTACCGCTAAGCGACGATTATTAAAAGAAGGCTATAGCTACGCCGAGCTATGCCAAACGCTGCAAGAAAAAATTGCCAAAGACATGCTCAAAAACCCAAAAATTAACTTAACCGAAGTTGCTTGTTATCTCGGCTATTCAGCACCTTCGGCCTTATCGCGTTCATTCAAAAAATGGACGGGGCAAACCATCAAAGAATACCGCGCGAGTCTTTAATAAGCGCTATAAAATCGCTTTAAAAAGGCCTGACCTTATGTGGTAGCAATCTGGTCTTGCTCGTCGTTTATTTCCCTAATGTCTCTTGTTGTAATGTTTGTTGAAGTAGTCTCATTTAACGTTTAACAAACATAACAATAATAAGAGAGCCATATGAATAAAAAATTCATTCCCAGCTTAGTCGGCGCGGCGTTATGCACGTTGGCATCAGGCAGTTATGCCTTCAGCGGCGCCCCCGCAGTTGCCGATAATGATTACTCGGCTTTGGCCGAGCATCAAAAAACGTGGGCGTATCAAGCCTACCAAAAACAAGATTTATTAGATAACGCAACGCCAATCGCCCAAGGTTATAACAGCAGTTCGCACAATGCGTTTAATAGCTCAGCGTATGGCGCTGTGTATATCGATCCTAACCATACGTTATCAATCACAGAGCAACTTGATATCGGCGTGCGTGCGCTAGAGCTGGATGTGCATTGGACGCATCAGTCAAAAGATATTCCGGTGGGCGATGACTTGCTACTGTGCCATTTTGGCGGCCAGCGTGGTTGCAGTTCGTTAGAGCGTTATTTCTCCGACGCCGTGGATGAAGTCAATGATTGGCTGCGTAAAAATCCTCGTGCCGTTGTGTATATGGGCTTCGAAGATTACTGGGCAGATAACGAAGATAAAATGCTTGAAGCCTTAGCGCCGCTCGATGACCTCATCTACAAGCCAGGAAGCTGTACACGCTTTGCTGACGCCGCCAAAACCTTAACCGAAGAAGATATCTTAAAAGCCGGTAAACAAATGCTACTGCTAAACGGCGATTGCTCTACCAGCGCTTGGTCTGCTTCGGCATATAATGGAGGCTGGGGCTATTCTTCCATTGCGGCGTCTCAGGCTGCAGATTGCGCAATAGCGAATGCCAGCTGGAACTGTGATGGTATTCAGCGCATCTTTGAGCAAGAAACCTTCTTTGGTACCACCTTTGCCGATGACAACGGTCTATATACCGATGCGCAAATTCGCACCGCGCAAAAGTGCGGCATTAACCAGGTGGCCTACGACAAGCTGGTGATTAATGATTCTGGGATGAAAGCATCGATTTGGAGCTGGGCCGAAAATTATCCAAACGCTTCTGATGCCGCCTATGATTGTGCATACCATGGGCCTGATGGTTTATTCCGCGACTCTAATTGTTCAGACGATGGTCATTACGCCTGTAAAACATCCGATGGCAAGCAATGGGCGGTATCGACTCACTCCGGTTTAGAAAATTCACCATCAGCAGGGGAATCCGCGTGCCAGACTATGGGCTCTCAATGGCACTTTGGCGTACCCACCAATAGCATGCAAAACGAACTGCTTAAAGTGGCCAAAGCCAGTGCCGGTCATGCCAATATCTGGTTAGATTATCGCGACCAAGCAGAAGAGGGCATTTGGTTAACCTCAAAGCATCAAGTGGATTATCGTGAGGGGATTGCCGACATCGCTAAAATTCTGCCTGGAAAAACCTACGAGTTCTTTATGAAATCGGTAGTGGGTTCGTGTGAATTGGAATGGAATGGCGGCAATACTGGTGATGCAGATCGTAATGCGAAATTTGACTGTGCCAGCAAAGGCGACCCACTGTTATTTGTCCCTATTGATTCACCTAAAATGACAGAGGGTAAAGCCAGTGTCCGAGGTTATATCAAAGCAGAAGCCCAAGGGTATTTGTGTGGCTTAGAGTGGGCAAGTAGCTTGGATGACGGCGAGCGAAATGCTAAATGGGATTGTTCTGGTGGTGCCGACCCAGTCACCATAATCAGTGATTCTAACGGTACGACCTCCAGTGTGCGTATTACTTCCGATAACAACTGTGGCCTACAGTGGGCGGGTGGTGATGCCGAGAATAACGAACGTAATGCAAAGTTTGATTGCGATCCTGCTTGGGATGCCATGCGTCTTTATGGTGTGAGCACCACAGGCATCAAAATGAGCCGCACCATTAATAATACTTATGGTTGTGATTCGGGTGATGAGCGCTGCAATAAGTTCTTAGAATTCTCCGGTTCTGATGTGCGCATCGGTAGTGATAAAACGGTTTGGGATTTTATTCCTGTGGCCGGTAAAACTGATGAGTTTTATATTCGCAATACTTACGGTTGTGACTCCGGTGATCAACGTTGTTTTGACTGGTTAACCTTTGGTGGTAGCGATGTAAATATTGATAGCAGCGACAAGGTGGCTTGGAAGCTGACCGCGATCGAAGGTAAAAACGATACCTACACCATTCAAAGCCGTTATGGCTGCGACTCTGGTGATGCACGCTGTGATCACTACCTAACCTTCTCGGGCACCAGTGGTAAAATCCATGCAACGGATGCGGTTGAATGGCATTTAGCTAAGCCGTAACTCGTGCTTCTTCTATTGAGGTGATTTATCTAAGTTATAGTCACCTTGCTGGAGGTGCTTGAAGTAGAGGTCATATTCGCCATTGGCTTTTATAATCTCTAGTTGTTTATTGAAGCGCAAAGACAAGTCCCGGCTATCTTGCCGGGCCTTTGGGAACAACACAAAGCTTGAGTTGTTTAGATAAGGAGTTGGGTGGGAAGTAATCTCACCTTGCTCTTCACTTGTCAGCTGATCTCTCATGACGGCACGGCCCACGTTTATTTCAAACGGAAAGACATCAATTCGATGATGCAGCAACATTCTGAAATTTTGTATGGGGTGCGTCACGCGGCCCATCACAAGTTCGCCTTCCGTCAATGCTTTATCAATAATCGGTCCGTAGCTAGAGGCATTAACACCTCCTAACTTATATTTTTTTAGGTCTTTAGCGGTATCCCAGTGAAAGGGAAGCGACTTGTTATGAAAAAAAACAAACTCTTCGGTCAGTACAATATCACTGTAAATAAAGTCTTCTTCTCTCTCTTGTTTATGCATCCAAACGGCTGTTGCTGAAAATCGACCTTTAGCCGCGTCATCATACGCTCGTGACCAGGGAAGAAAGTGAATGGAGGCTTCAATGCCTATATCGCGGAATATATCGGTGATTATGTGTGAGACCACACCATTATGCTTTTGCTCTGCAGAAATGTAAGGCGGCCATTCACCCACAGCAATGCGGATCTTTTCTAGCGCGAATAGAGAGGTCGAAAAGGTCAGTACAGTGGTTAAAAGCAAAATCTGGGTGATTACTGTACTAATGGGCGTCATTGGCAGTGCCTAACATCGAGAAAAGGGCGGTATCAATGACTTAATTTTAGAATTGATTTAACGGTTAATCAACTGCTCAGAGGTTTACTGGAGAATACCGGCTTTAAGTTCTTCTAGTTCCAAAATCCTAAGTTGAGCGACTTTCTTATACCTTTCTTTTTCCGGAAAATTCATCGCCTCCATATTCTGCAAGCTTTGATGTATTTCAGCGATTAAGGGGTCAATTTGGTGTTTTAATTTTTCGATATGTTCGGCTCGAAGTGCTTCATCAAAGCCACTTTTATTATTTTCAGCATTTATAAAAGCGGTAATAGAAGCGGTTGTAGAAGAGGGTATTTCTTCAGCAATGGGATCGTTCCATTCTTGGCGGTTAATTGGCTTTCGGGTCGAGAGCGATTTATCCGTAGTGGGCTGCATTATTTGCTGCAGGGTAAGCGTTTCAAACTGAATAACCGCTTTGTGATCTACGGCAGCGTCGATTAAGTAGGGCAAGCTGATAACGGCACTGGTTATGCCCATCATTATTATCAATTTTTTTATCATTTCGATTTATTCATGTCGCTTTATTCATATCATTGACTGGCTAATCTTGGTCAAAGCCGCTCATACGAGCGGCTTTGTATTGCTAAACGTTAAAATGAGCGCTAACCCAAGTTTAACGATTACCCCAACTCCATTTCTGGTTGGCTCCGCCATGGGTTTCCCACAAGGTGACTGCCGCATCGTTACCCGTGCCATTGGCATCTAAAACAGGACCTTGGCTGCCACGTGGCTGTAACTTACCATCAACAAAGTCCCACTTTTGATTGGTGCTCCAGTCATAGCAGGTCCACATATGCACGTACTCACCGTTGGCATTACTCAACTTACCTCTATGGTCTAAGCACATAGCCGGGTTGGCTTTATTACGAATTAATCCAGTGAAAGGATCGTAGTGCCACTTCTGCCAGTCCACGCCAGCACAGCTGTAAATAAAGACCGAATCACGTTCTTCAACCGTGCTGCCGGAAATATCCAAACACTTATTCGAATTTTCAACGCGCAATTCACGGTAGTCTTTGGGTAACTTCCATTCGACTTTATCGGTGGGGTGAATCACCACATCGCTACCGGAAAAGGTCAGGTAATAATTACAACGGCTATCACCGGACTCGCAGCCCCAGCGGGTGCGAATGTAATAAGTGTCGGCTTTACCCGCCACAGGCTCAAATGCCCAGGGCACCATTTCGGAGTCAGCCGCATCAATCACCACATCGGTACCGTTACCTGCATAGGTTAACCAATCATCACAACGGGCATCGCTGTCGCAGTTGTATTTGTTGCGTAAGAAAAACACATTGCCGCTATTATCGGCTGGCAACATTTCCCATAGGGTTAAATCGCCACCAATACGGGCATCGCTACCACCAAATTCCAAATAATCGTTACAACGGCTATCGCCCGAGTCGCAGCCATACGTACTTTGAATCGCAGTTTGGTGGCCCGAATTACTCAACGGCGCATAACCACTGAATATCTTTTTAACGTTAACAAAATTCACCGTATCCCAAGCAGGGTCACAATCAAATTTTGCGTTGCGCTCGTTGCCGGATTTACCACCATCCCATTGCAAACCGCAGTTATTCGCCGCGGTTGTAATAATCGCTTTGTCTAATCGCCCAGATCCTAGGTTGCTACGGCTGGTAATGATCATGTCATCGGTGGCAGGGTCACAATCCCACTTGGCATTGCGTTCACCATCGTCTTCATCGCCTCCGGTCCACTGCAAACCACAGCCGCCATTTAACGTATACAGTTTGGCTTTCACTTCGTAATGGCCGCTGCTGGTTTGAGTCGGGGCCGTTAATACTTGCAAGCTCATAGGGTCGCCATTCGACGCACAATCCCACTTAGCATTGCGCTCGCCATCATCCAGGCTGCCATCCCATTCCATGCGGCACTGTTCACCATCACCATCGGTTGTATTTAACTTAAATGAATACTGGTCGCCGATTTTCATCGTTGATAAATCCGCTTCAGAAGGGGTTGCCGCATTGGCCTTGTAGCTTACCGTTGCCCAAACCGGAACGTGATCGGATAAGGTATTTTTATCACGGCACTCACTGCCACACACACCAGCGCCCGACGTCGAACCGCCTTTAACAAAGATGAAATCCAGCAATAACGTCCAATCGTTATCCGCTAAGCCCGCTTCTGATGTAATGCGTTTATGAGTGGGTAAGCTGTCGTGAGCATCGCTATAACCACGCTCATAAATAGGATTCAACGAAATATCGTGAAGGCCCAATGGGTCAGCAAAAATATGACCAATGGCATTCAAATCACCACCGACAATTTTAGTGAAGCGCTTGGTTTCAGCGTGGGCAATAATTTCAGCATGCTGGCCTTTGCGCGCATTATCACCGGCAATACCAAAAGGAGAAGCGGTATGGGTAGAGAATACATGCACAATATCATCGCCCACTTTTAAATCGGCAACGACATAAGAGCGGCCACTATCCGTCGGCTTAGTGCCACTTAAATCACCGTGTTGAGTATTAAAACGAACCTTTTGAACATTACCTAAAGGGTAACGAGAAATAATCGAGTTGCCGGTTTGGCAAGAACTCGCAGCATCTTCATTGCCGTTTACATAATAAGCATTAAACGCTTTCGCGTATTCACGAGATACGTCAGCACTGCAGCCAGCACCGCGTACGGTTTCGCTGAGCAAAATAACATCTGGGCCTTGCTCGCCGAATTTATTTTTCAGCCAAGCAATTTGATTTTTTACACGGTCAGCGCCAGCACGCAGAACATTGTAAGAAACAACGGTCAGCGAATCTTTCGCAGCGGGTGGCGCAGAAGCAAAAGTATCTCCTTCAACACAAGGGCTGCTGCCATTACAAAGAGGCGTACCTTGATCGGTGCCTGTGCCCCAAGTAAATTCAGTGAAGGTATAAGGCCCTTCGTTATTTAAGCGAATGGTATTTTCGATTAAACGCTTACCGGGGAAATCGGCCATTACCATGCCAGCACGAGCGCCACCATTTAAGAAACCAGAACTCACCATGTGGTCGGCGGCTAAGGTATTGGTGCCTTCAAATGAAATGGTACAGATACCAATAAAACAACTGGTGCGCGGGAAGTCTGGGTATTTGCTGTTCCAGCCAGGCGTGGTGAAACCCGTAGACAAACGATTAGAATCGGTTGAGTTGGTTAAATGGCCACTAGCAACAAAGTAGGGGAAAGAACCGCCGGCGCCGCTGAGATAATTCATATAGATAGTATCTGAGCTGCCGGTGCGAGATTTGTTTAAGTGATTTTTAACCGACGTCCACTTATCGTATAAATCCCAATTGGTGGTAAAACTGTAGTCATCTTGCTTATCTAAATCAGAATAAGGAATACCGTAATCTGCACCACCAAACTCTTGCAAGATAACAAACTTACCACGCACCTCATCTAACGTTGGGTTATCACTCGCACCGGTATAGCGCTTAGAACCGTTTTGCGCTAAGTAAGCATCCAGCGTTTCGGTATAGCTACGGCTGTTATTTTCCGAGGTGTGCTCAGAGCGCAAACGAAATAGTACCGTTTCGTTTGGATGCGCGGTTAAGAATGCATCAATATCTTTAAGCACATCATCAAAATAGGTATCTTGCGCAATAATACCGTGATGCATACGGAACTTGTTATCGATGTGGCGGGTACGCATATCAAATACACGTAAGCCAGACTCTAGCTGTTGCGACAGCGACATAGTCTGGTTTTGCCAGATAACGCCGCTTTTAATCGACATCGTATCGTGGGTGCCGGGAATGGATAATTCACTGATACGTTTATTGCCATCAACAAACTTCATCCAATCTGGGTTGGAGGCCACCGCACTGGACTGGTGTGCGTAGGCTCCGTCGGTATGGGTTAAACCGATTGAGGGAAAGCCAGCAAGGCCGACTATCGCAGCGGATAGTAGCCCAGCGAGCTTCATGCTTCGCTTTTTATTCATAATTGCACCTTAATTATTGTTATATTTTTCACCGACTTTATTAGAACGAAAGTAGGTCAAGGAATAAACGACAGCTAAGGTTGAATTGATGACTTTAGAGGTCAGATCAGGGGTGGAGTGCTTGCTACTTGTCATCGAGTTGTATATCCAATCAGCCGTTACATCAGTAGTTGCATAAAATGACAGAGAATCTGCGTAAAAAGCCTTTATGCGCATTCAGCGTCTGTATTTTAACTGCATCTTAAAAGACTGTGTTTATATACAGCTGATATTGGAGTGTGATGCTTTTTTATGCGCGTTTGCACGAAAGAAGTTGTAACCATGCCTGTTTGCACTGGAACAATTTAAAAAACTCGTGCAAAATCAGTGCATTATCAATATGGACCCTGACATAACGAGACCCTCGTTATTTAGGTAAACGCGCATGCGCGTATTTCTGGAGCTTGGAAATGGACTTTGAAAATTACCGAGTGAAATCAATTAGTTGAAATGGACTCGCGAAATATCGCTTCCGTGCAAACGCGCATGCGCACGATTAAGCTGTTATACAAATATTGGAAACTAAATGAAACTAGAAGTACATAAACTATCGAAATTAACTATTTTTAAAATATATTTCATAGGAATAGGCGTATCTGCGCTCACATTAACAGCGCTATGCGGGTTGGCTGGGTTATTTGGGGCCGATACAGTGAATTGGAATGGTGAGCAAATTACAGGTGTTTCTGCTCTTTTATACGGTCCGTTAATAGGTTTCATGATAACTGTATTCGGGTCAGTTATTTGTTGGTTGTTCTCAATATTTGGCTTGTGGTTATATTCATTTTATAAACCTCTAACTATTGAATTTACAGAAGTTAAATCTGCTCAGTAGATTAATAATTAATTATTTTGGAATTAAATAATGAACTTTAAAAGTATTACATTGATAGTTTTTATAATTGCTCTGCTTGGTTGTGAAGTGAGTTTCAATACGAACGCCAGATCTGGTTCAATAAAGGAAGACTATATCGGTGAGCCATTGTCTGAGCGTGTTATCGAATATGCAGCTGCATTACAAGGTGCGAATATGTTTTTAGATTCAATAATCACCAAGGACTATTCAATAGCTTACGGCCTATTTGATAAGGGGCTTACTGATAATATGTCAGAAGAAGAATTCAAAAGCTTTATCACAAAAGATGATGCTGTGTTAGGTGAAATAAAGGGATATTTGAAAGATCAATGGGCTTTTAATAACGTGACACATGAAGGAAAAAGATATATTCAATTAACGAAAATTGTAAAGTTCGATGAATACACAATGAATTATATATTTACCTTTCCTTATGGGTCTGATTATAAAAAGGCTGCTGGTTTCACATTTACTGAGAAAAAGGCTTTATTATAAAATTGTATAACAAAGCCAGCCAGAATGACGCTTGCAGCGCACATGCTGGCAGGCGTTATTTGCGTATAAGAGGCATCAATAGACGGTTAAGAGTTTAAGATTTGCCAAAGCAAATCGTTTAACCATTAACCGTTATATGGAAAGAAAATCTAACTAGGAAGTTGACGAGATCGTTTTCAAAT
>CAJVZR010000062.1 GCA_913019965.1 uncultured Oleispira sp.
CATGGCGGCAAGTCGACGCCAAAGAGGTGCGGAGGGTAAATTGATATCAGACATAAAAATTTCAGCTTAAATATTATGAAAATTGTAGGTGATTTTATCAGTTTGGATAATTTGGGTCTAACGAATCTGATCTAGTTAAAATCTAATGCTTGTAGCATTTATTCTTTTGGTTAGAGTAAACCGAAGGACAAAGAATAAATGGTACCAGTGGGCGGAGTCGAACCGCCACTCCCGTGAAGGAACCGGATTTTGAATCCGGCGTGTCTACCAATTTCACCACACTGGCACTGAATCTCGTTCAGAGGCCGCGTATAATACTGCTTTTAAAAGTAGAGTCAACCTTTAGTCGGTATAAATCGTTAAATTTCATCATCTTGCAGGTTAAATTGTCATAGATTGTCAATTCTAGTTGTCAATCACCTTCCATACTCAATAGTCACTTAACTTGTATTGTCTGCTCAGGTAAAATGCTGGCCAATAATCGATAGACCTCTACTTGCAAGTAGCTAATTTCCAGTGATGTTCCATGAAAACCAGTGATTTCAGTTTTGACCTGCCCGATGAATTAATTGCCCGCTTTCCGATGGAAGAGCGCAGCGCTTCCCGTCTACTTTGTGTTGATGGTGAGACCGGTAGCCTAGAGCATAATGGCTTTCGTGATTTAGAGACATTATTAAACCCAGGAGATTTATTGGTATTTAATAATACCAAGGTGATTCCTGCGCGTTTATACGGACAGAAAGAAAGTGGTGGAAAGTTAGAGGCTCTGGTTGAAAGAGTGCTCGATGAACACCATGTTATAGCTCATGTAAAATCATCTCGATCGCCTAAAGCGGGGCAGCGAATTACACTCGGTGGCGCCGAGGTCGAAGTGATTGGCCGTAAAGGTGCATTGTTTGAGTTGAAGTTTTTAGATCCGCGCCCAGTATTTGAAATATTAGAGGCCGAAGGTCATATGCCTTTGCCCCATTATATGGATCGTCCTGACGCTGAACATGACAAAGAACGTTATCAAACGGTTTATGCTCAGCATGATGGGGCGGTTGCGGCACCGACCGCAGGTTTGCATTTTGATGATCCATTATTGGAGCGCTTGCAGACCAAAGGGATTGAGTTTGGTTATGTGACTTTGCACGTAGGAGCTGGCACATTTCAACCAGTTCAGGTTGATGATGTTAATGACCATACTATGCACTCAGAATACGTCGATGTTGATCAGACATTGTGTGATCAAGTGAATGCAGCTCGGGCTCGCGGTAATCGTGTTATTGCTGTGGGGACGACGTCGGTGCGTAGTTTAGAAAGTGCCAGTCAGTCTGGGCAGATACAACCCTTTAATGATGATACTCAAATCTTCATTTACCCTGGGTATGAGTTTAAGTCAGTAGATGCGTTGATTACTAACTTCCATCTACCTGAATCGACTTTGATTATGCTGGTCTCGGCATTTGCTGGTAAAGAGCATACTTTGAACGCTTATGAATGTGCGATTAAAGAACAATATCGTTTCTACAGTTATGGCGACAGTATGTTTATACCGCGCCCACAGAAAAAATTATAAGCGCGCGATTGCTGAATATTAGCAAAGCAAGCAAGGCAAATTTAAGTAAGGCAAATCATGACTAGAAAATGTTTTATGGATTTTGAACTCAAAGGCACTTCGGGTAATGCTCGTCGGGGTACTTTGACATTTCCTCGTGGCAAGGTAGAAACCCCTGCATTTATGCCTGTGGGTACTTACGGTACGGTAAAGGGAATGACACCACAGCAAATTGAAGATATTGGTGCGGATATCATTTTGGGTAATACATTTCATTTGATGTTGCGCCCAGGCACTGAAATTATTAAACAGCACGGTGATCTGCACGATTTCACTCAGTGGGATAAGCCAATTTTAACTGACTCGGGCGGTTTTCAGGTTTTCAGTTTAGGTAAAATGCGTAAGATCACTGAGGAAGGTGTTGCTTTCCGTTCGCCGGTTAATGGTGAAAAAGTATTCATGAGCCCTGAGAGTTCAATGCAAGTTCAGCGCGATCTTGGCTCTGATATCGTCATGATCTTTGATGAATGTACGCCGCACCCGGCTACTGAAAAAGAAGCGGCTGACTCTATGCGTTTATCATTACGATGGGCACAGCGTTCAAAAGATGCTCATGGTGATAGCCCTTCGGCTTTATTTGGCATCATCCAAGGTGGTATGTACGAAGAGTTACGCAACGAGTCTTTGGCTAAATTAACCGACATTAACTTCGATGGTTATGCCATTGGTGGTTTGAGTGTCGGTGAGCCAAAAGAAGATATGATGCGCATTCTTTCTCACATTACGCCGCAAATGGCAGAAGACAAGCCACGTTATCTTATGGGTGTTGGTAAACCGGAAGATTTGGTGGAAGGTGTTCGCCGTGGTGTGGATATGTTTGATTGTGTGATGCCGACTCGAAATGCTCGTAACGCTCATATCTTCACCCATACTGGGGTATTGAAATTACGCAACGCAACCCATAAAACAGATATTAGTCCGTTAGACGATAAGTGTGACTGTTATACCTGTAAAAACTTCTCTCGTGCTTATTTACATCACTTAGACAAGTGCAAAGAGATATTGGGTTCAACCTTGAATACCATTCACAATTTACGCTATTACCAAATATTAATGGCTGACATGCGTAAAGCGTTAGATGAAGGTGTTTTTGATGACTTCGTAGCGGATTTTTATGCGGCGCGTGGATTGGAAGTACCGGCCCTAGATTCTGAATAATTGAATGTTTCCCGCAGAGATTGCGGGATTGACGACACTCGACACAAAAATTTGATATATTACTGCAACTGATCTAATGGAAATGAAAATGAACTTAAAATCTTTGATGGCTGCGGCCGCATTATTAGCCCCAGTATCTGCTTTTGCTGAAGCAGCACCAGCACCAATGGGAGCTACTGGCCAGCTTATCTTCTTGGGTGGTTTCTTATTAATCTTTTACTTCTTGCTATGGCGTCCACAGAGCAAGCGTCAAAAAGAACATAAAGCTTTGTTAACTGATTTGGCCAAAGGCGATGAAGTTGCAACGGCTGGTGGCTTAGTGGGTAAAGTTATTAAGGTAAGTGATGACTTCTTAATGATTGAAGTGGCTGACAATGTTCAATTGCCAGTTCAAAAATCAGCGATTACTGCTGCGTTGCCAAAAGGCACGATTAAAGGCATTAAAGCTTAATACGTCGCAAAATATAAGGCAGCTTCGGCTGCCTTTCTTGTGTGTTGGTATTAGAAAATAACAAAACATTGATACATAACCATTTTAATAACGATAGGGCAGGATGATGCTCAATAAATACCCTTTATGGAAAAACTTACTGATTATTATGGTGCTCGCACTAGCGACTATCTACTCAGTACCGAATTTATATCCACCTGATTCAGCGATTCAAATTACCCCAAGCCAAGCGGGTGCTGAATTAAGCGAACATACTCTGGGTAAAATTAGAGACAATTTGAAAGCCAATGATGTTGATTTTTTTGGTGAAGAAGTTACTGGCGGAACGGTTTTATTTCGTCTAACCGACAATGAACAGCAGCTTCCCGCTAAAGATAAATTACAGCGTTTATTAGGGGATGACTTTGTTGTTGCATTAAACCGTGCCCCTACGACACCACAGTGGTTGTTGGACATGGGCGCAGGTCCTATGACACTTGGCTTAGACTTAAGTGGTGGTGTGCATTTCCTGATGGAAGTGGACATGGAAGGTTATATGAAAGGCCAGATGAAAAACTATCAGGCTGAAGTAAAGCGTCAACTACGTGAAGAAAAAATCAAATATCGTCGCGTTACTGTTGAAGAAAATACTCTACGTGTAAGTTTTAAATCGGAAGAGTTACAAGATAAAGGTGATAAATTCCTACGTCGTGCGATGACTGATTTCCGCGCTTCAACAGAAACTAATGAAACTTTTGATGTCATCATTGCGTTGACGGAGCAAAAAGTAAAAGATTTACAGAATTATGCGGTTAAGCAAAACTTAACCACCATTCGTAATCGTGTAAATGAATTGGGTGTTGCCGAGCCATTAGTTCAGCGTCAAGGTGCTAACCGTATTGTTGTTCAGCTTCCTGGTGTTCAGGATACGGCAACAGCGAAAAAAGTATTGGGTAAAGCAGCCAACTTATCTTTCCGTTTAGAGGCCGAGCCTGATGCGAGTCGCTATTCTAGTGAAGAATACGGATTCCGCAGTAATGAGTTCCGTACGGCTCGCGTAGAGAAAAAAGAAATTATCTCTGGTGATCGCGTAACCAATGCTCAACCTTCGTTTGATGAGAATGGCCAGCCACAAGTGAATATTAGCCTTGATTCTACGGGTGCAAATATCATGGCTAAGGTGACTCGTAAATCGATTAAGCGCCGTATGGCAGTATTGTTTATTGAGCAAAAGCCTTCGACTAAATATGAAATGCAAGATGGAAAAGAAGTTGCGGTTACTAAATATACGGAAACTCGCGGTATTATCTCATTAGCAACCATTCAAAGTCAGCTTGGCTCTAGTTTCCGTATTACAGGCTTAGAGCCTGCGGAAGCTTCTGAGCTTGCCTTATTATTGCGTGCGGGTGCTCTAGCCGCGCCAATGTACTTCGTTGAAGAGCGTACGGTAGGTCCAAGCTTAGGTAAGGATAATATTGAGCAAGGTGTTACTTCGGTTATCGTTGGTCTAGCACTCGTGCTGGTCTTTATGATGGTGTTTTATCGTGTATTCGGTTTCTTCGCTAATATCGCATTATTCTTTAATTTAGTCATTCTAATCGCCTTAATGTCGATGATTGGTGCAACATTAACCTTACCGGGTATCGCGGGTATTGTATTGACTGTTGGTATGGCCGTTGATGCGAACGTGCTCATCTTCTCTCGAATTAGAGAAGAGTTAAATGCCGGGCGATCGCCACAGCATGCGATTCACGAAGGTTATAACCGTGCTTTCGTAACCATTTTTGATGCGAATATCACAACGCTTATTGTTGCCGTGATCTTATTTGCTGTGGGTACTGGCCCAGTGAAAGGATTCGCAGTGACGCTATCCCTCGGTATTATTACTTCAATGTTTACCGCAATCGTATTAACTCGTGCGTTGGTTAATTTCACCTACGGTGGTCGCCGCATTAATTCACTGTCGATTGGTGGTATTAATAAGCGTGATACGAGTGAGAATGAGTTAGTTGCAGAGGAGGCCAAATAATGGCGAAGGTTATGAATTTTGATTTCATGAAGCTGCGTAACGTAGCCATGATTTTTTCCGCTGTATTATTGATCATTTCAATAGGGTCACTGGCAACTAAAGGTCTAAGTTTAGGCTTAGACTTTACCGGGGGCACCTTGTTAGAAGTGTCTTACCAGCAGCCAGCCGATATCCAAAAAATCAGAACTCAATTAGAAAGCTCTGGTTTTGAAGATTCAACGGTGCAGAACTTTGGTAGTGAAACTGAAGTATTAATTCGTATGGCAGAAGCTTATCGCGATACTTTAGGCGTTGAGGTTTTAGAAGTTCTACGCAGTGGCGATGGTGCTAATGCTGTTGAACTACGCCGTAGTGAATTTGTTGGAAGTCAGGTCGGTGAAGAATTACGTGACCAAGGTGGTTTAGCGCTACTGATGGCCCTGTTTGTCGTTATGTTATATGTTGCGTTTCGCTTTCAGTTTAAATTCTCAGTGGGCGCAGTTTTCGCATTGTTTCACGATGTGGTAATTATTCTAGGTCTGTTCTCACTGTTTCAGTGGGACTTTGATTTAACCGTATTCGCTGCTTTACTTGCGGTGATTGGTTATTCATTAAACGATACCATCGTTGTTGCGGATCGAATTCGTGAGAATTTTAGAATTGTCCGTAAAGGTGATGCGGTTGAAGTGATTAATGTTTCGTTGAATCAAACATTAGGTCGTACCATTATGACCTCTTTAACCACCGCTTTGGTATTGATTGCCTTGATGTATTTAGGTGGTGAGCTGATCCATAACTTTGCACTAGGGTTATTCATTGGTGTGATTGTGGGTACGTATTCTTCTATTTATGTTGCTGCCAATATTCTATTGTTGATGAATATTAGTCGTGAAGATTTAATACCGGCTGAGCTTGAAGAAGAGGTTGATGACCGCCCATAAATAGGCTGTTATTCGCGTCAAAAAAAGCCCGCTTAAGCAATTAACCGGGCTTTTTTTATGGGATATCGTTTTTAGAATAAATCGATATCAGTATCAATGTTACTTGCATCCTCACTGGCTGTTTCAAACCTTAGCTTCTCGTCGGTCAGTTGATCAACAAGACTAATTAACTGAATACTGTTTTCTTCAATAGCTTTAAAGCCATCTTGTAGCTTTTGATGTAAACGTAAGTTCCTACGCCAGTTTTCACTATTGGTTATTTCAAGTGTTGAATGCATGTAGCTGTGAACAGCTTCATTCAATGGCGCAATATCTTTATAGGAAGGTAAGTGGCTGAAATGCTTGTATCCTATTCCGCTGCTATACCATTGACCGAATCGGCTATCTTGGTGGTCGACCATCACAATATTCCAAGCATTTGAGTTAGCCCCTGTATCAAGAGCTTGGTAACCATTTTGCACATAAATCATATGGTCGACTTTGATCAGCGATGCAAAGCTCACAATTTGAGAATAGTTAACCTTTTCATAAGTTTGCTGTGCAATTTGAGCGAGTTGATTAAAGCTAGATTCAAAGGCTTGGGTTGCTGTTTGGGCATTGTCTGTCATCTTATTCATTTTTTCAGCTTGAGTCGCCATCAATGTTGTTGCCCGCGTAAATTCACTGATCAGCGCCCCAATATTCGCGGTGGCTTTTTGCGTGTTTTCCGCAAGACTCCGTACTTCATCTGCAACCACTGCAAAGCCACGGCCTGCTTCACCAGCTCTGGCCGCTTCAATCGCTGCGTTGAGGGCTAA
The DNA here is from genome assembly GCA_913019965.1 of uncultured Oleispira sp. Lineage (GTDB taxonomy): Bacteria > Pseudomonadota > Gammaproteobacteria > Pseudomonadales > Oceanobacteraceae > Oleispira. Next base: position 6,935 of record CAJVZR010000062.1, read on the forward strand.
TAAATTAGTTTGCTCAGCGATGCTATTAATAAAGGTAACAACGTCGGAAATTTCGCTACTGCGTTCTTGTAAATGATTGGCCGTTTCTTCAATGGTGCTGGTCATTTCAATTTGTTGATGCAGGTCCCCGAGGACAGAGCGAATATTTTGTAGGGCATCGGTAGATAGGGAGACCCCTTGATTACTAATCGCTTCAACTTCCTGCATTTGGTCTGCTACTTTTTGTAGATCACTTTGATTTCGCTCTAGGTTTTTTAACAGGCTATTGGTTTTCACCTGGCCAATTTCTGTATCAAGGCGTTGGCAGTGAGCTAAGAAGTACGCTTCTTCCATGCCATTAAAGGCGTCGGCAATGCGATTGATCGATACGGAAAACTCGCCTTTAAGACCTTTCGCTAATGGACGACGGTAAAATCGGTCATGACTGGCTTCTTTAAATGAGGCTTCGACTTCACGAATATAGGTCTCCATTTGATCAAATAAATCGTTAATATCCGTACTCGCTTGGCGCATAATGAAGTCATTCGACTCATGACTAAGGCGCAGGTTAAGTTGGCCTTTGGCAGACGCTCTAAGTACATCAGAAAATTGTTTGAAATTATTCAGGCGGATTTGCTGTTGATTGAGTAGCACATAGGCATAACCGATTAGCACAATTCCGCATGCCATAATAACAAATGGATTGTTGTCACTGGCCAATAATGAAACTAAAGATATAAACCATAATATAATACCTGCGCGACTAATCGCTTGTGGATTAAAGCGATAAAACAAATTCGGCATAAGTTTGGTACTCCTTGGTTATGGCTTGCCACAGAATAGATGACGATAGTGGTAATAATTGCTCAGGTGAAGCTGTACGTTCTATATCACACATTTTTTTGTACAAGGGTTTGATGACCTTTAGTGCTGATTCAGAAGGGCAGCGACGAACTGCAAAGTAGCCCTCTAATTTGTCATTTTCGTAGAACGGGGTGACATTGATCAATGTCCAGTAACAAGAGCCATCTTTGTTACGATTAACGATGTAGCCAAAAAACTCTTCCTCTGCTTGTAGATGCTCCCACAATAAGTTGTAAACTCCATGAGGCATTAGATCATTACGAACAATGTCGTGACTTTTACCGATGAGCTCTGCTTCTGAATAACCAGAAACATCGCAAAAGGCTTTATTAACATAGGTGATTGTACTGTCCGTATCCGTTTTAGAGACGATGAAATCATCTTCTCTTAGTCGGACTTCATTCGTCGTGCTTGGTGCAATGTTAGCGAAGCTCATAATTCATCTTTTGCTAAGGTTATTCTAAAAAGTATAGTCAAAAGATTTTTGCTTGCATGGGATTGAAACGATAGGCAAAAAAATACCAAGTAATCAGCCTAACTGGTTGATACAACTTGGTATTTTGATGTGTTACGGGGGTGGATTAATTGTGCAAACGTATGGTGACATCAACACTGGATAGGTCAATATCCTTAATATAAAGATCCCCTAAGGTTGAGCCTTCCGAACCTTGTACTCGTACATTTTTAAAGGCGAGTTGGCCGATGTGAGCAGGTAAGGCAACAGCAATACTGCCGTCGGCATTTAATTGAGTTCGAGGGCCTGCGGCATAAGTAACATCAGACATTTCAACATCGGCATCGAGTAGATCGGTCGCGGGCATTAACAAATTCCCCAGTGTTTGCAGCGTACTTTCTCCGTTATCACTGGTATCTAAGGTATTGGCGAGAATATCCTGTACGCTCGGAATATTGCTGCTTGCGCCCTGAGCTGTGACGTCTCCCATATCGGAATCCGTCATCGCTTTTAAACCTGAGATTGCTGATCGATCTTTCTTTTCAATGACTTGTTCCGTGCTGATGGGGTCTCTTTCTATGCTCGCGGAAGCCATGAAAGGCTGAAGTGGCCCTAATAGTAGTGCTGCAAAAGCAGCGGCATAACGATATCGTGATTGCTTCTTTAAGCAACGATTTAGTTGGCGTTCGCTGATCCAACCTTGATCAATCAAGACTTCCCCAAGTCTCATTTCTGTTTCACTTTGCAGGCGCAGGGCTTGATCCAACTGCGTTCGAGTAATTAATCCTTTATTGATAAGCAGCAGACCTAAACGGGACTTCTGCTGAATCTCTTGCCTTTTATGCATGATCGAGCCTTATATTCCAATTATTTATTATTAGCATTATGGGTACCGGAACATGGGTACTCGCTAATGCTGCCTGCGTCTTATCGGCCATACAACAACAAGGTTTTGTCAGTATGGACTCTGTTACAAATAGTTCTTGTAAGTCTTTGATAGCTAAGGATAAAACGTTTATGAAACAGTTTGTTACCAAACACTGACTATCGTGTAAGGGGGTTGTTTATTAGTATAGTCAGGATTGGGATGTTGAATGGTGCAAGGTAGGATCTTTACATTTGATTCGTGATAAATAGTTAGTTTTTACCAAATATTGGATAAATTAAGCCGCAATTGATTTCTAACTATGCCCTCGGCGCTTTAATTCCCCTATAATCGCCCCATATTAATTATCAATTCTAGTATTGTTATTCCTCATTTGGTTTCGAGGATTTTTGGAGATTAAAACTCATGAGTAACCCAAGACACATTAAATTATTAATTTTAGGTTCTGGCCCTGCAGGTTATACCGCCGCTGTGTATGCTGCGCGCGCAAACCTGAATCCAGTGATGATCACGGGCATGCAAATGGGTGGGCAGTTAACCACGACTACAGAAGTAGATAATTGGCCAGGTGATGTAGAAGGGTTGCAAGGACCAGCGTTAATGGAGCGTATGAAAGCTCACGCTGAGCGTTTTGATACCGAGATCCTTTTTGACCATATTGATGAAGTAAATTTGCAGCAACGTCCTTTTTACCTGAAAGGTAGCTCGGGTGAATATACTTGTGACAGCCTAATTATCTGTACGGGTGCAAGTGCTAAATACTTAGGTTTGGAAAGTGAAGAAGCGTTTAAAGGTAAGGGGGTTTCAGCTTGTGCAACTTGTGATGGTTTCTTCTATCGCAAAAAGAAAGTTGCCGTGATTGGTGGTGGTAATACAGCGGTTGAAGAAGCCCTGTATTTAGCGAATATTGCTGAAGAAGTTGTTGTTGTTCACCGTCGTGATAAATTCAGTTCAGAAAAAATCTTACAAGATAAGATTATGGATCGTGCTGAGAATGGCAATATCACCCTTAAGTGGAATAGCGAGCTCGATGAAGTGCTCGGTGATGACATGGGTGTTACTGGCATGCGTATTAAGAACCGTGAATCCGGCGAGACTGAAGATATCGATTTAGAAGGTGTGTTCGTGGCGATTGGTCACTCACCCAATACACAAATCTTTGATGGCCAGTTAGATATGAATAATGGTTATATCAAGGTGCAAAGTGGTCTTGAAGGCAACGCAACACAAACCAGTATTGAAGGCATCTTCGCGGCTGGGGACGTGATGGATCATACTTACCGCCAAGCTATTACTTCTGCAGGAACGGGTTGTATGGCGGCATTGGACGCTGAACGTTATTTGGATAATCTAGAAGGCTAATCCACTAGGACAGCCCCTTATAGATTGTGGATCGAAAAAAGCGCCTTAGGCGCTTTTTTCAGTTTCAGCGATTTTTTCAGGCATATGGTCAGCGAAAAAGTGTTCAATTTCTTCTCTGCGTGCCAAGCCATCTTTATATCCCAATGCGATTAAGTCTTTGCAAAATCCACTTGAGAATAACAAGTAACTTAATATCCCAGAACCGTTGCGGCTGGTATTACCACTGCCACCAAGAAATAAGCGAATGGCTCTTGGCAACTCATGAGCATGGCGGCCTGCAATCTCATCCATAGAGGCACTTGGGCTGATTTCTAATAACTCGATTGGCTTTAATTCCATGCCATGTTTTTTTCGGACATTCTCTGGAATCATATTTACAGTGCGATTAATCCGCTGTAAACGCTCTACATCGGTTTCCATGCTGTCGAGGAATGCGGCATTCAGCATATGCCCCATTACTTTTGCAGGGGTAGGGTAGCCGGTAATATTGATGTTTTCTTTGCGTTTATGCGCAACCCCGCTGACACCAATAACCAGTACTTTTTCGGCCCCTAAATGTAATGCCGGACTAATCGGAGCGAGCTGACGAACGGCGCCGTCTGCGTAATATTCTTGGTTGATCTGCACTGAAGGAAAAATCATAGGAATTGCAGAGGAAGCCATTAAATGATCTAGACCCACTCGAGCACGGTAGCCTATACGACGATGGCGCTGCCAATTAGTAATACTGTAATGGCCCTGAAAAAAACTAACAGATTCTCCACTTTCAAGGCCGGAGCCGGTCACACTCATCGCATGTAATGCGCCGTTATCGATGGCTTTTTGAATATTATCAAATTGAATGACTTCACCCAGGAGCTCACGTAACGGTGAGTTATCGAGTAGAGATACACGATCGTGCTTATATTTTCGACCAATAAGTGTGGTTCGTATTAAACGTGTCAGGGTCCCTACGACACCTTTAAAATCAGTGCGATAAATTTGTTCTGGGCTAAAACCTGTCCAAATTCTTTCGAGATGACGAATCCCGATTCGATGGTTTTCTGCATAACTTGCCAAGGCAACACCATTAATTGCTCCGGCCGAGGTGCCAGCAATTACGTCATAAGGATTAACGGCATCTTTGGGTAATATTTTATGGATGGCTTTTAGGACGCCTACTTGATAAGCCGCTCGGGCGCCGCCACCAGAAAGGATAAGTCCTATTTTTTTACTGTCTATCCCTGTCATGCGAGAAGTATGTCTTATTAGATGTTATTAGCTAACAGTATAGAGCATAATGTGCGTTATTGAGAATGACAGAGTTAGGTTTTAGCATGTTTAGCGGTATTGTTCAGACAAAAATGATATTAACGGAATTTCATAAACAGACTGACTTTGCGAGTTTGGTCTATGAATTCCCAGCCTTGTTTGCAGAAGGTTTGCAGTTGGGGGCTTCTGTGGCCCAAAACGGTGTTTGTTTAACTGTACGAACTTTAGAGCAGCAGGCTGATGGCCGTTATCGCGTTAGTTTTGATGCGATCGCACAAACCTTAAAATTAACCAACTTGTCTGATTTAAAGGTTGGGGATTACGTAAATCTAGAGCGCGCCGCACGCTTTGGTGATGAAATTGGTGGGCATGTTGTATCAGGTCATGTGTTTGGTTGTATTAACGTATTGGCGGTTGAGCAAGATGCGCTGAATATGCGAATCATTTTCGACAGACCTGCCGAGTTAAAACCTTATTTATTAAATAAAGGCTTTGTCGCGCTTAATGGCTGCAGCTTAACCATTGCCGAAGTAACAGCGGAAACATTTACTGTTTGTTTGATTCCTGAAACTCGTGATGTGACAACGTTCGGTGAAACGCAGGTTGGCGATAAGGTCAATTTAGAAATTGACCCGAGCACTCAAGCGACTGTTGATACCATCAAAGAATTAATGGCATCAGGGCAGTTAGCGGAGCTTATAGAGACTGTAAAAAACGCATAATATCCATAGATTCAAACATCCACTGACTCTTTGACCCCTTGTCGATACGTAAGCAAGGGACCGTTGTCCGTCCAGTCGCCTTTTGTAATGCATTACGATGGTTTGAGTCTGACATGATATTGCGCAACTCGACATCGACTTGGACTCCTTGCAGTGAACGTACAACGCGAACACAAAATGGGCATGAATCGTAATAATAAAGTGAATACTGTGTATTCGTTTGTGTATCGCTCATGATTTTCAACTACCTGAAATATAAAAACTAATTTATGGATTATACCCAACATTTACTGCTATTTGTTATTGCTGTCGTGGCTAATTGGTTTTCTGCCTTGGCGGGTGGTGGCGCTGGCTTAATCCAATTACCCATTCTGATCTTCATGGGGTTGCCATTCTCTTTAGCCTTAGCCACACATAAGGTCGCCACCGTCGCTTTAGGAGTCGGTGCTACAGTAAGACACTTAAAGGAAAAGCATAGTTCAATTAGATTACTGGCTTTAATGCTGGCAGCGGGTATACCAGGGGTTGTCCTCGGTGCCTATATCATAATTGATGTTGATGATCGCTGGGCTGAAATTGTATTAGGCTTGTTAACCTTGTGTTTAGCTTGCTATTCAATGATGAAGCCTGATTTAGGCTTAACCGGAAACCCCATTCATCGTGACTTAAAAGGCATTATAATCGGCGCAATGGGCTTATTTATCATAGGCTTAGCGAATGGCGCTTTGTCGGCTGGCAGTGGTTTGTTTGTGACGATTTGGCTGGTTTATTGGTTTGGCTTGGATTATCGCTTAGCCGTTGCACATACCTTAATCGCAGTAGGTCTAGGTTGGAATGCTTCAGGTGCCGTAACGATGAGCTTATTAGCAGAGGTCAAGTGGGATTGGTTACCTGCTTTAGTGTTAGGTTCGTTAGTGGGTGGCTACCTTGGTGCACATAGCTCTATAAAAGCAGGTAATATCTGGATCAAACGTTGCTATGAATTGGTTACCTTTATTGTCGCTATTAAGCTGTTAACTGGATAACCAATCCTGTAATTTTCCTCGAATATCATCCAGTTGAAAGGGTTTACTTAGGTAATCATTCATCCCACATTGTAAGCAGCGTTCTTTATCGCTAGAAAGCGCGTTCGCCGTGACTGCTATGATTGGGATGTTAGCATACGACTCCCCAGAGCTACGAATATGGCGGGTAGCATCAAATCCATCCATGATCGGCATCTGACAATCCATAAGAATTAAATCGATGTTCTTACCTTCTGCTTGGGTCTGTTTTAGAATTGTGAGGGCTTTGGCCCCATGATCCGCAGTAAAGGTTTCTAAGTTCAGGCGTTGTAGCATGGTTTTTAAGACGACCTGATTAATATGGTTATCTTCAACAATCAAAATGCGTGCTTGTTCTTTGATTCGTTTAGGTTCGCTATTAGGCTCATTTGTTTCATTATGGCGTGGTGCTTGATGAGGCACCTCAATTGGTAATGATAATTCAACCAGGGTACCGTAGCCTTCTTCGCTTGAGATGTGGATGGTCCCACCTAGCTGGGTGCACAATGCTTTAACGAGAGACAGGCCAATTCCTAGGCCGCCAAACTTACGAGAAAAAGAGCCATCACCTTGAGTAAAGGCTTCTAAAATATCGTCGCGCTTATTTTCGGCAATTCCAATACCACTGTCTTCTACTTGTAATGAAAGGACATATTGATTGCTGACATACTTAATTTGAATGGCTAGATTAATATGGCCATTATCGGTGAACTTGAGGGCGTTATCTAAAATAGGGTTTAAAGCTTGCAGTAAGCGCTTTTTATCCGCGATGATAACTTGAGGATTACGCGGGTTGTTTTCAATTGAGAAATCGATGCCTTTTTCTTGGCAGTTATCTTTAAAATTATTATTAACTTTATTTAAAAGCTCAGGCAAATTAATAGCTGCTGACTTAATCATAAAATTACCCGATTGAAGCTCGGTATAACTAAGTACCTGATCAACAAGATTCAGCATCTCGTCAGCACTGCCTTTCGCTGTCTTGATGTTGGTATTATTGGTTTCTTGCTGAACAAGTTCTAATGAACCTAATATACCATTAAGCGGCGTTCTGAACTCATGACTGATGGTGGCTAAAAACTCATCTTTAAGCCGGTTATTCTCTTCTAGTTTCTGGTTAGTTCGTTTTAATTCTTTTTGCGCTCGACTCTCAATGACCTTTTTCTCTTTCTCGATCACTTTAATGCGATCGGCTAGTGCGAACGAGAGCAAAATAATCTCTATTACACTGCCAATTTTACTGGCATGAGTCATTAAGAAAGTATTGGGAAATATGCCCAGCATCATGCCAATTGTAAATAGCCCACCTAAAATCAGAGAAACCCAAGCAGCTAAGAAGAAACGTGCTTGTCTATGCCCACGCAATAGCATGGCGACAGAGGCATAAAGTATGAATAATAAGAAAGCGACAACAACAATTTTAGCTAATGCCATTACCGTTGCGGTATCAGCGATAAAACTGAGCCCTAGAACGATAATTGAAAGTCCCAGCACGAGCTTTAATAAATTATCAGCAACAACATGGTATTGACGAGTATGCAGAAACTGGCGAGTAAAGGCCGTTCCAAATATACCAACAAGTGCAATGGATACAGGTGGGGCAATACTTTCTATCCAAGGGGAGTTCGGCCATAAATATTGATAACCTAGACCGCTGGTGGTTGCTTGCAAGATCGCGAATGCGGCTAGATAACCAATGTACCAAAGGTAGTTGGAGTCTCTTATGCTGAACCAGAGGAAGAAGTTATAAAAAAACATAACGAGCATCATGCCGTAATACAAGCCTAAGCCGTATTGTTCACCACTACGTGATTCGAAAAAGTAATCTGGATGCCAAATGAAAATTGGAATTTGCATTGAACTAGAGGTATGAACTCTAACGTAAATATCTTTTTGCTCATTATCATGCAAGCTAATAGGAACAATAAAGTTACGGTGATCGACGGGGCGCTGTTTATAGAGGTAAGTATCCCCCATCTTAATATGTTCTATATTTTTATCTTTATTAACAATATAGAGGTCGAGGTAATCAAGCAGAGGGTAGCTTGTTTCTAGCTTCCAGCTTTGAGTTTTATTATCTAACGTACGATCAGCAATGGTGAACTTAAGCCAGTATGTCGAGTAGGTAAACCCTTTATTTAAACTTTCTTCTGTTAATAGTTCGAAATTTGAATTATCTAAGCCAACAATATCGAGCAAGGAGTACGTGCCTTCAATGTCTTCTAAATAGTAAGCGTGATGCCCTAGGGCAACTTGCTTACTATTTTGATCGAGAATGATGGGTTCAACAGATGCGCGGGCCACCACGCTCGTGCCGACAAGCAAGAGCAGGGTGAACAAGCGCAATATTGAATATAAATAAGACGGCATTTAATCAAATCTGAGATATAGAGATGACTAGAGTATAAATCATCACTGAAAAAATGCCTTAGTTAATCGGAGACTTCGAACTATTTAGTGAGCTATTTGTTGATCTAGAATTCGTTTTCGAGAAAATAATAGCATCAAGCTGATTAGAACTAAGATAAAACCATTACCAACTGAGGTAGGGCTTACTTCAACAACCTCTTCTTCGGCGGGTAATTCTTGCTCCCTTGGCGCTGTAACTTGCACGCTATCAATATGAATATTTACAGTCGTATCCGTTTGATTGTTTGATAAATGAACATCCTGTTGAATATCGCCATGAATAATCGATAGCTTTTCGACGTCAAAGGCAAACTTGTTTACCGTGATTGAATATTCAGTTGAACCCGAACGGATATTATTTAACATACCATCAGTAATTGAGCCGTCAGTTGCTACTAAACGAATGAGTGGCGCTTGCTCTATGAAGTTTAATGTCGAGGTCGTTACTCGCCCTGAGACTGTCATAGGATTCTCAAGTAATTCTAATTCTACTAATAGCTCAGCATCTTCTATCAAGGCGACTACGGCTTTAGTCTGATAATTAATTGCACGAATACTTAATTCAGTTTCTATATCAGTCGCTAAGCTAATTGTTAGTTGCCCAGCCGCATTGCTCGTTAATTGTTGTTCAAGGCCCCAAATGGCAAAACGCTCATCTTGAATATCAATATCAGCTTGGATACCAGTACCATTGCTGTTAGATATATTAATTGATACTGCATGCATCGGCAGCAATTGTACTTCTAACTCACCGCGAGGCAAATTAACCCCATCGGCCGCTAGAGTTGCGATACTGGCTAGTGGGCTGGAAGTAACATTAAGCTCAACGACGGTTCTGTTAAAAGTCGCCGAGTCATCAGCGCTGTTTAGCTGAGTGATTTCTAAGCCATCTTTTTGCAGGCTTAGCTCGTTATTCTCTTGTGTTAAATAAAGATCCAAAGTGCTATTTGCAGGAGCGCCTTCGATAAATAACTTCTGCTGGTTAGAGGTTGAAATCAGTTGATTAATATTAGTCGTTAAGCGCAGTGGACGTTGAAGGGTAAAGCTCGCACTTTCACCGTTATCGTCAGTGACGACAACTTCATAAGAACCGGCAAAGGCGCCGCTGTTGGGCATCGCTAGTTGATACTGTCCATCAATTTTTGTTAATAAGCTCGCATCAACAGCTTGGCCGTCATACATTACAGAAACGCTGTGTTGTTGATTCCCACCAGTTAAGTTAAAAGTAAACTCATCAAATTTAATATTGGTTAAACCACCATCGTTTAACTCAACGTTTGCGGATGATAAATTAAAGTCTTCATAAATTACGATATTAATTTGCTGCTCAGTGCTTAGCTCACCATCACTGGCGCTGACCATAAGACTAGTCGCACCGGTGAAGTTATTAACAGCCTGAAGCGTTAATGTGTTATCTGAAATTACAGCATTCACTTGGTTATTATTAGCGTTCACCAAGGTATAGCTAAGGCTATCATTCTCGCCGTCCGTTGCGACCAAGATGATTGGCAAAGTATTTGAGTAAAGGCTGCTAAATTGACTGGCACTGGTAAATATCGGTGCAGTATTAGGGATTGCGGTGCTGGTAAGAACATAGTTCTGATCAGTATGGCCCGAATCACCGTCGCTAGCACGTAAGGTAATTGTCGTATCACCTAGATAATCATTCACTGGGGTAAGCGACAAAGTAGTTCCTGAAATTGATGCGGTTACTTGGCTTGCATTTGAACTTTGTACGGCAAAAATAATGCTGTTATTCGCGGTTTCAATATCGGTGGCGCTTAGGGTCACATCTAAGCTATTACCATATTGAACGGAGCCCGAGTCTGAACTGGTAAATAATGGTAAATCGTTATCTGAATTAACGGTTAATACAACGACTTCTGAATCGGTTAAAGTGCCGTCAGAAACGGTCACTGTGATATTCGCGCTACCAAAGTAGTTAGTGGCGGGTGTTAAAGTTAGAGAGTTAGCGGAAACCGAAGCGGTAATCGAACCGTTATCAGAACTTGCAGAATAGGTCAGCGAATCACCTTCACTATCGGTGGCTGATAGGGCAATCACTTTGGCATTATCTTCGTCAGTCGATTGAGCACCAATAGCTGCTAAAGCAGGGGCTGTATTCGCAGTTGCAGTTGTAGTTAATACAAAGCTTTGGTCGGTAATACCGGAGTCACCATCGGTAGCACGTAGAGTAATCGTGGTATTACCTAAATAATTATTCACCGGGGTGAGTGATAAGGTCGAGCCTGAAATCGATGCGGTAACTTGGCTAGTATTTGAACTTTGAACCGCAAAGGTAATGCTATTATCCGCGGTTTCGATATCGGTGGCGTTAAGGGTGATATCTAAACTATTTCCATAGACAGTTGAGCCCGAGGATGGACTGGTGAATTGTGGTAAGTCGTTATCTGAATTAACGGTTAATACCATAACTTCTGAATCGGAAAGAGCGCCATCAGAAACGGACACTGTGATATTCGCGTTACCAAAGTAGTTAGCGGCAGGTGTTAAAGTTAAGGTGCTACCTGAAACTGAAGCGGCAACAGAAGCATTATCTGAACTTGCAGAATAGGTTAACGAATTACCTTCACCATCAGTGGCTGAAAGAGCGAGTACTTTTGCATTATCTTCGTCAGTTGATTGAGCACCAATGACTGCTAATACCGGTGCTGTATTAGGAATAGCGGTGCTGGTTAATACAAAGCTTTGATCAGTAATGCCGGAGTCACCATCGGTAGCACGTAGAGTAATCGTGGTATTACCTAGATAGTCATTTACCGGGGTGAGCGACAAGGTAGTTCCTGAAATTGATGCGGTTACTTGGCTAGCATTTGAATTTTGTACGGAAAAAGTAATGCTGTTATTCGCGGTTTCAATATCGGTGGCGCTTAGAGTGACATCTAAGCTATTACCATATTGAACGGAACCCGAGGCTGAACTGGTAAATAGTGGTAAGTCGTTATCTGAATTAACGGTTAATACAATAACTTCAGAATCGGATAGAGCACCATCAGAAACGGTCACTGTGATATTCGCGCTACCAAAGTAGTTAGCGGCAGGTGTTAAGGTAAGGGAGCTTCCTGAAACCGAAGTAGAAACTGAAGCATTATCCGAACTTGCAGAATAGGTTAACGAATTACCTTCACCATCGCTGGCGGATAGAGCAATAATTTTGGCATTATCTTCGTCAATCGATTGAGCACCAATAACCGCTAAAACAGGTGCTGTATTTGGAATTGCGGTGCTGGTTAATACAAAATTTTGATCAGTACTACCCGAATTACCATCCGTTGCTCTTATGGTAATTGTTGTGTCGCCAATGTAGTTATTGACTGGAGTAAGCGACAAGGTCGTGCCTAAAATAGTTGCGGAGACTTGGCTTGCATTTGAATTTTGTACGGAAAAAGTAATGCTATCATCAACGGTTTCGATATCGGTGGCGCTGAGAGTCACATCTAGGCTATTACCATATTGAACCGAATCTGAGGCGGAGCTGGTAAATACTGGTAAATCGTTATCTGAATTAACCGTTAGTATAATGACTTCCGAATCGGATAAAGCGCCATCAGAAACGGTCACTGTGATATTCGCGCTACCAAAGTAGTTGGCGGCGGGTGTTAAAGTTAAGTTGCTACCCAAAACTGAAGCGGTAACAGAGGCGTTATCTGAAACTGCAGAATAGGTCAGTGAATCACCCTCACCATCAGTAGCTGAAAGAGCGAGTACTTTTGCATTATCTTCGTTAGTGGATTGAGAACCAATAGAAGCTAGAATCGGTGCGGTATTACCACTGACGAGTGCCCAGCCCATATCTTGTAATAGTTGAGTTGCCATTCCAGGAGTCGTTAAAAATTCAGTATAGGTAGGCTCCATTATTTCATTCGGCGTGGCATCTTTGCTAAAGTGAGAAACCGAGCTGCCACTTTCATAAGGGTTTGGAGCATACATTTCTACGTTACCGCTATTAATACCATTTGTAAGTAGAGATGCCGCCGTGGAACTATTTACATTCGTACCCGTCCATACCAAATTATTACTATTGGTCATAGATGCTGAGCGTTCACTATTATTCATTGCAGCCCAGGATTTGTTCGTAGATTGATCATAAAGGTTAGCGCTATAAGCATCCATAAAGCCTGAATTTAAAGCTCCGCTTGCAGATACCCAAGATGAAACCCCTAGACCATGTAAAAGTTCATGAATGACAACCGATAGAAATGAGGTGTCATTAACATATTCTGCACCCGCTAGGCTTGGGTCGTCATAACCATAATACCAATCAACCCCTGCTAGACAGTTGTCGTTATTATCCATACTAGAGTTAAACGTTGCTGAGATCTCAGCGGTTGCCGAATTGATATCAGAATTAGCTAGGTTGTTAACAAGGGCAATGGGATAAATAGTATTGGCTAATGGAACATTAGCAGTATTGATATGGCCAGATACAGCCCCTGCGCTGCCCAAAACCCCGGAACCAGCGCTACAGACTAAACCACTAAATGCGGCATCCACTTTTACATCTACTTTGATATCTAAGAAAGTTTCAAGAATATCAGCCGCTTTTTGAAAAGTATTGAGTCGTTGTGCGCCTAAGGTAGTACCTGGATTACCGCCAATAGCCGCTGTGGGTGTTGCATCGCTGAAGCCTGTAATGGGGTTAATAACGATATTGGCGCTATGGCCAATCAACGGGAAGATCGAAAGCAAACTTAGAATAACTAATCTTATCAGCATAAATAACCGCCACGACTTTGAAAAAATCTCAATCAATAGATTAGAAGTGGGAGTTATTTAATAACACTGTGTTCTGTGGTCGAAGTGTAACCAAAAGTTGTAAAGATGTTGGCTTGCGTAAGAGGGATGTGTGAAATTCAGCTAAGGGGAGAAAGTCGTATTAGGATGACGGTATTTCTATGATTTGGCTTAGTTCTCAATAGGAGTGATTCGGGTTTCAATGATTTTAGCTTTGCCATCTTTACCAATGACCGCAACCGGAACGTGTTGAAATTGGCCTTTAAGGTCGATTGTACTGCTGCCATCAGCATTATTCTCTACTGTCAGCTCTGATGCGGGGATTCGTTTCGCTTCCAAAGCATCTTTAATGTATTGAGGGATCTCAGTATCTGCTTTATTGGAAGAGGCTGGGTCTTCATGGTTGTGCGGGTGGCTATTGGCGAAATCACTAGTTATAGATTGTTTGGTTTCAGGCTGAGCGGTATCTTGTGTTTCAGTGTTTTCTTGCTGAACAGGCTCAATGGCACTGGGTTTAGGCACTTCCACTTGAACCCCTGGATTAATAAAGTAAATAACCGCAGCAACGGTTAATAATATCGCTAAAGCCGCAAACTTACCCATGACGTTTCTCCAATGATTTATTTTCTTATTGTTGTATCTCTATTTTTAGCATGAGTGAGGATTCACTAGCAAATAAATAGACGGGCTTCTTTAGCGGTTTTTATGTTTTGTGAAACGTGTCGCTTCAGTTTCCATCGGGTTTTCCGGCCAAGGGTGTTTAGGGTAGCGGCCACGCATATCTTTGCGAACATCAAAATAACTGTTACTCCAAAAGTGGGGAAGATCTTGTGTTATTTGCAAAGCCCTGCGTGCAGGAGAGAGTAAATGCAGCATCAGTGGCAGGCTGCCATTGCACACACTCGGTTGGCCCTGGTAGCCAAACATTTCTTGTAGTTTTACCGCTAATACGGGTGGGGTTTGGCTATAATCAATTTTATAATGAGAGCCACTGGGGACTGCAATTTTTTCAGGAACCAAGCTTTCAAATTCCTTACTTTTATCCCAGCCTAAGCGATTGATAAGTGCCTGTTTTAAATCGATATTTTGTAAGGTTTTTGGCGATCGGCAATGCGTTAGCATTGGCATAAGCCAGGATTCGAGATCGTCGAGTAAGGCGCTATTACTGAAGTCTGGCCAAGATTTTGAGGGTTTATCTTGTGGTTTTTGTTGGTGATAATTAAATGCCAGCTGTAGGCGAGCTTTTAGTTGCAGGCATTCATCTGTCCAAGGTAATGAAGTTATACCGTTATCTAAAAAGTAATTCAGCCAAGCTTGGTACCATTGCTCGTCGGTCAAATTATTAAGCTTTTTCTGCTTTAACAAGATGGCGCCTAGATAATCGCGCTCTTCTGCGATGAGCTGGCCCTTATCGTTCCATTCGATATGGTTCTTATTGTGAATATGGGTAGCAAAGAGCGTCAGTAGCTCGTGCTCTACAATCGGCATGGCCTTTCGAATTAAACTGCCGCCTTGCTGATTATCTTCAATATCACTAACGATAAGCCAGGTTTCACCGATTAATGAGGAATTCGGGTGAAGCTGAGCCCCACGGCCTGAGCTTAATAAATAGTGTCCGTCTTTATTTTCCCTTAACCGAGCGATGCGATCAGGAAAGGCTAAAGCCAGCAATTGAGCAATATTCAGGTCTTTTTTATCATTATTGAACGGGGTATTTTTAGAAACTTGTTTAATCCATACCTGGGCTTGGCGCTGGAGGGCTGAATAGAGTTTTTTATTGGCGTCTACCTGGCTTAGCGAACGGCTCAAATCGTCGATATTACGCAGTGTTTTCGGGGTATCGGATAATAGCGCCGCGAGTAATGAGGCCTGCTCTAAACTGGGCTTATCGCCCGCATTTAATAGCATATGAGCAAAGCGAGGGGGTAAACCAAGCTGGCTGGCTTGCTCCCCTTGAGGCGTGATTTGTTGTTTCTCATCCATAAACTCTAAGTCGGATAATAATCTCAGCGCTTGTTTCACATAGCTGCGGGGCGGCGGCGTGAGCCAATCGAGCTCATCTACTTGAGCTCCCCATTGGGCGATATTAAGCACTAGATCACTGAGCTCGATGCGACTGATCTCCGCAGGGCTATGGGCTTCTAGTGCATTCTGTCCTTGTTCACTCCATAGGCGGTAACAAACTCCCGCTTCGATTCGTCCAGCACGGCCCGCTCTTTGGATTGTTGATGCCTGGGATGTTTTTTTAGTGACGAGGCTATTCATGCCACTACGGGCATTGTAGTTGAGCTGCTTTTCGAGCCCACAATCGACGACGATGCGAATGCCTTCGATGGTTAATGAGCTTTCAGCAATGTTGGTAGCTAAGACAATTTTTCGTTGCCCCTTAGCTGTCGCTTGAATCGCTAATTGCTGATCTTTATCGCTAAGTTGCCCGTATAGCGGGTGGATACTAATGGTATCTGTAGGCAGGGATGAATACCGAGCGGAACTCAATTTTTCTTGCAGTTGCTGTTGCACAAACTGGATGTCTCTAACCCCTGGAAGAAAGGCTAAAATACTGCCTTCATCATTTTGTAACGCCGTCATGATAGCGTCTGTCATCTGGTTGCTTAAACGCTGGTTATTGTCGAAGCCAAGATAGTGATAATCGATGGGAAAGCTGCGTCCTGGGCAAAAGAGGGTATTCGCATCGAGTAGGCTCTCTAGTGCGTCTTTATCCAGAGTTGCTGACATCACTAAGAGTTTTAAGTCTTCGCGGAACAATTGCTGGCATTGCAGACTCAAAGCTAAACCTAGGTCGGTATTAACAGAGCGCTCGTGATGTTCATCAAAGATGATTAGCCCAATATCGTTGAGTTCGGGGTCTTGCAATAAATAGCGGGTTAAAATACCTTCGGTAATGACTTCGATGCGGGTATGTTGGCTGACCTTTGTATCTTGGCGCATTCGGTAGCCGATCGTTTGTCCTACGGGCTCATTGAGGCTTTTAGCCATAAATAAGGCGGCGTTACGTGCAGCAAGGCGGCGGGGTTCGAGCATGATGATTTTTTTATAACTACCATCATCATTTCTTAGCCACTTTGCGTCTAAAAGTGCCAGAGGTACTCGAGTCGTCTTACCAGCACCGGGTTGTGCGGATAAAATGACATTTTGATTCTGGCTTAAGGCCTGATTTAATTCTGGTAAGATAGAATCAATCGGTAAACTATTCATTAATTTTGTGGCCTTACATTAAAACAGGTGAGGTTTGG
>CAJVZR010000063.1 GCA_913019965.1 uncultured Oleispira sp.
CGTTCGATAAAATCTTTGATCGCCGGAATATAATCGTCCGCTAATGGGTACTTGCTGATTTCTACTGATAGTTCCATAACGGACTCCTATATTCTTATGCTAAAGGCTTAAAAAGAGTAACGAGCTTCAATACCGACTAAACGAGGCTCACCCAACTGAATCCATCGAGTATTACTATACCCATCGCGAGGATCATTACCGAAATTGAAGCCACGTACTTCTTGTTCTTTACCCGTTAGGTTACGCCCAAATAGAGCGGCTTGGAATGGCCCTTGTTGAAATGCGATTCGAGCATGCCATAGCACATAAGCTTTTGACTTTTCATCATGACTATCGGAGAAATAAAATTCATCTTTAGCTTCCGATTCTAATGAAAAGGTTAGCGCTTCTGTCGCAGAAAAACTCAACCCTGACGCTAAGCTGTATTCAGGAGCTAATGCTTGAGCACGACCTTTTTTATCGATCATCTTACTCGCATCATCATCATCTTCAGCACTGATTTCATAATCGGTAAATTCAGCCTTTAAATATCCGAAGGATAAATCCCAACGTAACTGCTCTAGCACCTGCCACTGACTTTCAATCTCTATGCCCTGATTTTTTCCTTCGGCAGCATTCGCAATAAAATCGGTGAAATCTGGTGCTTCACCCGTTTCTTGGGTAACGAAAGACTGCTTAACCTGCTGGTTTTTACGTTGAATATAAAAAGCGGCGATGCGCGTTACTAACTCATCATTTAGCAGTGATGATTTTAGGCCAAGCTCAAGGGTATTATTATATTCGGTCTCAAAAGTACGCTTATCTTCACTGATAACACTGGCCGAGTTTGCTCCACCGGCTTTATAGCCACGAGCTAAAGAAACATAAGCCAAGTGATCATTATTCACTAAAGACTCTAAAGTAAACTGACCACCCAATAACATTTCAGTTTCATCACTGCCCGTGGATAAACTGTTTTCGAAATCATTCTGCCATTGCTCAACGCGTACACCATAAATGATGCGGCTCTGCTCACTTAAATCGGTTGTTAGTTCGGTATACAGAGACGTACTAGTCACATCAAGGGTACTGGTATACTGAGGGTCCCACGTATAATTTCGCACTAAATCTTCGCTACGGGTTTGATGATAAAAGCCTACTACCCAATCGGTAGAGCCTGCAAAAATACGCCCCTCTTCCGCGGACAGCATACGAATATCAAAACTATTACGTTGATAATCACGTAAATATTGATCGGTCGAGCTGTAACCATCAGTAGGCGCTAAACAAGGGCCTTGAGTCGTATCGCATGGGTCTGGAGTATAAACAGGGTCATTAGAAATCCACGTATATTGACCATAAGCCCAATCTTCATCGTAGCTATATTCAACATCGCTTTTTGCCGTGGTGATTTCCGTTTCTAATATCACTGAGCTATTCAGTTTAGAATCTAAGCTCAAAGCAAAAGCATGAGTTTCTTGTGCATCTACTCCGGGCTCATCTGAATACGTCGTACGGTTATTATCGAGACTAAACGCATCGTAACCATTATCGATGTCCGCATAAAAATAACTCAGACCTAGATTGGTATTTGCTGATAGCTGAGCCGCCAATTTACCACGGGCGACGACTTCATCGATATTATTAGTATTTTCTTTATCTAGAAATTCATTTTCCATATAACCATCAGATTGATGGCTATTAATCGCCAAGCGACCTTGTACATTATCCGTAATAGAACCTGATATTGCCGCGCTTTCGCTGTGGGTATTGTAATTACCCGCTTTAACAGCCACATAGCCTTCGGCTTCTTTGGTCGCGGCCTTACTCTTAATGTTGATCATGCCCGCTAAGGCATTCGCGCCAAAACGAGTGCCTTGCGGCCCACGCAATACTTCAACCTGTTCAACATCAAATAAGGTCGCCGCACCACCTAAACCAGTCATATCGATACCATCAATCATTAAACCGACTGAAGGGTTTAGCGGATCAATAAACTGGCTACGTTCGCCAATACCACGGATTTGAAAATAACGGCCACGAGACGCACCAGAAGAATAATTAACATTTGGAGCAAAACTTAATACTGATTCAAGGTGCTGTGCACTACGCGCTTCAATATTATCAGCACCGATTACAGTCACAGCTTCCGATAAGTCCTGAACATTTGAGTTACGAAAATCCGCACTAACAGTAACGGTATCAAGCTCAACAGCATCTACAGTCTCTGCACTAATGGCATTCGCACTCGTCAGCATGGTGGTAATCGCCGATGTAATGGCAAAAGATAAAGGTAAGGTTTTCATTAGGTCTGCCTCAATAATACGAGAAGACCCGGTCGAGCGTAGCAAGCGTGAAGTGTCGATTAAATGCGCTTAAATCAATTCAACTGCCCATTCCTACGCCGGTATTAACCGGATCAGGTTCTAGGAGTTTGCATGGCATCTCAGGCTTATTAGAGCAAAGTCAGTTTGATAAGAATCACTCTAGTTCGCCACCCCCTGGGATGACGCTATGATAATGCATCTAGTACCAAATAAGAATGACTTATACTTATTCGTTATTCATTTGCTGATCTTCGGCAGTTTCTGCAGCCACACGATCCGCTTTTGAAATATACGCGGGCTTGCCATCTTTTGGTGCTAGCTTGGCATTCGCCTTTTTCATTTTCTTAGTTAAGATCTGCTTGATCTTCTTCTTACGGTTCATGACACGACTTCGCAGTATTGATTGGGTATGATCATTTGAGTCGCGATTGTAAGGCCTTACGCTACAAAGGCAATAGCGCATCCTCATTTGACAGCCTTAAAGTTCACTAAAGATTTGAAACATTCATGAAAGACATCAGTATTTTAGGCAGCGGCTGGCTAGGCCTACCCTTAGCGCAAGCATTACAGCAACAAGGTTATCAGGTCAAAGCGTCTTCTCGCAGTGACGAACGCTTAAGTCAGATTAGCCAATCAGGTCTGTCCGCACACTATTTTGATATTGAGAAAGAAGACTCTGATATCCGTTTTTTGCAGGCCGACATTCTTATTATTAATATCACCTCAAAGAATATTCTAGCATTTGAACGACTTATCAAGTCCATAGAGAGCTCTGCAATTAAACAGGTGCTATTCATCAGTTCAACTTCTGTTTATAGAGATTCTGATGACTTACAGAAAGCCAGTATTACTGAAGATAATTTAGCCGCATTAAAGCCCTGCGATTTATTAACCATTGAGAACTTATTCAGATCAAATTCCCATTTTGAAACGACCATTATTCGCTTTGCCGGCCTAATTGGCTATCAACGCCATCCAGGGCGCTTCTTCTTACAAGCGAATACCGAATCAAACACATGCAAAGCCATTAAAAACCCGGATGCCTGCGTGAATATGATTCATCGCGATGATTGCCTTAGCGTTATTGCAGCGGTATTCAAAGCGGAATATTGGGGGGAAGTGATTAATGCTTGCGCTTCACATCACCCAAAGCGACGTGATTTTTATAATGTGGCCATACAGCACTTGGCAGCGATTCCGGCTTCATTTGATGAGCAGGGAGGCTCTATTGGTAAGGTGGTGGATAATAATAAAGTGAAAACGCTATTAGGGTATTCTTTCAAACATGATGATTTGCTCGATTTTGAATCAATGCCATTTAACGAGCATTGATTCAAGCTAGCTAAAATTAATCGTCGTCACCTAGTGATTGCAAGAAGCTTCTGCCAAAGGTGTGCCCTTCATCCAGCGTTCCTTTAAGCCAACCAAAGCCATTTTGAACCTGAGTGCCTAAAGCGCGGGCTGTTAGGCCTAGCATATTAAGGTTCTCAACTTCTTCATCGTACTCTTGCTGAAGACGCGCTTGGTCTTCCTCGTTATCGGTCGAGCCCAATTCAGATTGTAAAACCTGTAAGCGGGCACGCAATCTTTCCGACTCTTCATGAGAAGCCAATAACTCTGATTTCAACTGCTGTGATTTCTCGTCTTCTTGCTGGAAGTTTTCTAATTGCTCATGAATCTCGTCAGGATCGGCTTCTAACTTAGCTTTAATATAATACTCGGTGCCGTTCCACTTTTCTTCTAAGGTCTCAACCGTTACAAACCCCGCCGTCAATGCCACCACTTCTTCTTTGGCCTCCACATCACCTTCAGCATCTTCCGACATCTCGAACTTCGAAAATATATGAGTACCGAGTTCAGCTAATAAATCACGCTTAACTTCTTGTTTAGCCATCTTGCGACTAGAAATTTTACTGTCGGCCTCACTGGCGATATAGGTATATTCACGAATATAGGTTTGAGAATCAGCCCAAAGGTTTAGGGATAGAATTGCGCCGATGACGGTAGATAATATTTTTATTGCCATATCAATCTCTGTTAAATGTCCTTTTTATAGTTAAGGCATTCTAAGCTGAATGGCGCTGAATATTAAGCTTTTTAAACAATTAGTTTAATTGATTAAACTGGCTACGTTCGTACATCGCTACAATCGTAGGGATTTCTTCTTCCGCACAACTATCATCGCGCAAACGACGAGAAATTGAGTCGACAATATAGCTCACGGTTTCCGCTCCAGGGTGGCAAATTGCCGGTGTTGAACCATATTCGTCGGTAATCCATACCCAGCTACCACCAAATTCTAAAATACACAGGTCACCTAATAAGAAGCCCAAGCCATCCAGCACCTCGGTTTCTTTGTATTTTTTCACCTGTGTATCGTCTTGCTCTTTCCATAGATCGATACAACGCCCGATACCGATATAGCTCTCGGTACAG
The DNA here is from genome assembly GCA_913019965.1 of uncultured Oleispira sp. Lineage (GTDB taxonomy): Bacteria > Pseudomonadota > Gammaproteobacteria > Pseudomonadales > Oceanobacteraceae > Oleispira. The sequence goes on from CAJVZR010000063.1 coordinate 4,743, forward strand.
CCATAATGCTGCAAGATTTCACTGCCAACTTGCTGCCAGTGTTGTTTGTTATTCTGCATGCGCTCGGAAAGTGGCTCAACGTTCATGACTCATCCTCAAAGAACAATTTTCTACTAAAAGTATCCATGCTGAATAACGATTTTCTGACTAAACAGCACCACTGGTGTAATAAACTGCAATACCCACACCAACTACTAAAACAACTGTAGTGAAGATCACTTTAAGTACGATCTTCTTAATAAATTCTTCCGCTTCGTTACCTTTGATCACTTCAGTATTTTTGTCAGTCGACATTCTTTAATCCTTAAATTCCATATTTTTCTATTACTTTCATAATAACTTATTTATATCATTGCTAAACAGCAGGCAAATAAAAACCCAGACCAATTGCTTGGGCTGGGTTTTTATTTGAAGCTATAACTTTTTAAAAGTTAGAACTCAAATCGTAAGGCTTAGATCGCAAAGCTATGACGCAATACGATGGTCTGAATACGATCAGGGCCAGTAGAGATGATGTCGATTGGCGCGCCAATCGCTTCTTCTACAAAGCGGATGTAAGCTTTGGCATTCTCTGGCAATTGATCCAAAGATTGTGCGCCTACTGTGCTTTCACTCCAACCTGGTAAGTCTTCGTATACTGGTGTGATCTTATCAAACTGATCAGCACTCGCAGGAACACCCATCTTGTTGCCGTCTGCATCTTGGTAGCCAGTACAAACGCGAACAGTTTCTAGGCCGTCAAGAACGTCTAACTTAGTTAGGCAGATAGCGTTAACAGAGTTAACACGAATTGCGTGCTTAACCAATGCAGCATCGAACCAACCACAACGGCGTGAACGCCCTGTTGTTGTGCCTTTTTCGTGGCCCACTGTCGATAAGTGCTCACCCACATCGTCGAACAATTCAGTTGGGAAAGGACCCGAACCTACACGAGTCGTATAAGCTTTAGTAATACCCATGATCTGATCAAGGTACAAAGGACCGACACCAGAACCACAAGCAACACCACCAGCAGTCGTATTTGAAGAAGTTACAAACGGGTAAGTACCGTGGTCGATATCAAGCAAGGTGCCTTGAGCGCCTTCAAACATGATGTCGCCGCCAGCTTCACGAATGTTATGAACCAGCTCAACGGCATCAACAACAACGTCTTTAATCTGCGCAGCCCAATCAACACATAATGCTAATGTATCTTCGTAGCTTACCGCTTCAACGCCGTAGTAGTTAGTCAAAGAGAAGTTATGGAATTCCATTACGTCTTTTAACTTGTCAGCGAATTCTGGCTGATACATATCACCAATACGCAAACCGCGACGAGCAACTTTATCTTCGTACGCTGGACCAATACCACGGCCAGTCGTGCCGATTTTAGCGTTACCACGCTTGATTTCACGCGCTTGGTCTAAAGCGATGTGATAAGGCAAGATCAAAGGACAGGCGTGAGAAATACGTAGACGTTTCATTACTGGAACCCCACGCTCTTCTAATGCGCGGGCTTCTTTTAATAAAGCGTCAGGCGCAACAACCACACCGTTACCAATGATGCACTGAACGCCTTCACGCAAGATGCCCGAAGGAATCAAGTGCAATGCGGTCTTAACACCGTCGATTACTAATGTGTGACCTGCATTGTGACCACCTTGGAAACGAACAACCGCAGTTGCTTTCTCCGTTAGTAGATCAACAATTTTACCTTTACCTTCGTCACCCCATTGGGTGCCTAAAACGACAACGTTCTTGCCCATCGAATTCATTTCACTAATTTAGATTAATTGGATTCGATCAGTTTCCACTGACCGTCTTTTAACTCAATACGTGCACCGCTGGTTGGCAATTCGCCACTTAGCTGCACTTCAACTCGTTTGCCATTCGCACGAAGCTCGGCAATCAAGTCTAATAATTCTTTATCTTGCCCTGCTGGCGCTTTCACAACATTGGCTTGAGCCGTTGTGAAGTTTCCTAGCTGAGCCAAGACTTTAAGGTCTGCACTGAAACCCGTGGCTGGACGCGCACGTCCAAATACCGCGCCGGTTTCATTGTAACGGCCACCTTGCGCTACAGCATCGCCATAGCCCGGTACGTAGGCCGCAAAAACCAAACCTGTGTGGTAGTTGTAGCCACGAAGGTCGGTAAAATCAAAGTACATGGGTACATTGTAGCGAGTTGCAATCGCTTGGCAGACTTGTTTCAAGTGCTCGATGATTGCCGTTACTTCAGGAACCACGGGAGCCAGTTGCTCAGCCACTTGATCAAGTACTTCAATGCCACCTTGCAAGCGTACAATCGCTTTAAAGGCTGCGGTCAAAGCTGCATCAGTCAGATGTTCTTCTGCCCATGCATCTAAGTCGGTTGCACATTTTACTTTTAATAGTGCAAAAAGCTGCTCTTCTGCCACATTAGACAGCTGAGCTTTTGCCGAAAATGCTTTAAAAATACCCACATGGCCAAGGTCCAGATGCAAATCCTGCAATCCAGCTTGCTGTAGTGTATTCAGCATTAGGCTAATAATTTCAATATCGGCGCAAGCACCCGCTTCACCATAAAGCTCAGCACCGATTTGCGTCGGAGTTCGACCGGCAAGAATGCTGGCGGCTTTAGCATGGAAAACCGTGCGGCAATAACACAAACGGCTCACACCTTCTTGTGCCCAGCTATGAGCATCAATACGTGCGGTTTGTGGTGTCGTATCAGCGCTCAAGCCCATTAAACGGCCGGAAAGCTGATCGGTTACCTTGAACGTCTGCAAGTCTAGGTCACTGGCGGTGCCTGTTAGCAGGGAATCAAGATATTCAAGTGCTGGCGGTATAACAAAGTCATAACCCCAACGGTCAAAATCGTCCAACAAGTGACGGCGTAGTTGCTCTACACCACGCGCTTGTGGTGGCAACACTTCTTCAATGCCATCTGGTAATAACCAGCGATCGGCAGTGCTCATAGATTTATCCATTAGACAGCTAGACACAAAAAAACCGGATCAATGTCCGGTTTTTCTGATTGTATCAAAAGCAAACAACTTGTTGAAGTTATTTACCGGACACTTTAGCCCTTTAGCTCATAGTCTTAGCTTAAGACTACTTGCCTTTGGCATCTTTCATGTAACGGAAGAAGTCACTATCAGGTTTCAATAGTAAAACATCTTGGCTACGGAAAGTTTCGGTATACGCTTTCAAGCTACGTGTGAATGCATAGAACTCTGAGTCCTTGCTATACGCTTTAGCATAGATGTTAGCGGAAGTAGCATCGCCCTCACCCTTAATTTGCTCTGACTCACGATAAGCGTTCGCTAGAGTAACCGTCTTATTACGATCGGCTTCTGCGCGAATACCTTCCGCAAGTTCGTTACCTTCAGAACGAATCTCTTTCGCTTCACGATCACGCTCAGCACGCATACGACGATAAACATCGTTGCTCAGCTCTTCAGGAAGGTCGATGGCTTTAACACGCACATCAAGTACTTCAATACCGAAGTTCTCTTGAGTTTCTTTATTCAGATCAGCCGTCAATTTAGTCATTAGCTGGTCACGCTCACCAGAAACTACTTCATGCAAGCTACGTACACCAAACTCGTTACGTAGACCCTTGTTGGCTAAGTCTGCTAAACGGTTACTGGCTTCAAAGCGGTCACCGGAAGTAGCTTTATAGTATTTCAATACATCTTTAATACGCCATTTTACGAACGCATCAACGATTACGTATTTCTTACCCGCGGTTAAGAAACGTGCTGGCTGTGCATCCAAGGTTAGGATACGTGCATCAAACTTTTTCACATTCTGTAAAAAAGGCGTTTTGAAGTGCAAACCGGCAGGAATGTCATTCTCAACAATTTGACCAAACTGCAAGGTCAAAGCAGTTTCTGTTTCTTTAACGATATATAAACTCTGGCTACCCACAATGATGGCCAAACCTAATACGATTAATAGTCCTAAGCTCTTACCCGACATTAGCGAGACTCCTTACGACGATCATTTTGACGAGAACGAATTTCGTTCAATACCTGATCTGTGATAGCTGATACGTTAACCGCCGAAGAACCCGTTGCATTGGATTGCGGCATATTCTTCATGATTTGATCCAGTGGCAAGTACATCATGTTATTGCCACCATCAACATCAACCAGTACTTTGCTGGTATTGGTATAAACATCACTGATCGCATCGATGTATAAACGCTCACGAGTTACCTGTTTCGCTTTACTATACTCAGTCAATAACGCAGTGAAACGATCCGCTTCACCGGTTGCTTTTGCAACCACTTGCTCTTTATAAGCATTGGCTTCTTCTAGTTGACGCTGAGCCGCACCACGTGCTTGTGGCACAATCGCATTCGCATAGGATTCGGCTTCACTGATTAAGCGGTCTTTATCTTGACGAGCTGCCTGAACATCATCAAACGCTGCTTTTACCTGTGAAGGTGGGCGAGCATCTTTAACGTTGACGTTGGTTAGCTGAATACCGGTTTGGTAACGATCAAGATAGCTTTGCAAACGTAATTTAACTTGCTCAGCCGTCGCTTCACGACCCGAGGTTAGAATTGGATCCATCGCGGTAGAACCGACATCGTGACGTAACGCACTTTGCGCTGCATGCTGAAGGGTTAAGCGAGGGTTTTCGATACGCAGGGCAAACGATACAGGATCGGCAACACGGTACTGAACGTTAAGCTCAATCTCTACAATGTTGTTATCTTCCGTCAGCATGCGCTCTTCGATGTTTTCTTTACGAACCGTCGTGGTTTCAATACGCGTTAACGATTCCGCCATTGGCCATTTGAAATGTAAACCAGGGCCTTCAGTACGGTCGTATTTACCCAAACGCAAAATCACACCACGTTCTTTTTCATCTAGGGTATAAACCGAACTAAAACCTAAAAATAAAAGACCAACAATCGCCAATACACCAATAATGCCACCCGCACCTTGGTTATTGCCTTTGTTACTATTACCGCCGCCTTTACCACCAAACATTTTGTTCAGTTTTTCCATCAGCTGCTTTAGCGCTTCATCAAGATCAGGTGGTCCCTGATTATTGCCACCGCGGTTACCGCCGTTATTACCACCAGTACCCCAAGGATCTTTACCACCACCGGGTTCATTCCACGCCATAAATCACTCCATTATCTCTGGATTGCATTTCATTAATTTTAATTGGGCAAATGATAGAAGATTGAATATGAAATTCCTATCACTATCATTGCCTTTACTTATCTTTGCCTTAGCCAGTGAACTCTCATTAACTGAGCTCGGGCTACTTTTCCCACTCTTCCAGCTCAACAGGAATAAAGCGGTCTGCTCTAGTACCCGATTTCGCTAATATTTTCTTAAAATCATCAAGCTGCAAACGCAGGCGTAATAAAAAATCGCCATTCTCAGCAAATGTTTCTTCTGCAACGGCCGCTTGCTCATAAAGCAATGCTCTTAATCTCGAATCTGCGGGCGTTAACTGAATCGTTTCTTGATATAACTCGTCACTCACCAATTCAGCGATAGCTTGAGTTAATAACTCAAATCCTACTTTTGCCTGAGCCGATAGCCATACGGCAATAGGCTTACCCTGCTCATCACGATCAATTCTTGGCTCGGCATGCTCCAGCAGATCTATTTTATTGTAGACCCTTAATTGTGGAACTTGATCCGCTTCAATTTCCGCTAAAACATTCTGCACTTGTTCAATATTATGATCACGCTCATCAGTGGCACTATCAATCACGTGCAAAAGCAAGTTGGCTTCTGTCGTTTCTTGCAAGGTTGCACGAAATGCTTCGACTAACTTATGCGGTAAGTGACGAATAAAACCTACCGTATCGGCTAATACAACTTCACCAACATCCATCACATTGAGTCGACGCAAGGTCGGATCCAATGTTGCGAATAACTGATCGGCGGCGTAAACCGTCGCATTGGTTAACGCATTAAATAACGTCGATTTGCCCGCATTGGTATAACCCACTAACGCAATCGTTGGCACTTCCGAACGTTTACGTGCTCGACGACCTTGTTCTCGCTGAGAACGTACTTTAGCTAAACGCTTACGAATCAGTGTTTCACGGGTTGCGACTAAACGGCGATCCGTTTCTAGCTGAGATTCACCGGCACCACGAGAACCAATACCACCCTGCTGTCGCTCTAAGTGTGTCCACCCGCGAATAAGTCGCGTTGTCTGATGCTGTAATTGCGCCAACTCAACTTGCAACTTACCTTCGTGGGTGCGGGCACGCAGAGCAAAAATGTCTAGGATTAAACCAGTACGGTCGAGTACGCGAAATTCTAACGCCGCTTCAAGATTTCGTTCTTGGCTTGGGGTTAGTGCATGATTAAACAGAATAATATCTGCGTCATGAGCTTCCGCCATGGCCTTAATTTCTTCTACTTTGCCTTTACCGACAAAGGTTTTGGGATCTGGGGATTTACGTGAGCCTGTGATGAATTCAACAGGAGCTCCACCGGCTGACAATACCAATTCTTTAAATTCGTTAGGGTCCTCGCGGTTATCCCCTTCCGGAAAATCGATATGTACTAGAATGGCGACATCGCCAGCTTTATTACCAGCTTCGGGACGATCAAAGAACAATAGAGATACCTAAATATAAAAGGCTGAGAGAAGAGTGAAAATAAAGTACGCTGCTCATAAACTTTATGAGCAGCAAATACTTAATAAATCAGCTCTTATTCAGCTTCGTCTTCTTTGGTTTCAACTTGCAAACGCACTGGACGGCTAGGAACAACCGTAGAAATCGCGTGCTTGTAAACCATCTGACTGACTGTATTTTTCAATACGATTACGAACTGATCAAATGATTCAACCTGACCTTGCAGCTTGATACCGTTGACCAAAAATATGGATACAGGAATGCGCTCTTTACGTAGTGCATTCAAGTAAGGGTCTTGTAGAGAGTGCCCTTTTGACATGTTCTTCTCCTTCGAAGAATTTGCTGTCCAATATGCGGACAGTCAGAAAAATAATTAATAACCCCGGTGCCTTTACAATTAGTTGCAAAATAATTTGCCTAATCGCATCAGCAGTCTCTTTTATATAATTCTTGGTGGACGCTAAATCGTAAATTGGTAAACCCAATATCACCAACTCTGACTAAAATTTAGTCAAAAAAAGCTTTTTGGTCAAAAAACATACGGAAATAAACGAGCAAGAGCTCTATTTAACAGACTAGGGTTAAATATGGCGGTCTATGGCAGTATTTTCAAGGCACTTTGCAGAAGATTTGGGTCTTCTGTGTCCAACCAGTGCAAATCAGGCCAACTTCTTAACCAAGTTATCTGCCTTTTTGCTAATTGACGCGTCGCAATTATGCCCCGCTCAACCATTTCGTCATAATCAAATTCGCCTGCTAGATATTGCCAAACTTGGCGATAGCCAACACAGCGAATGGAAGGTAAATCTTCATGAAGGTCGTCGCGGGCGAAGAGCTTTTTCACCTCTTCAACGAAACCTTGTTTCATCATAATGTCATACCGCTGAGCAATGCGTTTATGCAATTTCTTTCGCTCGTTTGGCATGACGGCAAAACTAATAACGTCATAAGGTAACGGCTGCTCATCTTGTTCCGCCCAGAATTGAGTGAGAGTTTTACCACTCACCTCATACACTTCATGGGCGCGTTGAATTCGCTGTGAATCCATCGGCTTTAATCGTTCAGCGGAAACCGGGTCAAACTCTGCGAGTTTGGCATGCATATAAGGCCAGCCATGCTGCTCACCTTCCGCTAATAAACGCTGGCGAACCGCTTCATCCGCTTTCGGTAGTTGCGCCGCACCATCACGCAAAAATTTAAAGTACATCATGGTCCCACCAACCAATAACGGCACCTTACCTTTGGCCGTGATATCCGCCATTTCGCGCAACGCATCTTCACGGAACATGGCAGCGGAATACGCTTCCGTTGGATCAATTAAATCAATTAAGCGGTGGGGCGCACGGGCTTGTAATTCGGCATCGGGTTTAGCCGTGCCGATATCCATCCCTTTATAAACGAGGGCAGAGTCGACACTGATGATTTCACAGTTATAGTTTTCCACCAGCTCGATAGCCAGTGCCGTTTTACCTGAGGCCGTTGGCCCCATAAGAAAAATAGCTGGGGGCAATTCTTTACCTGTTAGTGTGCTTTTCAATGTTTCAGCAGAAGTCACTTAGCGGCCTCGTAAAAATAATTTATCTAGATCCGACATGCTCATTTGAGTCCAAGTCGGTCGACCGTGATTGCATTGACCACTGCGTTCCGTTGCTTCCATATCCCGTAGCAGGCCATTCATTTCTGGTAGGGTTAACTTGCGATTGGCCCTGACACTGCCATGGCAAGCCATAGTGCCTAATATTTCGTTGCGGTGAGCTTGAATTCGATCGGAGCTGCCATGTTGCATTAAGTCAGCTAGCATATCGGTGACTAAGCGCTCTACTTCGGCTTGTTGTAAAATAACCGGAATCTGTCGAATCATAATCGATTCTGGGGCCGCTCGTTGCAATAATACCCCAAAACGTGCGAACTCATCGGCGAACTGCTCCGCCGCATCCGCTTCTCTTTCCGATACCGATAACGTAATGGGTACTAATAAGGGTTGGCTTTGAACATTCTGATTATCAACTGCAATTTTCAAACGCTCATAAGTGATTCGCTCATGAGCAGCGTGCATATCGACCACCACTAGGCCATGGGCATTTTGCGATAAAATATAAATCCCATGCAATTGGGCAATAGCAAAACCCAGTGGCGGCACATCCTGCTGATTTGTCTCAGGCAAACCTTGTGGGCTTGCTTGCTCGATTTGTACAACCGTGATTTCACCGGTTTCTGGATCAATTCGCTCTTCCGTTGTTACAACATTCGCGGCAACATTCAAAGGCTGCGATAAAGCCTGATACGCATTGAGATGTTCTTGCACGCCACTTGGGTTAGCTTGCCCATACTGCTGACCTGAGATTGCCTGACCCGAGAGTGGGTCACGTCCTGGCAATAAACTCATCCGAGTCTGCTCACTAAATTCACCCGCTTGAATACCGCTAACTTGCTGCTGGCTATTCGCCATCAAAGCTGGACTCGTTATGCCTGACCCTGCACCCTCTTGCAAAACACCGGAGCCTTGCAAACTGGTCGGTGCAGTTTGATGGTCAGGGCGAACATCCGCCAAGGCTTTATGCAGAGTTCTAAATAGATAATCGTGGACTAAGCGGCCATCACGGAAGCGGACTTCATGCTTTGTCGGATGCACATTCACATCCACAAGTGCAGGATCCACCGTAAGGTATAAAACAAATGCTGGTTGGCGACCGTGATAAAGTACATCGCGATACGCTTGTTTAATTGCGTGGGCAACCAAGCGATCGCGCACGACACGGCCATTAACAAAAAAGTACTGCATATCAGCTGCGCTACGAGAAAACGTCGGCAAACCAACCCAGCCTGTTAAGCCCAACCCAGCCGCTTCAGAATCAACATGCAAAGCCGCATCAATAAATTTAGTCCCTAATAATGCTGCAACACGCTTTTCTTTATCAATATTACGAGTCGCTGGGCGCAGAGAATGAATCACTTTTTGATTATGGCGTAAGCTAAAAGCAACATCATAACGACTGAGTGCTAAACGTTTAAAATATTCATCAACGTGATTAAATTCAGTTTTTTCAGTGCGTAAAAATTTACGTCTGGCGGGGGTATTAAAAAATAAATCGCGAACTTCTAACGTCGTGCCTTTTGGGTGAGCCGCCGGTTTCACACTGGCAGTCATCTCTCGACCTTCTGCTTCAACCTGCCAAGCTTGCCCGCTCTCATTTTCACTACCACTTCCAGGCTCGCCGTCTTCTGGTTGAGTCGCCGACGTCATGGTTAAACGAGAAACAGAGCTAATGGACGCCAAAGCTTCGCCACGAAAACCTAAACTATTTACGGCTTCTAAGTCATCCAGCGTGGTAATTTTACTAGTCGCATGACGGCTTAACGCTAACGGTAAATCATCTTTTGGAATACCATGGCCATCATCGCGAATACGTAACAGTTTAATACCACCTTGCTCAACGTCGATTTCAATACGTTGAGCCCCGGCATCCAAAGAGTTTTCTACCAGTTCTTTAATAATGTTCGCAGGTCTTTCAACCACTTCACCGGCCGCAATTTGGTTAGCTAGGCGCGGGGATAATAAATGGATTCTTTTCATATTCGAATCGTTCAACCTTAACTAGCGGGCAGTTTAATCTTCTGCCCGACTTGAATACTGTTACTTTTTTTGATGCCGTTTAAACGACGAATATCTGCAATGGATACTCTATGTCTTTGTGCAATATGAGAAAGCGTATCACCCCGTTTAATGGTATAGCGCTTTACTTTAGCCACTTTTTTCTTTGCTTGTTTTTTCTCAAAGGCAGGGGCTTTCTTAGTCGCGACTTTTCTCGCTTTTCCACCATTTTTCTTCCAAGCGACGTAACTGCCTTCTGGTGCTTCTTTATAAAAATATTGCGTTAAACCTTTAAAAATTTCGCGCGCCATCTTTTTTTGATAACTTGATGTTGCCAGCTTTTTGGCTTCTCCCGGATTAGAAATAAACCCTGTCTCAATTAATAGGGCCGGAATATCAGGTGCCTTCAATACCATAAACGCCGCTTCTTCTACGCGTTTTTTATGCAGACGTGAAATTTTACCCATGCGCCCTAAAATTGATTTTCCGGCCGCTAAACTCGAACCTCGCGTTGCGGTCATGGATAAATCCAATAACGTCATGGCTACGTGATCATCTTTATCATCAAGACTTACGCCACCGACCAGATCCGCTTCATTTTCTTTCTGCGCGAGATAACGCGATTCTTCACTGGACGCTCCACGCTCCGATAAAACAAAAACAGAGCTACCGTGAGCTTTGGAGTTTTTAAACGCATCGGCGTGAATTGAGATAAATAAATCAGCATTAGCGTCTCTTGCTTTACGCGTACGTTCACGCAATGGAATATAATAATCACCGGTACGGGTTAGATAAGGTTTATAACCCGGCTCTGCTTTTAATAAACGCGCTAATTCTTTCGCAATCTTTAATACGACTGTCTTTTCTTTTGTACGTCGATAACCGACTGCTCCAGGATCTTCACCACCATGGCCAGCATCAATCGCCACAATGATATCGCGTTTATTATGTGCAACCTGATCCGCAACGGTTTTAACCGTTTTTGCCGGTTCGATACTGCGCGCATTTTTTTCAATAAGATCGACGACAAGACGATGGTGAGGATAGATTTTATTGGGGGCAAAAATAGAACTCTTAGGACTAATATCATCACGCAGTTGGAAAACTAAGCGCAGATCTTTGTTTTTTTGTCTGCCGGTTCGTAAACCCGTAACTAGCGTACTCGCAAGATCGACTTTTTTAACATCAGGTTTGAATTTGGCATTACCACCAAGATCAATCACTAAGCGATAAGGATTTTCTAGGGTGAATATTTTGTGCTGGTGCGGCTTGGATAAATCAAAAACCAAACGGGTATGAGTAGGGGATTGCCAAACACGTACACCATCCACATCAGCAAACGATTGGAGTGGCGAGCCCAATAGTGTTAGCAGAAAAAGGGATCTAATTATTGTTATTTTAGCGATTATATTTTTCATCATACTTCAATTAATTGTAATTGCTCACACCACTGCTGGCCTTTTTCCGTGCCTGCTTGCCAACTTAATTGGCGACCATCTTTAATATCTGCGATGGATAATACTAGATCTGCATTAGGTAAAATACCCAAGCCTTTATCCGCCCATTCCATCAAGCATAAATGACCTGCTTCAAGGTAATCACGAATGCCCATAAACTCTAATTCTTCCGGATCACCCAAGCGGTATAAGTCAAAATGACAGACGGTGAGTGCTTGTTTGCCTTCATTATCTTGATTCGTAAAAACATCATAAGTTTCAACCAGGGTATAGGTTGGACTTTTAACCGGACCTTGATGACCAAAGCCGCGCATTAACCCTCGACTAAAGGTCGTCTTACCCGCGCCTAAATCCCCTTCTAGAAAGATCAGTCCACCCTCAAGGGCCGCAGTGGCAAATACCTTGGCACACTGCCCTGCATAAGCCAGCATTTTTTCTTCGCCGATCAAATTAATCATGCTGGTCACCTTCTATTTCGACACCCGTTATTTCAACGCCATTTATATCAATTGCCTCATCACTCACTTGCAGTAACTGGCGAATATAAGGCAGTAAGTCGGAGGCTAATAAACCAACTTCACCCTCGGCTTGCGCCGCATTATCCGCAGCCTTGCTATGGACACAGCAGGCAAGTTTCGCCGCGGCCAAAGGCGATAATCCCAAATTTAAAAATTGCACTAAAATTGCGCCGCAAATACCGGATAGGATATCCCCCATACCACCTGAGGCCATACCGGGATTACCATCTAAGCAACGGTAAATCTTTATTTCACTATCAAGAGAATTAGCCTTGCCCGCTACTAAGCTGTGCTGACCTTTAAGAATCACAGTGCAGTTGTATTTATTCACTAAAGCTAGAATGGCCGCAGAGCGATCAGCCTGAACTTCAGCGGTAGAAATGCCTAATAAGCGCGCGGCCTCTGCTGGATGGGGGGTCATAATAATCGCGTGCTTGGAAAAATTAACCTCCTGACCCGTGATTAGAGGCTTCTCTGCCAATAAATTAAGTCCATCAGCATCCAGTACTAAGGCCTGTGGGGTTTGAGTTTGCTCTAAATACTGTAAAACAGTTTGCAATAACAACTGACCAAAAGCCTGCTTGCCCAAACCAGGGCCCACTACCAACAGTTTTTGCGTAGCCAAATGGGGGGCCAACTCTAAACCTGAATTGATGCCAGACACCATAACCTCTGGGCAACGAGCAATATAAGCACTGATATGCTCTGGTCGAGTGGTGCAACTAACCAAGCCTGCACCACTGATCAATGCCGCTTGCGACGCCATTAAAGCAGCCCCCGCATACCCATGATCACCACCCACCAGCAATACATGGCCATGGTCACCTTTATGGCTATCCATCGCTCTTGGAGGGAGTTGTTGATCATTCTGCTGCAGTATCTGCCAGCTGATATCAGTTATCTGAGGGGTATTCATAGTCTGCCACTAGAGTGAGATTGCTAGCAGCAGATTATACGGACTTGTAGAGGAAATGGCGAAATTTAGACAATCTCGCCTTATCGTTACATTAAGCGATCTCGTTATAGACTCCACGCTTCAATTTGCGCGTACGCAAGACATACTCAAAACTGAACCCCGGCCACATAGTCGAGTTAGTGCCATCTTCATTTAAGTACCAGCTCGAGCAACCGGATAACCAAGAGCTGTTTTTCATACGTTTTTGGAAAGCCTCAAATTGATCATTCTGTACCTGCTCTTTAACATCCAGATACTTCAAATCGTTTTTCAACAAATACTCCGTGTAGTTGGCGATGTAGTTATATTGCGCTTCTTGATAAATCAGTACCGAGGTATGCCCAGGTCCTGAGTTCGGCCCCATAATGGTTAATAGATTGGGAAAATGACTGACATTCATACCGTAATAGGCTTTGCGCTGACTGCCCCAATAGTCTTTTAAGCTAATACCATCCTTGCCTTTTATTTCATAGGGGTAAGCAGGCTCACCAATTTCATAACCCGAGGCGTAAATAATCACATCGACTTCGTGTAATTCACCATCAAGGGTCTTAATACCTTTCGCCATAATTTTCTCGATACCTTCGGTAACCAGATGAACATGGTCACGAGCAAAGGTTGGAAAATAATCATCCGATACCAGAGTCCGTTTACAGCCAATACGATAGTCAGGGGTTAGTTTGGCTCGTAGTACTGGGTCTTTAATCGCTTTATTTAAACTGGACTTATGCAGCTTCTCGCCCATTTTCAACATTTTGGGGTACCACATCAATGCGGGCAACGCAGATTCCATCAACCAATAAATACCTAGGCGACTGGCTTTCTGCAACCAAGGATATTTGGCCCAGCGTAAATGGTCTTGCTCACTGTAGATTTTGTTTTTACGTGGTAGCACCCAAGCCGCACTACGCTGGAAGACCTGTAATTCGCTCACGTCATCCGCAACTCCCGGCACTACTTGTATCGCCGAAGCACCGGTACCAATTACCGCGACTTTTTTACCCTTCAAGTCCAGCTCATCATCCCAACGCGCGGCGTGCACTGATTGACCTTTAAAACTTTTTAATCCTTTGATATCTGGGTATTTAGGATGACTGAGCGCCCCTGTTGCGGGGACAAATACTCGCGCATGGGTAATGCTGCCATCACTGGCTTCAATGACCCAATGGCCTTCCTGCTGATCAAAGCTAGCCCCGACGACCCTTGTACTAAAGCGGATATTTTTGCGTAAATCGTATTTATCGGCGCAGTGCTCAATGTACTGCTTAATATCCTTTTGGCGAGAATAAGCTTCTGGCCATTTCGGGTTGGGTTCAAACGAATAGCTATAGAGATGAGAAGGCACGTCACAAGCACAGCCAGGATAAGTATTGGTACGCCATGAGCCACCAACATCCTCCTCACCTTCAAAAATAACAAAGTCGTGTAGGCCCTTTTTATTCAAGGCGATGCCAACACCTAAGCCAGCAAAACCTGCACCCACTATTGCCACATCACAGCTGTTAACCTTATTCACCATAGCTTCACCCTACCCTTCGCTTTTATTATTTTTTGCAGTCAGTGTTTGATAACAGCCAATTTAGGTCTGGCTTATAAGGCTCACAAGGTGAATTAAGGCAAGCTGTACTGTGCAAAGGTGCCAGTCATATTGATTCATTGCACTGGATCAAGTTTTAAGACCACTCTTTATTAGCCTAATCATTCTGTTATCACGCTGGTATAATAAGAGTTCATCTCCTGATTAAAATACCAGTTAGCAAAACCATGACCGAAATCGAGCTACAAGATCTAGCAGACAAGATAAAAATGTGGGGGCGCGAGCTGGGGTTCCAGCAAATCGGCATCACTCATATTGAGCTGGATGAACACGAGACTCGGCTGAAAGAATGGTTGGCCAAAGGCTATCACGGCAGTATGGAATACATGGCTGCACACGATAATATGCGCAGCCGCCCGGCGGACTTATTACCTGGCACCTTACGAGTGATCAGCGCCCGCATGGATTACCTACCCGCCGATGCGCGCATCAAAGAACAGCTGCAGGATAAGAGCCTAGCCTACGTCTCGCGCTACGCCCTAGGCCGCGATTATCACAAGGTGATTCGCAAACGCTTAACCCAGCTTGGCAAGATGATTGAAGAGGAAGTGAATCATGGCTTTCGCGCATTTGTTGATAGCGCCCCGGTATTAGAGCGCGCCCTTGCCAGTAATGCTGGCTTAGGCTGGCTGGGTAAAAATACCATGCTGATCAATAAGAAGGCAGGGTCGTATTTTTTCCTCAGTGAGTTACTCACCGATTTACCCCTGCCGATTGATGAACCAGACGATAAGAATCACTGTGGGCGCTGCACCGCCTGTATTGATATTTGTCCTACCCAAGCCTTTGTCGGTGAGCAGGTACTCGACGCACGGCGCTGCATCTCGTACCTCACCATCGAACTGAAAGGGTCCATTCCAACAGATTTACGTAAAGGCATGGGCAACCGTATTTTTGGCTGTGATGATTGCCAATTATGCTGCCCTTGGAATCGCTTCAGTAAAACTACCCAAGAAACCGATTTTACCCCCCGTCATCCGCTAGACAATGCAACTCTGCTCGAGCTGTTTGCCTGGGATGAAAAGACTTTCCTCAAGCATACCGAAGGCAACCCTATTCGCCGTACCGGCTATGAGAACTGGTTGCGCAATATAGCGGTGGCATTAGGCAATGCACCGACTAGCATTGAAATAGTTGAAGCCTTAAAACAACGCTTGCCAGAGGCCAGTGAATTAGTGGCCGAGCATATTGAGTGGGCTCTCGCGCAACACTAGCTGTAATTATTGTTACCATACCTTGGGAATAAATCGATATTTCACCACGGCGCAATACGCTTGATAGTGAGAATCTATGCTTAAATGTTTTTCTTCGGTGATCGCACGTAAATAATAAATTCCCGTCATAAAGACTAAACCTATAGTCATCATCAGGGCCGTTATGAAGCCATATTGATAACCACTGTAGATGGCCACAGGTAAGCCGACAAACCACCACGCTAGGTTCTTTGCCGCATAAGCCGGATGGCGAACTATCGCAAACGGACCGCGACGAATGATGCCACGATTGGTTAAGTTAGAAAAACGTACTCCAAAAAAAATGGTTGGCAACATATAAAAGAAGTAACTCAGAATAAGCAGCAAACCAAAGCAAGTTACTAGAGTTTGATTCGGTAACTGTAGAAACATTTTTTCTCCTGGCGTAGCAAACAACCAAGCTGGAATAACTCGAAATGGCGGGTAGCTAAGCAGACACACACACCAGCCTAACAAGGTAGGCTCTGTTGATATGGTTTGATTATCTAACCAACGCGAAGAAACGATATACCCGCACCAAGCCAGCGCGACATCAATCGAAAAAATAATGGTCGGAACTATGTTGCTAAGATCAAGATTAAATCTTTTATGAGTGTAATTCCCTAATTGAATATCCGTAACTAAACCACCAGCCATGTAGTTGAAATTATTGATTAGATGATAAAAATTATCGAAAAAGAAAACTGTCATAATCGGAGCAAAGAATAACTTTACCAAAAAACCTAAGGCATTTTTTCTATCCTGAAAAATGAACTCAACTTGTACTTTACCATCATCGCGTGATCGCAATAGTGACAATAAATATTTTAGGATTTTGGCTAGTAAGTCAGACATATCCTCACGGTCATCGTGTTTAAAAGCTTGAGTTAAAAACTGATAAGGAAATCCTAAGCACACATAAAACAAGCATAAACTTTCAAACAATTGAAACCAGGGTTGGTAGTAGTTAGCTTGGGCTCGATAACCGTACTCATTAATTGCCGCATAATAAGCAAGTGCCAAAGCGATCAGTGCTAAGTTGAGTAGATATCTTTTTCCTGCTTGGTAGATCAAGGCAAGATACTGCTTATTGACCCACAATGGTGAATAACGGATAAATTGGGTTTTATCGTAATACCACAAACGAATTATTTCGACGATCACCATAGACACTGCTATCAAGCAGAGAGCAAATCCTGAGGTCGCTGAGCGGCCTTCTATCAATAACCAGCCGAAGATATTAATTCCGGAATCAAATACCTGATGACTTTGGTAGAGATAAACCAACAAAAACAGCATAAAGATGCCAGCCAAACCGGAAATATACGCTTTATCGGTAATCCAACTGCGATTGTAGATCTCTTGCTGATCGATTGTATTTGTTGACACCGTCTGCCCCATTACTTTCAAGATTACCGCCGAAATAGCTTTCACATAAGAATCAAAAACAAAGATAACAGACATCCCTCTTACTCTGCAGATATTATCGCTAGTAAGACGTTAGTCATATAAAATTTGCAGCTCACACCTTTTGGCCTCTAAGCCTTAGACTACTCTTATGACAAACTCATGAAAAGCGGACGACGTCATGCCTGAAGCCTTAATCCCAGCCAATGAACAGCAGAGACTCAATGCCTTAAATGAACTCGGCATTATTTACACCCCCTTAGAAGAAAGGCTAGATCGTATAACGAGGACATTATGTCGTGTTTTTAACGTACCTTTTGCCCATATATCATTAATTGATAGCGATACCCAATGGTTTAAATCAACTCAAGGTTTTGAATTAATCAATTCAGAGCGCAGTACTTCGTTTTGCTCTCATACACTTTTAATGGACGAATACCTTGTCTGTGAAGACCTCTCTCAAGACGAACGATTCAAAGACCTAATATCCGTTACTCAAACGCCAAAATTTAGATTTTATGTCGGGTTTCTTCTTAAGAGTCGTGGCAAGAATATTGGAACGCTCTGTATTGAAGATATTAAGACGCGATCTTTCAGCCAAGAAGACGTCTCAAGTATGCGTGATATTGCCCACTGGGCTCAAACCGAATTACATCTTACACAGCTTAGCGAAGTACAAGTACAGTTAATTACCGAGCTAGACCAAGCGCAAAAAGAAGCAAAAATAGATGGTCTTACTGAATTATGGAACCAGGTAACGATTAAAGATATTTTACGACGCGCTCACCATAGGCACTTATTACAACAAATGCCCTACTCGATCATGATGGTCGACATTGATAATTTCAAAAGCATTAACGATACCCATGGGCATCCCTTTGGGGATCAGATTATTCGCGCTATAGCCGATGATTTGCGTACGACTCTGCGCCCTACAGATGCTGTTGGCCGTTATGGCGGTGACGAATTTCTAATCATTCTAGAAAATTGCCCTCATCACAGAGCGGAAGAACTAAGCCAAAGAATATTAGCCCACAATAATGGACTAACGTTTATAAGCAAAGGAGAGAAAGTGAACTGTACAATAAGTATTGGACTCGCCTCTACCGATAATATCGAAATTGATGGCCCTGATAAATTACTAGAATATGCAGATCAGCATTTATATCAGGCTAAAGAAAGTGGCCGTAATTGCGCGAAGGACTAGTGATCTAGCCCTAGTTTATAATTTCATTTTACACAATATCGCGGTCGCGATAGCCGAGTAGATAAAGAACCCCATCAAGACCTAAGGTCGAGATAGACTGCTTAGCAGATTCTTGCACCATAGGTTTAGCGCGGAAAGCGATACCAAGGCCAGCAATGCTCAACATGGGTAAGTCATTCGCACCATCACCTACGGCGATTGTTTGCTCTAGACGAATACCTTCTTTGTCAGCAATCTCACGCAATAACTGAGCCTTACGGTTGCCATCGACAACGGT
>CAJVZR010000064.1 GCA_913019965.1 uncultured Oleispira sp.
TTTTGGTTTATCCTTTTTGCTGATAATATCCGTAAGTAAAGAGTGCTAGCCTACGATTTTATCGTTATGCTAGTGCTTGGATAGTATCGATTAGGGATAATAATAATGAAAAAATTCTCATCGCTACTGCTCACATTGTCACTCTGCCTATCGTGTGGATTGATCTCTAATGTTGCAGTTGCCAAAAAACTTAGCGAAGACGAACTACGTGCGAGATCTATGGATCAGGGACGCACTTTACAATCTCGCATTCGGGCACTTAAAAAACTCTACGCACACATGCTTATTGATGGCGAGATACCGCCACGAATGACTTGTGTATGGGATGTTTTAGGTAAGCAAGGCCCTATCTATACCAGCACAATTGATCAAGCATTACGCATGAGACATTATGGCATCACTATGCATGTTGCTGCATATACTGATGAGCAAGAAGTCGTTGATAAGCTTAAGTCTGGCGAATGTGATACTAGTATCATGAGTGGTGCTCAAGCTAAGCAATTTAATGACTTTACTGGCTCTATAGAAGCGTTGGGTGGGGTGCCAAGCCGGAAGCATATGAAGTACTTGTTGCAAGTATTGGCCAGTACTCATGCTCATAAAAAAATGCAACAAGGTGATTATCATGTAGTTGGAGTGATCCCTATTGGTGATAACTATCTATTTACACACGATGGTAAAAAGCCGACTCTTAAACGCACGTTTAGCGGTAAAGCTTCCATCGTTAATAGTGACGTATCGCAAAAAGCCTTATTTGACGCTTTTGGTATGAAAATTATTAATGGGCAAAATACAGCAGCGGCTGCAGGAGCCTATAATCTAGCGGATGCCGACGTCGTAATGGCACCACTGGTTGGCTATAACATGTTTAATTTAGGCACTGGCTTAAAACATGGCTCTATTGTTGATTACCCTCTCTCGCAAATGACATTACAAGTAGTTTCTCGTGTTGATACTATCCCTCCTGAAGTCGGGCAGTTTCTGCGTGAAGACTTATTTATTAAATTAAATATGCTGTACCGTGAAGTAGAAAAGAATAGTCGAGAAGTTCCTAGAGAAAAAATGATTAAGCTCTCGAGTAGAGAGAGTAAAATTTTGGATGATAAAATTGCCGAAATTCGAGATAAAGTGACTCAAGAAGGCGGGTATAACAAAGGCATGATGAAGCTGCAAAAGAAGATCCGCTGTAAAATTGATAAGCAGCGCTCGGAATGCGGAAGTAAAAAAAAAGTAGCTTTTAACTAGTCAGCTTCTGAAGTGAGTGGGTATTCATTAGATAAATAATAGGTATACATGCTATTAATTTCAATTATGGCGTGAATCTATCTAATATACGCATCGTAGCAAAAAGGTTTAGTGCATTGAGACACGCTACGAGATTAGCACTGGCCCCCACTCACATTATTGAAGGATTGACACATGTCAGCTTATCAAGACGAAATCAAAAACGCATCTGCAGTAATCGACGCTGCTGGTAGCCCTTGGGAAACAATCAGCCCAGAATCTGTAGCTCGCATGCGCGCTCAGAACAAATTCAAAACTGGCCTAGAAGTAGCTCAGTATACTGCAGACATCATGAATGCAGACATGGCTGCTTTCGACAAAGATAAGACTAAGTACACTCAGTCTTTAGGTTGCTGGCACGGTTTCGTTGGTCAACAGAAGTTGATCGCGATTAAGAAGCACTTCGGTACTACTGAACGTAAATACCTATACCTTTCTGGTTGGATGGTTGCTGCTCTACGTTCTGAGTTCGGTCCTCTTCCTGACCAATCTATGCACGAGAAGACTTCTGTTGCTGCATTGGTTAAAGAACTATACACATTCCTACGTCAAGCTGACGCTCGTGAACTAGGCGGTCTTTTCCGTGAACTAGACGCAGCTGCAGAAGGCGATAAAGCTGCTGTTCAAGCTAAGATCGACGCTCACCAGACTCACATCGTACCTATCATTGCTGATATCGATGCTGGTTTTGGTAACGCTGAAGCGACTTACTTGATGGCTAAGCAGATGATCGAAGCAGGTGCTTGTGCACTTCAGATCGAAAACCAAGTTGCTGATGAAAAGCAATGTGGTCACCAGGACGGTAAAGTAACTGTTCCTCACGCTGACTTCCATTCTAAAATCCGCGCTTTGCGTTACGCTTTCCTAGAGCTAGGCATCGACAACGGTATCATCGTTGCTCGTACTGACTCTGAAGGTGCTGGTCTTACTAAAGAAATCGCTGTTGTTAAAGAAAAAGGCGATTCTGGTGATATCTACAACTCTTACCTAGATGTTGAAGAAA
Source organism: uncultured Oleispira sp. (assembly GCA_913019965.1). GTDB lineage: Bacteria > Pseudomonadota > Gammaproteobacteria > Pseudomonadales > Oceanobacteraceae > Oleispira. Next base: position 2,288 of record CAJVZR010000064.1, read on the forward strand.
TCGATGTTGCTGACATGAACGAAGGCGATGTTGTATTTAACCGTGACGGTAAGCTAGTACGTCCTAAGCGTCTACCTTCTGGTCTATATCAGTTCCGTCAAGGTACTGGCCATGAGCGTTGCGTATTCGATTGTATCGGTGCTATCAATGCTGGCGCTGACATGCTTTGGATCGAAACTGCAGTTCCAACTGTTAGCGAAATCGCTGGCATGATGGATGACGTTCGTAAGGTTCACCCAGATGCGAAACTTGTTTATAACAACTCTCCATCTTTCAACTGGACTCTAAACTTCCGCCAGCAGACTTTCGATGCTTGGACTGCTGAAGGTAAAGACGTTTCTGCATACGATCGTTCTAACCTAATGTCTGCTGACTACGACGATTCTGAATTGTCTGCAGTTGCTGATGCTCGCGTTAAGACTTTCCAAGCTGATACAGCTCGTGAAGCGAACGTATTCCATCACTTGATCACTCTTCCTACTTATCACACGACTGCATTGTCTGTTGATAACTTGGCTAAAGAGTACTTCGGTGAAGCGGGTATGTTGGGTTATGTTGCTGGCGTACAGCGTAAAGAGATCCGTCAAGGTATCGCTTGCGTTAAGCACCAGAACATGTCTGGTTCAGACATGGGCGACGACCACAAAGAATACTTTGCTGGCGAAAACGCTTTGAAAGCAGGCGGCGCTAAGAACACTTCTAACCAGTTCTCTTAATCGAAACTTGTTAGTCCGGCTTACCTAGTAAGCCGGAATGTTCTAAAAGAGGTCATCCTTACTTAATGTGGGGATGGCCTTTTTTTTTGCTATTTTTTTGATTAGTTTTCTTGCTTCTTAACCCAGTCGAATACCGTTGGGAAATGGTCACCCACACATTCAGGTGCGGTAAGCATATTGATATGGTCATAATCCAAAGTATTGCCGTGTTTCTTGGCTAATAATAGATACTTTCTCTTATGTGGACCTGACTCTTTCATAAAGGCATTTACGTCAAATCGATGGCCCATGCTGATATCGCGAATTGCGGCGATATGCAGAGTAGGCGGCAGCATCGTTTCTTTCGCTGCGGCGCCATAATCAAAACCATTATCGCTATCTATCCAAGCATCGTTTCTAACCCACTCCACGCATTGGCGATGAGTTTTATGACTTTCGTTCTCAGAGCCTAATTTATAGTTAATGGCTGGCAAATAGCCTTTGCGTTTACTGGCGGCCAGAGAAAGGCGATTCCAAATTAAGTCGATTTTAAAATAGCGTTCGAACGTTCTAGCCCTAACCGTTCGCTTACTGCCAAAGTAGGTAGCAGACAGTACATGAGGTATTAACTCGGTTTGAAAGAGTAGAGAGGAGTTTAAATACACACCACCCCAAGAGTGAGCCATGAGATGTAGCTTCTTATGGCCACTATGTTCTAGCACGAAGCGAATGAGTGCCGGAATATCTTGCTGGATGGTCTCCGTTTGACCGTGGGTACTGGAAGCATTTACTTTCGGCGTGCTTAACCCCATACCGCGTAAATCAGCGACATAGACATCATAGCCTTGCTGCGCCATATAACTGCCTAAGCCTTTGCCGCTTTTATGATAAAAAATGCGCCCATCTTCCACCATGCCATGAATCATCAAAACAGGAATGCCTTGCTGTCCCGGTTGGCTGATATGCATTAGGTGAAGCTTGTGTGTTTCTTCATCTAGAAACAAAGATTGGTAGCGCATAAAAAGCCTTAAGCAAAGTAAGTCAGTAGCTAGGGCTTGGTTTGACCAAGCTGCAAGGTTGGAGAAAACTCAAAAGTCGAGCCGATTTCTTTTGGGATCTTAGGGTAAGGGTTCGCCGCGAGAGCTGCCTTTTTGGCCCAATCATCAAGGTCAAAATTCCCACTCGATTGAACAATATTCACGCTGGTAGCAAAAGAGCCATATTCCAGTTTTATTTTTAATCGCACGGTACCTTTTAGGTTGGCATTGGCTTCAAGCCTTTGGGTTAGGTACTGAGTCGCAACACGGCGATAAGCACTATAAGTAGGGTCTTCACTGCCTTCTAAGGCTTCAACTTGGGCGCGGCTATCACTACTAACTTGGCTGTTTTGCTGTATTTTGGGCTGTGCGGCAATAACATCTGGCTTTTCTATAAGCTCTTCAATTTCAGTATCGGGTGTGGTTTCTTCAATCGGCTTTTCAACGGATTCAGTGCTGGCTTTCTTCTCGGTTTTGGCAGCGCTACTGATTATGGGCTGTTCTTGGTTTGTTTCTTTTGTTTTAGCCGCTTCTTGCTCTACCGGTTGGTCTAAAGCGACTTCCGATGGGGTGCTTGCTTCAGATATTTGCTCATTGTGCTGCTGAGCAATTTGGCCGGCTTGGGCTTGTTGTATTAGTTCTCGGTCTTGCTTATCAAGGCGAGCGTGGATTATGGAGTGCTGTGATAGATACTGGACAGACGGCTCACCCGGAATAAATAATAAGCTATGCAGTGCTAATGAAAGCACAAGCGCAAAGATAAGCTTTAGGGTAGGTGATTGCACGTTTTCTATTCAATCCTGATTGACGTACCTTCCATGATAATCGAGCAAAGGGCTAGGCTCCATCTTTTTCACGAAATAACCTATGGTAGCAGTAGGATTTATAGAGTGAGCAAGGTATGATTATCGGCTTAAATATTTAACGTGGATGCCTTTGGTATTCGCAAACCCCCCCTCATTAATGGAGATTCTCAAATGAGCGTATTGGTTGGTAAAAAAGCCCCTGATTTCACAGTTCCTGCAGTACTAGGTAACGGCACTATCGTTGATGAGTTTTCTTTATCTGAAACCATCAATGGCAAATACGGTATCGTATTTTTCTACCCATTAGATTTCACTTTCGTATGTCCTTCTGAGCTGATCGCTTTGGATCACCGTATGGATACTTTCAAGAAGCTAGGTGTTGAAGTAATTGGTGTTTCTATCGATTCTCACTTCACTCACAATGCTTGGAGAAATACTCCAGTAAATAACGGCGGTATTGGCCAAGTTAAGTACACTTTGGCTGCTGACATCGATCACGGCATCGTTAAAGCCTACGACGTTGAAACGGAAGGTGGTGTTGCTTTACGTGGCGCATTCATCATCGATAAAGAAGGTGTTGTACGTTCACAGATCATCAACGATCTTCCACTAGGTCGTAACATGGATGAGCTAGTACGTTTAGTTGAAGCTCTACAGTTCCATGAAGAGCACGGTGAAGTTTGCCCTGCTGGTTGGAACAAAGGCGACAAGGGTATGGACGCTTCTCCAGAAGGCGTTGCTAAGTACCTAGCTGACGAATCTGACAAGCTATAATTGTAGCTTTCAGTATTTGAAAAAAGCCCTGCCTTGCAGGGCTTTTTTTTGGCTGAAATTCATGATTTAGGATGATAATAAGTTATCTGCTAGACTCAGTATAAGATGGGTTAGGTAACAATTTATGGCAAAAATTTGGATGAAATTAACAGCTTTTATTTTAATCCTGCTGCCGTTGCTAAGCTTGGCAGATAAGCAGGATGTCGATAATAGGCAAGGTATAGATAGGGATGTTATTTGGAGTATTATTCCTTATGCACCCATACATATCTTAGAAGGTAGCTTTAAAGGCCAGGGGATTGCGGATACGTATTTAAAAAAAGCGCAAAAAAGCCTTCACCATTATCATCATATTAATCAAATCATGACGCCCGCACGAGCTTGGCATCAAATTGCCGCTGGGGAGTCGACAGTCTGTCATCCTAGCGCGCTAAAAACGGCAGAACGTGAACAATATGCGTATTTTAGTGATCCAGGGTTGATCACCCCGGTTATTCGAGCCTTGATGCGAAGGGATATTTGGGAAAAATACTTTCAGGGCCGAAAGACGCTGAACTTACGTGAATACCTCTCAATGAATCGTGGCCCTTTGGGGATCGTCTCTCATCGTTCTTATGGTGAAGTGGTTGATCAGGTCTTATTGCAAGCGATGAGAGGGGGAAAGAATATTGTCCAAGCCTCTGGTCGTTATGGTAGTCGTCAGCTCTATGAAATGCTGACCAATTCGCGTATCGAACTGATGCTGGAATACCCCTGGGTTTCTTCCTACTTTAAAAAAACGTTAGGCATAATTAAAGCAGAAGTAGTTAATTTACAAATCAGTGATTTTCCTCGATTCAGCCCAGCGTATGTTGCTTGTACCCGAAATGAAAAGGGGCTGGAGATAATAAAGGGAATTAATCAATTCCTTAAACAAGAAATCCCTACTGTTAATAATCGACGTCGAATGACGGACTGGCTTGATGATGAAGAAGCCGCAGTCTTTGAGCAAGATTATTTTGAGTTTTTCAAAATTGCGCATTAATAGATTTTATCTAGACTTAAATAAGAACAGATCATAAGGAAATCCGTATGCCAATAATTCGAATTAATTCATTACCCCTTGCTGAAACTCTTGATATGAAGCAGGTCATGCAAGCGTTAAGTAGTGGCGTATCAAGGGACGTGCGTATTGAGCAAGCCCAGCTTTCGATTAGCTGGCAAATCATTGCCGAAAATCATTATATTTCTAAGGGCGAGCTGGCCGAGACGCAATCAGGTCATAGTCATCCAATATTGGTTGAATTATTAGTGCCTGAAGTATTAAGCTCTGATTTGACGGAAAAAATAATGCATTCTTTAGCGCATCGCTTAGGCAAAGAATTAAATTTCCCTGTCAGTAATATCTTTATTTATGAGCGTAAATTAAAAGCAAATCAGGTATTTGAAAAAGGCATGCTAGCGAACTGGGCTTAATAAATACTAATATAGTATTACACTGAGTTGATTCTCTTAAAGTAATTGTTAAATAGTATGTGACTTACTTTCTGTTGAGTTACTTGCCTGATACAAGTCAATACGCTCAGGCTAAGACTCTGCGATCATCTATCAAAATCTCAGAGATAGACACATGATTGTATTTAATCAGCTACCCAATATTGGCTTAGAGTTCATGAATATTGAACATCAGCAAGCAGCTGACTTATTTAATAAGATTGAAACTGACTTCAAAAGACACGATGTGGATGCTGTCATCGCAGGGATTCTAGAAATACAACAACATTGTATTGAACACTTTGCTCATGAAGAGAGGGAGATGAAAACTTACGAGTACCCTCCTTATAACGTGCACAAGCAAGCGCATGATCGAGTATTAATGGAAATTGATATGGTGGTGAAGCAGCTGCAGAGTCATCGCACGTTGAGCAAAATTTCAAGCTATATTGAACATGGCTTTCCATCTTGGTTTTCTCATCACCTTGCGACAATGGACAAGGTGACGGCCGAATTTATCCTTAGCCAGCAAGCGGTTAAATCGGCTTAAAAATAATTGGTTTCAGTTAGCGGTTTAGGCAAACTGCATTAAATCCAGATTCATTCATAATATAAGCGGCTACTTCACTGCGGCGGCCGCCATCACAATAAACCACGTAATGAAAATCATGACTCATGGTTTTCAATTTTTCACGTAAGTGATTTAGCGGTAAGTTTTCACCACCTTTTAAGCGGTCATGGCGAAACTCTTGAGGTCGACGTACGTCAAGTAGGATGGTGCCAGAATCCCCCTCATCCATTTGAATATGAAGCTCTTCCATGCTGATGGTCTTAATGATGGGCTTCTTCAATAACTCATCGAAGTCCTGCTTTCCTAAAATCATTAATGAACCATTGCTGGCCATGGTTACCGTCGCATTCCGTTCGCTTTCAGCAATTAGGGCGTCCTCTCCAAAGCAATCGCCGGTTTGAATAGCAGCAACGGTTTTTTCTTTGTGTCCATCCCCTTGAGTCACAACCGCTCGGCCAGTCTTGATCACATAGAAGTTCTCACCATGTTCGCCTTCTTTAATGATCTGTTGACCAATTTGAACTTCTTCTTCTTGAAAGCGGACTAATAATTTTTGAATATTAGCCGCAGGAACCTGTGCAAAAAGAGGGGAGGTTAATAATGCATCCATCCAGTCTAACGCTTCAGAGTCATCAAAATCAGGGTCTTGCTCTTCCATGTCTTCCGACAATTGTGACCAAGTAGTGACTAGGTCCAAATAATCACGATTAATGCTATAGAACTGGCATTCTGTCGTCGTAATCGCAGACGTACGGTGAATATGGGAGCTATTATCCAGTGCAAGATAGTTATCATCACTATCAGCAGAAATTTTACTGATATTAAAACTATCGTCCGCTAGGTCAATTTCGCCATTAATTAGAAAGTGGCACTCTTTATCTTCACTGCCGCGTTTAAAGAGTATTTTACCCTTGCTTAATTGATGCTGACGAAAAGCACTGGCAAGGTCTTGAACACAGGCAGAGGTTAAATAATCAAAAGGGATAAATCCTTCTAGGTGCTTAATATCGATACTGCTCGAATCCGTCATAGTCTCTTCTTCAAAATAGCTTATGGCTAATTATAGTTGATGAATAAACTATAGCTAAACTTGCAGTTCGGGTAAATTTTTATACAAATTTAGTGCTTCAGGATTTTTAAGCGCATCGGTATTTTTAACCGTCTCATTATGCACAGCCTTACGTACCGCGAGTTCGACAATTTTGCCCGATATCGTCCGCGGAATATCCGTAACCTGAATGATCTTAGCCGGTACGTGCCTTGGGGTTGTATGGCTACGTATCTGCTGGCGAATGAGCTGCTGTAAATCTTCGTCCAAGCTCAATTCAGGCTGTAAGATGACAAACAATACAACCCTTACGTCATCTTGCCATTGCTGGCCGATGGCGATGGATTCGATTACTTGATCCAGCTGTTCTACTTGGCGATAAATCTCTGCTGTTCCTATACGAACACCACCAGGATTAAGCACGGCATCAGATCGGCCATGAATGATCAGACCTTGATGCTGGGTGATTTCACCATAATCGCCGTGAGCCCAGATATTATCGAATAAAGAAAAGTACGCCTGCATAAACTTGTTATTGTCTGAATCTTGCCAGAAGCCAATAGGACAAGAAGGAAAAGGTTGGCTGCAAACCAGCTCACCTTTTTCTTCTCGTAAAGACTGCTGTGAATCATCAAAAATATCCACTGCCATACCTAGGCCTAAGCACTGTAATTCACCCCGGTATACGGGCAGGATAGGGTTACCTAAAGCAAAGCAAGAGATGATATCCGTGCCACCGGAAATAGAGGAAAGGCAGACATCCTGCTTTATATCGCGATAAACATAATCGAAGCTCTCATGGGCGAGGGGAGAACCCGTAGATAATACCGCTTTTAAGGCCGAAAGATCATAATCTTGTTTAGGCTGAATATGCGCTTTTTCTAACGCGGCCAGATACTTGGCACTGGTCCCAAAAATGCTAATATTATGCTGCTCGGCCATTTGCCATAAGCGATGGCCATTGGGGTAAAATGGGGAGCCATCGTACAGTACGATACTCGCGCCAATACTTAGGCCGGAAATCAGCCAGTTCCACATCATCCAGCCGCAAGTAGAATAATAAAAAAGGCTATCCTGCTCTTTTACATCGGTATGCAGTCTTAATTCTTTTGCATGCTGAATCAGAGTTCCACCAGCACTATGAACAATGCACTTAGGAACCCCAGTGGTGCCTGAGCTGTACATAATGTAGAGAGGGTGATCAAAAGGCAGGCGAACAAAATCGATTGAGTCACATCCATTACAGAGTGCTTGAGACCAGCTTGTAACTTCCACATCGGCTAAGGTGGGGAGCTCGGGTAGATCTTGTTGAGCAAGATGGGTATGAGGAGCCACGATGATCTGTTTTAGGCTAGGCAGTTGCTGGCTGATCTGCTCAACTTTGGCTAATGAATCTAAGGTTTTTCCGCCATAATAATAGCCTTCTGTTGTGAATAGAACTTTAGGTTCAATCTGACCAAAACGGTCGATAACACCTTGCAAACCGAAGTCAGGAGAGCAAGAAGACCAAATGGCCCCAAGACTGGTCGCGGCGAGCATGGCGACGACGGTTTCTTGGGTATTGGGCATAAATGCGGCGATACGATCTCCGGGTTCAACCCCCATCTGTTTCAGCGAGAACGCTAGCTTAGCGACCTGTAAATAGAGGTCTTGGTAACTCAGGCGGCGATCAATACCGTTATTCAGTTCAGGCTCCCCACAAGAGATTAGAGCAATGCCTTCATCGCGGCGCTGTAAAAGGTTCTCAGCGAAATTCATCTTCACCTGGCTAAACCAGCGCGTCGAGGCAAAGTGATCACCTTTGATCATCACTTGTTGCAGTTGCTCGGCATCGGTAAGGGGCTTCTCCAAGGCGGGAATCAGCTTGGAATATTGCCAAATATTCGACCAGAATAAGGCAGGCTGATCGATGGACCATTGATGCAATTGAGGATAATTATCTAAGCCTACTTGCTGCATGAACTCGTGCATATTACTGCGTTCAATGCGCTGCTTTGAAGGGGACCAAATTGCTGATGAAGTCATGTCGCTCGCCAATAGAAAAATCAATTACGTTTACGTTAACGTAAACCTTTGCCTAAACATACCATTGTAAGGTGAGTTGGGGCAAGGCTAAAGCAAGTAGCAGATGGCTTGAGTTAAACGGATCTAGGCAGCTGAATATGCTCGATTAATTCAATCGCTTGGTGATTAGGGCTATAAGGTACTCTGCCCAAGCAAGGCGCTTGAATATGCTGCTGCAAATAGTCGAAATTAGCCTCCTGCTCACTCATATTGGGGTCAATATGATTGGCGACCCAGCCCGCTAGGGTTAACCCTGAAGCTAAGATAAGTTGCTGGCTCAGTAGGGCATGGTTAATACAGCCCAGCTTCATCCCGACCACAAGGACTATCTGGTATTGATAATCATCGGCTAATACCTGAGCAAAATCCGCTAAGGTTTGTTGATTATTTAATGGAACTAACCAGCCTCCGGCGCCTTCGACCAAATGAAAATCGACCTCTTGAGCTAGGCCTTGCTGGCATTGGTCGATTAACCCAGAGACCGATAAGGGCATACTCTCCAATTCCGCGGCAATATGAGGTGCAATGGCGGGTGCAAGCGCAATCGGATTATGGCAGTGATAGCCTTGCTGAGGATGACTGGCTGCCTGCAACTGTAAAGCATCGTCATTGTGCCATTCCTCTGTGGCGCTATTCCATTCACACCCAGCGGCGATGGGTTTGAGGCCAAAGCAGGTTAAACCTTGGCTTTGAGCTTTTTGTAGTAATATAGTTGCTACCCGTGTTTTACCCGCGTCGGTATCCGTTCCAGTAATAAATAATTTATGCATAGGGCTTCTACTTTCGCTTACGGGCAATAACCCAGATGAGGTCATAAGTTAGAGGAAGGTAATCGTTATTTTGTTGCTGCAAATAGGCTTTTTCTAATTGAGCTAAGCGTGCTCGGCCACCTAAACCAGACCGACGGCCTGAATTCACATTGGTCGCGCCAATCGCTTTCAACTCTTTCAGTAAGGCTGACAAGCTAGAATGTTGTTGCACCATTTCTTGCTGGTGAATGGATTCAATATCAAAGAACTGTTCACACGTTGCGATTAAATTGTCTCTCGTCTCAAATGAATTCACGTGGACATAGGGATCAACTTGCTGCCAGGCGGTTTTTAACTCATGCATGGTATTAGGCCCTAGAGTCGCAAAGGCAAATAACCCGTCTTCTTTTAAAACCCGACTTGCTTCATAGCATAAATCACTCAGCTGCTCGCTCCACTGGATCATTAAGTTAGAGAAAATACCATCAAAAGACTGGGCAGAAAAAGGCAGGTTTTCAGCATCACAAGCAATCGCTGAAAAAGGAAATTGAGTCAGTTTTTCTTTACTGGTAATGCACATCCCTTCGGCAATATCGGCCCCTACAACCTGTTCGGCTCCTTGCTGAATTAAGGTGGGTACGGCAAAGCCTGTGCCGCAACCAAGGTCTAGCCAGCAGCCATTCATTCGCATGGAGTTTTGACTGCATAAAAGCTGAAGTTGCTGAGCTAATTCCAATGCGGAAAAATGCTGTACTCGAGCTGCTTCATCGTAAGAATGAGCAGCACGACTAAACTGACTGGCGACCTGCTGTTTTTTTCTCAGAAAGGTTGAGTTGGGCATAAACGTTTAAAATTTGATCCTTAATAATTTCAGGCAGCTGAATAAAGAGTGCATGGCAAGCCCCTGAGATTAACTCATAGTGTCCTTGGCCATGGCTATGAGGCGGTGCCACGAGGGCATCGTGTTCAGCAAATAAGTGCAGACAAAGACAGCTTGCCTTATCCATATCGGTAAAGTCGTATTGATCTAGCCAAAGCAATTGACGTAATAGTGAATCACTCGCTTCTAATTGCTGGTGGGCGAGATAACGGATAATTGCTTTTGGTTTTTCAGTACCTTGAACATTCAGTGCTAAGAACCGAGTTTGAGTTTTTTGGGTATTTTCTTTTAAAGACGAAACGAAACCATCAAAGCGAAATTGTGGCATACCATAAGGCCATTGTTTTGCACGGCAAAATTTAGGCGGTGTGGCAAGGGTAATCAGCGCCGCAGGGGCTGGCTGGCAATGGGCAGCGGCTTCTGCCAGTGCGCCACCTAAAGACCAGCCGACTAAAATCGCATCTTTGGGTAAGGAATGGCAGATTTCTTCAACCGCTTGATCAAAGTGTTCGCAGTCGTGCCAGCGATACCAATAGTGCTGTCCTGGAAGGGTATGGGCCAGCTCAGTAAATACCTCTGCATTGAAACCCCAGCCAGGGAACCATACCCAGGCTTGTTGGGAATTACATTCAGAAGAAAAAGCAAACTCAAGCGCCATAGGCCGACTCTCCAACAGACTTCAAAATAGCCACTAAGCTGGCTAATAAATATTCGATATCTGATTCAGTATGGCTGGCTGTCAAAGTAATGCGTAATCGAGCACTGCCTTTTGCTACGGTAGGGGGACGAATGGCAGTTACCAATATGCCTGCTTGCTGTAATTGCTGGCTTATTGCCAGCGCTTTTAGATCATCACCGATTAATAACGGCTGAATGGCCGTCGTCGAGGGCATGATGTTCAGTGCCAAACGTTCTGACTGTTGGCGGAAATAGTCGATATTCTGTCTTAATCTTGTTTGTCGCTCACCCGACATGACGATGGCAAGGTTATCTTGCATCGCACTGGCTAATGCCGCGGGAATGGCGGTTGTATAAATATAAGGACGGGCAAATTGAATGAGGTACTCAATGAGTTCTTCAGAGCCCGCAACAAAAGCGCCGTAACCTCCCAGGCCTTTGCCAAGGGTGCCCATATAAACGTCAACGTCTTTAGCGGATAAGCCCTGCTCAGCTAAGCTGCCGGTTTGCTGAGTATTGCCTAATACTGCAAAACCATGGGCGTCATCGACCATTAAAAGGCCATCATGTTGGCGACTGATGTTGGATAATTCGGCCAAAGGTGCTTGATCACCATCCATGCTAAAAACCGCATCGGTAGCGATGAGGGCTAAATTGGACGGTGGCTTTTGCTGTAAAAAGTGGCTTAGATGCTCAACATCATTATGGCGATAGCGCTGCATTTTACAGTTGCTCAGCTGCCCTCCATCAATCAGAGAAGCGTGATTTAACTTGTCTTGAAAGAGTGAGTCTTGACGTTTTAGCAAGGTTTGTAGAATGGCCATATTCGCCATATAGCCATTGGCGAATAATAATGCCCGTGGATAACCGACGGATTGAGCAAGAGACTGTTCAAGCTGCTGGTGGGCGCTGCTATGGCCACAGACTAGATGAGAGGCACCACTGCCCATTCCCCAAGCCTTGGCTCCGGCTATTAGAGATTCACTTTCTTGGGCTAAACCGAGGTAATCATTACTGGAAAAATTTAATAGTACAGCCTTATCAACAAGAACCCGAGCCCCCTGCGGGCTGGCCACATTAATACGCTGACGCCAAAGGTTATCTTCTTTGCGTTGCTGTACGGCTTGTTGAATTCTTTGCTGCCAAGACATGCTATTGAAGGATCTCAAACTCGACTTAATGGATAGAGGGCATCATAATGCAGGTAGATAAGCAGTCAACCAAGTTTGGCTCCGTAGGTTTACTAATGATGTTTTTAAGTGAATTACCATGACATTGAATCCAGATTACAGCTTTCAATCTTCTTGCGAACAAGCCTTAGCGTACGATAAAAAGCATCTATGGCATCCCTATTCATCGATGCAGAAGGAAGAAGAGCCTACAGCAATGAATGTGTGGCCGGTAGAAAGTGCCAAGGGCGTCTATTTAACCTTGGCGGATGGCACAGAGTTGATAGATGGTATGTCATCTTGGTGGTGTACGGTTCACGGCTACAGTCATCCTCGATTAGTACAGGCGATTACGGAGCAAGCGCAAAAAATGTCTCATGTGATGTTTGGCGGTTTGACTCATGAACCGGCAATTAATCTGGCGCAAAAATTGGTGCAGCTCACCCCAAATGGCTTAGAGAAAGTCTTTATCTCTGATTCGGGCTCTGTTGCGGTTGAAGTGGCAGTAAAAATGGCCATTCAATACCAGCAGGCACGGGGAAAATCTGAAAAAACAAAACTGATCGCCCTGCAGCGTGGCTATCATGGCGATACCATCGGCGCGATGTCGCTCTGTGATCCCACTACCGGTATGCACCACTTATTCAGTGGTTTATTGGCGAATCAGTTTTTTATAGCTGAGCCGAAAACGGCCTTTGATGAAACTTGGCAGCAAGACGATATTCAGCCATTGAAAGCCTGTTTAGAACAAAATCACCAAACCATCGCCGCTTTAATTTTAGAACCCGTGGTGCAAGGGGCGGGTGGCATGCGTTTTTACCATCCCGAATATTTACGTCAGGCACGATTATTGTGTGATGAATACGATGTGCTCTTGATCGCCGATGAAATAGCCACCGGCTTTGGTCGCAGTGGAAAAATGTTTGCTTGCGAGCATGCTGATATTAGCCCAGACATCATCTGTGTAGGCAAAGCGCTTACCGGTGGCCAAATGACCTTGGCAGCGACACTGACAACCGAGTCGATTGCACAGACGATCAGTGCGGGTGAAGCGGGATGCTTTATGCACGGCCCAACCTTTATGGCCAATCCACTGGCCTGCGCGGTGGCGAATGAAAGCCTCGCATTGCTGATAGAGAACGATTGGCAAGGGCAGGTGCAGCGCATTGAGAAAGGCTTAATCACGGGCTTGGCAGCGGCAAAAGAGCTTGAAGCGGTCGCCGAGGTGAGGGTGCTGGGGGCAATTGGCGTGATTGAAATGAAAGAAGCCGTTGATATGGCTAAGATACAGCCAGCCTGTATTGAGCAAGGAATATGGTTACGGCCTTTTGGCAAGCTGGTCTACATCATGCCCGCTTATGTTATGACGGATCAGGAGTTGCTAACTCTGACAACAGGTATGATAAAGGTCTTAAAGTCAGGTCAATTTTAGCGCGCTCAATGAATGTGCTTAAAAAACGTACAAAATACCGTCTAAACTATAAATGATACAGCTGATCTGCCTGCGCTGTATCTGCTCTTTATTAGGTGACTGATAGTAAAGGGTACGAGCGATGCAGTTGTCCCGCTGTAAGCTCGGGTTTGGCTCTCGAATTTACGATGCTTGTTCCCGGATCGTAAATCCGGGAGTTTTTTACCTTTCTTTTCTAAGCAAGTGTTCCACAGCAATATCCTGTATGCTTTTGCTTCTATAATTCTAAATATAAATTAATTCTTTATGGCAATTCTTTGGCAAGAAACTCGTGATGGTACGCTTTATCAAGTGCGTAATGCGGGTAAAACCCTGCGTTTATATACCGATAATGTTCTGCATAGCCAATATAACCCCGATAAAAAACTCACGGGCAGCGTTTGGGATTTATTATTTCTGCCTGCATTGGCTAAAAAGTCAGATAAACCGTTACGCATTTTAGTATTAGGCGTCGGTGGTGGTGCGGTGATTCATATGCTGAATGAGTTTTTAAACTGTGAAAAAATTACTGGCATAGAATTAAATCCGACCCATATTGAAATTGCACAAAAATTCTTTTCGCTCTCGTCATCCAATATCGAACTGGTTGAAGCGGATGCTATTAGCTGGGTTGAAAATTGCAAAGAAAAATTTGATATTATTATCGATGATTTATTTTATGAAGAAGATGATGAGCCGATAAAAGTCGCGCCACCGAATGCTACTTGGTTTTATAATTTATACAGTTTATTAAAACCGAACGGTTTAGTGATCATGAATTTTGTTGCACGTCATACGGCAATGGCCGCTGCACCTTTATATGATGATTATGTCGCTAAGTTACTGCCTAATACACTGCATTTTACCACCCCGCATTATGATAACCATGTACTGGCTTTTTCAAAAAAAGAACTCAATGTAAAGTCCATTCGCAAAGCGATTGATCAGCACGAAGACCTTAGGAATTTAAAAAAACACCTAAGATTCTCGTGTCGAACGCTATAAATCGCTTTTTATAGTTTTTCAAACTCAACGGTAATAACACCACTGGTACCCGGTGCCGGAGTCGTAGATGTCTGCGGTGCGTAATAGCTCAGAATACGCAGCTTGTATTGACCATCGGCAGTATCAACGGCGTAAACACGGAAGTTTGACCAGATGTTATGGCCGCCGTTGATTCCATAAGCCCACCAAGTGCTATCACTATCGGTGAAGGTGCCACTCATGGTATCGCGGGCAAGTTCATAAGATAAAACTTCAGTTTTAGCGCTAATATCAGCGAAGCTAGCCGCTGCTGTTGTTGCTGCTGCGCCATTACCGTGAATGCCACCGTTTAGCCAAATTTCAAAAGACGCATCAAAGCGCACATCCCAAGTTCCTTCGTTTGAGGCACAGTCCAATTCTGCTTGAGTATCTAGGTCATAACAGATTTGATTTTTACTGGTGAAATCCGCAACAAACTCGATGCCGGCTTGAGGAAAAATAAAATCCTCACCTTGACTCGCTTCGTTATTAAATAACTCAACCGTATAGCTAGCAGCGGCGCGACCTGAAGTAGCTGTTGTAATATTTTTAACCGTAAAAATACTCACGTTATCTTGTTCGGCGTTTTGCAATAAAAAGAAATTGTCGGTATTAGCACTCACCGAATGGTTTTGGGGATTATAAATATACCAGTCAGAGCCTAAAGCAGGTTTAGCAGCATCGGCTTTAAACTCTACCTCGCTAATTCCTTCAGTGGTTATATCGATAAATGATTGAGCTTCACTGGCCGCGGTTGCATTAATAAAAGAGGTGTTAATTGCTTTGCCGGCTTCATCATAAAAATCATCTTGGCTTGCAACCAAAGCTGCCTTAGCGGTATTTGCATTGACGATTATTTTGTTACGCTTAAAAGCTATATCCCAAGCATTGGATGCTTCTGCTTCACTATCTTGCAACTCAACGACAGTACCAGAGGCAAAATTAAAGTAGCTGAATTTATTTTCAGGGTCAGAATCGGAAGCACCAGATCCACCGGCACTAGCATCAATAACCAATTGGGTAGCGGTTGGGATGCCACCATCCGACGGCCCTTGTTCGTCTGTTGTATTGCTACTGCTGCTGTCTCCACCGCACGCTGTCAGTGCTAATGACGCCGCTAAAATGGCGCTAGAAAGTATCTGCTTATTCATCAAAAAATGCCTCTTATTTAAACTATGTGATTACTAATTTTCAGGCATGCTAACACTAATGATAATTATAAGTAAATACGAATGATTATCATGTTGTGTGGATATTTAATATATAACTCCCTATAAGTGCTATAGATCAATAGGTTATAGAATTGTTGAAACCAATCCGCTAATGCAAATGATTTCCATTTGTAAGTCTTACTCATTTAGATTAGGATTCACGAAAATATCCTTTGTCGAGTAGTAATAGATGAGTCGTACAACACACACGCTGAATCTAGTAGCCGGGCTGTTAACGCTCAGTGCTATGAATGTTCAAGCGGATAGCTTGATTGAATTGGATCACCAAGTGATTACCAGTACAGGTCTGATCAGTGAAGTGGATGATAGTGCTATTCGAACGGAAGTCATTTCTGCACAGCAGCTTGAATTTATGCAAGCCAAGGTTTTAACTGATGCCCTGCAGTACAGCACGGGCTTAAAAGTCCATAAAACAGTGAAGCAAGGCAGCAAAATTTCAATTCAAGGGATCGATGCTAATTATATTTTAGTATTGAAAGATGGCCTGCCTTTTATATCCCCTACGGGCTCGGAAACAGATCTATCGCAAATATCCCTAGCAGGGATAGAGCGTATCGAAATTATAAAAGGTTCAGGCTCTGCACTTTATGGCAGTTCTGCCATGGGTGGGGTGATTAACCTTATTAGTCGTGAATCCGATATTAATATTTTGGAATTGGATATCGTTCAAGGCCAGCATGAAACAGGAACCACTGATTCGCTACAAGAGCACAGCCTATACGCTAGTCAGCAATGGGGAAATCAACGTTTCTCTCTGTTAGGTTTTCAAAAGTTGAGTCCGGAAATCATGCTGGATAAAGACAGTGGTAAGGTCGATGGCGCGAGTCAAACCCTGCAGAATGTTGAATTAAGGTTGGATCATTATCATCGAGCTGGCTGGATAACCACAAATCAGAGCCAGAGTTATATGCGTTTTAATTATCTATTGGATGAAAAAAACCAAAGGTTAGGAACCCTAATAATTCCAGGACAGGGTGAGTTTGAGCAGGAATATAATACCGATAGTAAAAAAATGAGCCTAGATCTAGGTGTTCGCCGACTGGATGCTCACTTACTGGGCCAAGGCTCCATTATTTCTCGTTATGAGCATTATGAAGAGCAGTCGGGGAATCGAGATGAGTTATCAGAAGATAATAAGCAACGCAAAGTTGAGACTCAACTATTTAAAATAGAAAGCCAGTTTAATAACCAGTTTCAAGCTTTCTCTAGCCAGAATATTTTAAGTTACGGTACTTCGTTGCAAAGAAATACCATGGATCAAGTGAAAATAGAAACCGGCGATGAAGAAGTTGATGATAAATCAACATCCACCCTTGAAGCGTATATTCAAAACGACATTATTACCGCAAATCTAGGGGAGTTTGTTCCGGGCTTGAGAGTACAAGAAGATAGCGACTTTGGTTTTCACTCCAATTTAAAAATGAACTGGATGAAAGAGGTTGGAAGCTTTAATGACTACCATTCAAAGCTACGTTTATCCTATGGCCAAGGTTATCGAACCCCCGATCTAAAGCAACGTTTTTACCTGTTTGATCACAGTAATTTAGGCTACATCATCATTGGTAATGAGTCGCTGCAGCCAGAAGAATCACATAACTTAAATGCGACCTTTACGGTTAGGCATCATGATAGCCGCTTTGAAGTCTCTGCTTTTCGCAACCAATATAAAAATAAGATTGAGACCACAAGCATAGGCGCAGTGAATCAAATTCAGCAATTCGAATATACCAATGTCGGTCGGGCGATCACCCAAGGGGCTGACCTCAGTTTAATTATTCAGCCGAGTGCACAACTCTATTGGCAGCAAGGGTTGATGTATTTAGAAACCGAAAATCTAGATACCGGAGAGCGCTTAGAGCGCCAGCCATTATGGGGCTACAAAACCCAATTTAATTATTCCTATAACCAATATTTAGTTTTCAGCTTATATGGCAGCCTTGAGCGTGATAGCTATAAAGGCACCGATGAGGATGAAAATGGTAATGAAACTCAAATCCTGACGACCAAAGACCTCATTCAAATCTGGGATTTAAAAACCAGTTATCGAATTAATAACAATATCAAACTGAATGCCAGCATCGACAACCTTCTAAATGATACAAGAAATTCAGGTTTGAATCCTGAGATTGAAATCGATGATCGACCTATCGAGTCGCGTTTATTGAGCCTTGGCTTGAATTTAACCTTTTAACTCCCTGTAACCAGTTTAAAAATCTTACTTGAATATAAAGAGAAATCTAGATGAATGTATATGCCATTGAAGAGCTGATGTACCGTGTCAGCGACATATTTTTAGCCCCGGTTTTAATTGCGCTATTAGTGCTATTTGTATATGCCTTATTTGCCATGGGGATGTTTTTTACCAAGTCGTGGCAGCGCAGCAGTCGATCGCTGGAATATAAAAGAGCGCAAACAGATTTAACCCCAGTCCCTGGTTATGAGTTATTTAGCCATTATATTTTAGCCAGTAAAAATGCCTTAAATCGCATTAAATTTGATGATCTAGAAGTCTTTGCTTTGAAAAAACTTGAGAAGGTTCGGCTAGTGACCCGGATCTCTCCGATGTTGGGTTTGATCGCGACTATGATCCCTATGGGGCCGGCACTTAAATCCTTAGCCGACGGTAATATTCAAGGCATCTCAGATAATCTAGTGATCGCGTTTTCCTCGGTTATTTTTGGCTTAGTGATCGCAACCTTAACGTTCTGGATCGCGACAGTTGAAAAACGCTGGTTAGCGGTTGAATTATTAGATTGTCAGAAGCTAATGGAAGCAAAAGAGCTGGCCCTTGCGGAAGAAGCTAAGCAGGAAACATCGCTAGAAGTCGAGGTGATGCATGCGGTTTCTTGATGAAGATGAAGAGCTAAACCCAATGATGTCGACAGTGAATCTGGTTGATGTTTTCTTAGTGGTCATCGGTGCATTGCTAATCTCAATTGCGCAAAATCCTTTAAGCCCGTATTCCGCAGACAGTGTCACCATCATTAAAAATGAAGGTAAAGAGAATATGGAAATCATCGTTAAAGACGGTGAGAACATAGAAACCTATAAGTCGAATGGCAGCATTGGTAGTGGCGATGGCAAAAAAGCCGGTATTGCTTATCGCATGGACGATGGCTCGATCGTCTACGTTCCTGAAGATAAAGCGCCTGCAGATAAAGTGCCTGAAACCAAGACTAACAAATAATTAATACGGACCCAATATGAACACCTTCTTGCGATTAATACTCGTCAGTATCATTTGTATACTGAGCAGTTTCTCAGCTCAGTTAATGGCGGCTGACAATAATGATCATAATCTTGATGATCAAGCTGCTAAATATACTAATAGCCTATTAATTCTTGGGGATAACCACATGTCGGTTGCCAAGATGAAAATGCTTCAAGCTTACGCAAAAGATAAGAACCTGAAGCTCGACTATAAACGCTTTAAGGACTTAAAAGCCAAGCAGGCGACCAGCGAGTTTTCACAGTATGAACTCGTAATCTTCGATGTATTAAGTGCACGTTTAGCCAGTATGATGTTGGGCCAATATAAAGCTGCAATGATCGCTAATCCAACTGTGAAGTTTGATTCTCCTAGAATTTTAGCCAATAACGAATTTCGCCAAGGTATTGATGCTAAGCAGGCGGAAAACCTAACCGGTTATTATTTTAATGGCGGTCGTGAAAATTATCAGCAAATGATGTCTTATATCAGTGCTGAAATATTCTCGAATGGCAATATGAGTTATGCCCCGTTTGTTGCCATCCCTGAAACAGGCTATTACCACTATCGTTTAGCCGATAAAGTAACCGATAAAACAGACGTGTTACAAAATGCCATTAGCTACGATAAGAATAAACCTGTCATTGCCGTGGCTATTCACCGTGAAGCAGTTGAGTCTGATCAAACTCAAATCGTTGATGCAACCTTAAAGCAGATTGAAAACTCCGGCGCTCAAGGTTTCGCTTATTTTTTTGCTAGCAAAGCCGATTATTCAAAACTATTAATAGCTGAGAAGGATTCTGAGAAGGGGGTTGCGGAAAAAGCTTGGATCGATGCGATTTTAAATCAGCGCATGATTCACTATATGGATAAGCGTAAAGCCGATTTTGAAAAATTAGATGTGCCGGTATTACACGCCTTGGCTTATAACGATGGCGACCAAGGTGATTATGAAAAAGATCACGCGGGTTTATCGGCGACTATGTCTCCGTATTTCTTAATGATGCCTGAAACTTCAGGAGTAATCGATCCAACCATTATTACTGCGCAAAACCCGGTGACTCACCAGCAAGAGATTATCGATTATCAGTTTAAAGCATTTGTTGAGCGTGCAATTCTACAAGCAAAGCTTAAGCATACGGCTAACCGTGATAAAAAAGTCGCGATCATGATCTGGAATTACCCACCAGGGGAAAAGAATATCGGTGCTGCGTTCTTAAACGTGCCTAAATCATTAGATAATATTACCAATGGTTTGATCGCTGAAGGCTATAGTGCAGAGCAAAAGGATGAGCAGTTTTTCATCGATAATGCCGGCGGTCTATTAGCACCGCTGTATCGTACGGGTCATATGGAAGCACTTAAAAGCAAAAATCTGACAGGGCATTTACCGCTAGCGGATTATCAAGCTTGGTTTGCAACGCTACCTCAGACAGTACAAGACGAAATTAATCAAGATTGGGGGCTGGCGAAAGACCAAGAGTTTATCGAATTGAAAAACGGTAAACCTCACTTTATGGTTGCCCGCATGCAAAATGGCAATATCATCACCTTACCTCAGCCAAGTTCGTCTTCGAGTGACGAAGAAAAAGATCGTATGTATCACGATACCAGTTCACCGGCCAGTCACTATTATTTAGCCGTTTATTTGTATGTTAAAAAAACTTTTGGCGCCGATGCAATTGTTCACTTGGGTACTCACGGCTCGCAAGAGTGGTTGAAAGGAAAAGAGCGTGGTCTATCAATTTATGATTCACCTTCATTATCGGTAGGCAACTTACCTGTGATCTATCCGTTTATTATGGATAACGTCGGTGAAGCGATGCAGGCAAAACGTCGTGGTCGTGCGACGATGATTTCCCACCTAACCCCAGGTTTTGCCGCCGCGGGGATGCATTCTGATAT
>CAJVZR010000065.1 GCA_913019965.1 uncultured Oleispira sp.
TTGTTGAATAAAACTAATTAATTATTATTACTAGCGGCTCATTATAACAAGTATCGATGAGCACGCCAGTAACGTTTCGTTAATCAGCCTGACGACGTAAGAAAGCAGGTATGTCCAAATAGTCCATATCCTTCGCTTTAGCAGCTTCAGTCTCAGGAGCTTTAGCCGCTGCTGCTTGCTGGCGAATGTGTGCAGGTTTATCTAGCTCAGCATATTCAGCAGCTGTTGTTGGTACTTTTCGTGCCGTAGCCTGCGGTGCAACCGTATTATCTACGACTTTCTTAGGCTTCTCAGCAGCTTCTTTATATCCTAAACCCGTTGCTACTACAGTGACCTTCAATTCATCACTGAGTTCAGAATCGATTACGGTTCCGACAACGACTGTTGCGTGTTCAGAAGCAAACTCTTCGATAACCTCACCGACTTCGGTAAATTCACCCAAGGATAGATCTAGACCTGCTGTAACGTTCACTAGAATACCGCGAGCGCCTTGTAGATCGACATCTTCTAATAATGGGCTACCAATTGCCGCTTCAGCCGCTTCACGAGCACGATTGTCGCCAGAAGCGGAACCGGTGCCCATCATGGCCTGACCCATTTCCGACATAACTGTTCGTACATCGGCGAAATCCACGTTGATCATACCCGGGCGCATGATCAAATCTGCGATACCCTGTACTGCACCTAACAAAACATCGTTAGCTGCACTAAAAGCATCTAGAAGACTACTATTTTTACCTAATACGCTCAGCAATTTTTCATTAGGTATCGTAATCAAAGAATCCACGTTTTCTGCTAACTGAGTCAATCCTTGCTCAGCAATAACAGAACGCTTCTTACCTTCAAATGGGAATGGCTTAGTAACAACGGCAACGGTTAAAATTCCGAGCTCTTTTGCTACTTCAGCAACCACAGGTGCACCACCGGTTCCGGTACCACCACCCATACCTGCCGTAATGAAAATCATATCCGCACCGCTGATTGACTCAGCAATACGCTCACGATCTTCAATGGCTGCTTGGCGTCCAATTTCTGGATTCGCCCCAGCGCCTAAACCTTTAGTAACTGCGCCGCCTAATTGAATAACAGAACGCGCTTCTACATTACGTAAAGCTTGCGAGTCTGTATTAGCGCAAATAAATTCTACGCCTTCAATATTATTAACGACCATGTGTTGAACGGCATTACCACCGCCACCACCAACACCGATTACTTTTATTACTGCACTTTGTGGCAGATCATCTGCTAATTCGAACATATCCCCTTCCCGTTGCTGAGACATAGCTCCATCTCCTTTACTGAGCCTAGCGCCGCGCGCTAGTGCTATTAAATATTAAAAATTGTTTTGAATCCAATGTTTTACGCGCGAAAAGAAGTCTAAAGGGGCTTCTTCTCGGTTATTCAACTTAATTGGGTCATTTTGTTGCATTGCCGCGTACTGTAAAAGCCCGACAGCGGTTGCATAAATCGGATTATTAATGACGTCGGTAAGACCAGAAACGCCGATAGGCTTCGCTAAACGCACGGGCATATGAAAAATTTCTTCTGCCAGCTCAACCACACCTTCCATTTTTGAAGTGCCACCGGTTAATACAATACCCGCGGCCACTAATTCTTCATAACCACTACGACGCAATTCAGCCTGAATTAAGGTAAATAGCTCGTCATACCTAGGCTCAACGACTTCTGCTAATGCCATTCGAGATAAATCTCGCGACGGTCGTTCTCCGACACTAGGCACCTTTATCGTCTCATCTTCTTTTGCCAACTGGGTTAACGCACAGGCATATCTAATTTTTATATCTTCTGCATGCTGCGTAGGGGTACGTAACGCCATGGCGATATCGTTAGTAACCTGATCACCCGCAATAGGAATAACAGCAGTATGGCGAATCGCCCCATCGGTAAATATAGCGATATCCGTAGTACCACCACCAATATCGACCAAACAAACCCCGAGCTCTTTTTCATCTTCCGTTAATACAGCATAACTCGACGCTAGTTGTTCAAGAATAATATCATCAGTCTCTAAGCCACAGCGCTGAACACAACGTTCAATATTTTGCGCAGCACTCATCGCTCCTGTCACCATGTGCACTTTTGCTTCCAAGCGCACACCTGACATACCAATGGGTTCTTTAATACCTTCTTGGGTATCAATCGAATACTCTTGCGGTAAAACGTGCAAGATACGATTCTCGCCATGCAACTGAACCGCTTTTGCAGCTTCTATTACACGTTCGATATCACCGTAGGCGACTTCGCGATCTTTAATCGCCACCATACCATGAGAATTCATCGACTGAATGTGACTTCCCGCAATGCCAGCATAGACAGAATGTATTCTACATCCTGCCATCAATTCAGCTTCTTCAACGGCACGCTGAATGGATTGCACGGTCGACTCGATATTAACCACCACCCCTTTTTTCATGCCGCGACTTGGGTGAGACCCCAAACCAACAATTTCAATTCCGCCCTCTGCCGTCATCTCGCCTACTATCGCGACGACTTTGGAAGTGCCGATATCCAGTCCAACCAGCATATTTTTTTGCGGCCCTTGACTCATGGTCTCTCTCCTAAACTGGCAGCCATGTTATGGCTGCCCCTTTTCCGTATCTAAGATCAACAACTGCTACTTTTTCTTGCGGCAGTATTTTTAGTAATTCGATTAAGCGCTCTAAACGCTGTTCTAACTGCTGACGACCTAAACGAATCGTCCAACCATTTTCTAATTCTACTTGCCAGCTACCGACCGCATTCATCGCCAAACTCACCATAGCGGCATCAACTCCTGATAAACGCGACTGAAAACGCTGAAATTGACGCATCACCTGATCAATTTTATTTTCAGGCCCCGAAAGTTTTGGCAATTTCACCGTATCAAAGCTCTCTGGCAAAAGTAATTCTTCACCATTCGGATTCAACAACGCTTGCTGATTCCATACCGCAACGGGAATGTCTTCTTTGAATTTAACCAATAACGTATCCGGCCAAATCTTTTTAACCTGCGCACTTTTAACCAATGGCAACTTTTCAAGCTCTAACTTCACCTGATGTACATCGAGTGAAAAAAAGTTCTGCTCTTTTACCCAAAGCAATTGCCTTGCAAGCTCTTCCGCTTGCCAATAACGAAACTCACCTTCAACCTCTACCTGCTCAACAGGCCATCCCCAACGTACCTGTTGCAGCCCCCAAATACTTGAGAATAAAAGGATGCACACAAAAACGGATTGTATGAACCACATAGGAATAGCGGACATAAACCGCTTAAACGTAAAGCTTTCTTTCTTTTCTAATCGAGTAGCACCTTTATTCGATAGCGAGCGCTTAGCAGAATTCCGAGCCGCTTTACGCTTCCCTTTTTCTCCTGCTGGCTTCGCTTGGTCTTTCATCGAACTCATATGCATATCTGTATTAACCTAAATCCTTTCGAGCCTAAAGTGTTTGCTGCAAAATTCTGACAACCAATGCTGAAAAAGATAAATCACCAGCTTGTGCGGCCATCGGCACCAATGAGTGATCCGTCATGCCCGGGCTGGTATTCACTTCCAATAACCAAAAGTTGCCTTCAGAATCCTGCATTGCATCAACTCGTCCCCAACCATGACAACCCACAAGTTTGAATGCCTTAAGTGACATTTTTTGCAACTCAGCTTCGGCATAATCAGGTAAACCACAAGGTAACAAATACTGCGTATCATTGGCTTTATACTTAGCATCAAAATCATAAAAATCATGAGTCGTTACTAGTTGAATAGCCGGTAACGCCTCATCACCTAAAATCGCCACGGTAAACTCTTTGCCTTCAATATATTGTTCGGCAATCACTAGATCATCGTGCTGTGATGCAAAGGCATAGCTTTCTGCCAAACCTTCACTGGTATGCACTTTTCGCATACCAATACTGGAACCTTCTCGAGCAGGCTTAACCATCGCCAAACCACCTAAGGCTTGCATGATGGCATCCCAGTCACTACTTTCTTCCAGTACAAACGCTTTTGGCGTTGGGACCTGGCAAGCATCCCAGACTAATTTCGTCCGCCACTTATCCATACCTAATGCAGAAGCCAGTACGCCACTACCGGTATACGGTTTATTCAATAGCTCCAGCAGCCCTTGCATAGTGCCATCTTCACCACCACGACCATGCAGTGCAATAAAAGCACGATCAAATTCTGCATGGGATAATTGCTGCGCCGCATCATCTCCAACATCAATACCGAACGCATCAATACCCTGATCTAATAATGCTTTTAAAACAGCAGCGCCGCTATTTAACGATACGGGTCTCTCGGCAGAAGTGCCGCCCATTAAAACAGCAACTTTACCTAAGGCTTTACTTTCAGCCAGCGTGATTTTATCTTTCATCTTATTCACTTACCGATCCACTAACGGCCATGCTATCAGCAACAATTTTAGGCAGTTGCTGAGTTAATGTAATGGCTAAACTACCTACGTCTCCTGCACCCTGTGTCAATAACAGATCACCCGGTTTTAAAACCTTGCTCAATACCTGAGCTACATTTTCATCTCGCTCAATAAACACGGGATCTAATGCTCCCCGTTGGCGAATACTGCGACACAATGCACGACCTTCAGCCCCTGCAATAGGTTTTTCACCCGCAGGATAAACATCCATCAATAATAAAACATCGGGTTCCGATAATACGCGGACAAAATCTTCGTATAAGTCACGCGTTCGGCTATAACGATGAGGCTGAAATAAAGCCACCAAACGACGCTCTGGAAAACCTTTACGAATCGCCTCTAATGTCACTTCAACTTCCGTTGGGTGATGACCATAATCATCAACCAATAAAACACTGCCTTCATTACCTTCACTATCAGTACAATCAACTTCCGCACACACCTGGAAACGACGACCGACCCCAGCAAAATTTTCTAAAGCATGAACAATCGATTCATCGTCAACTTTTTCATCCGCTGCAACAACAATCGCTGCCAATGCATTTAAAACGTTATGCACTCCTGGCATACGCATGCGCACATTTAAATCACTCGCATTACCGGGGCGTTTAACTTTAAAGCTAGTGAATAAGCCCTGCTGGCTAATATCATAAGCTTGGAAGTCAGCATCATCACTCAAACCATAGGTTACAAACTGACGCGATACTTGCGGCAATATTTCGCGCACATTATCGTCGTCAATGCATAAAACAGCCAAGCCGTAGAAGGGTAAATTATGTAAAAAATCGATAAATGTTTGCTTCAACTTATCGAAATCCCCACCATAGGTTTCCATATGGTCAGCATCGATATTTGTAATTATCGAAGTCATTGGCTGCAGATGTAAGAATGAGGCATCACTTTCATCCGCCTCTGCAACTAAGTAGCGACTTGCTCCTAAGCGTGCATTCGTACCCGAACTATTAAGTCGACCACCAATCACATAGGTAGGGTCCAACTTTGCCTGGGCCAAAATGGACGTTACTAAACTTGTGGTCGTGGTTTTCCCATGAGTTCCCGCAACGGCAATGCCATGACGAAAACGCATCAATTCAGCCAACATTTCAGCGCGTCGCACGATAGGAATTCGCTTCTCCATCGCGTTCTTTATCTCAGGGTTACTCTGATCAATCGCGGTAGAAACAACAACCACATCAACGTTATCTACATTCTCACTCTGGTGACCTAAAAAAACCTTGGCCCCCATGTTAATCAAATGCTGGGTCACTGAAGATTGACGCAAATCCGAACCACTAATTTCATAGCCTTGGTTTAATAACACCTCGGCAATACCACACATACCGACACCACCAATACCAATAAAATGAATGCGTTTAATACGACGCATCTCGGGTATTGCATAAGCTTCTGCGGGGCCTGAAGTCAGTGAATTATCGCTAGCCATTACTTTTTAACCTTAATTTGTTTTATTACTTGCTCAGTTACAACTTGAGTTGCATCAGCAATCGATGCGGCTTTTGCCGCTATCGCCATCTTTTCTATCATATTGGGCTGCTCACCATAAGCCAGCCAGCGCTCCGCTAACCATTGCGCGGTTAAATCTTTTTGCTGCCTAATCTCTGCAGCACCCGCATCAACCAAGACTTGTGCGTTTGCGGTTTGATGATCGTCCACAGCAAAAGGAAACGGAATAAAAATAGCGGCTTTACCCGCACATGCTACTTCAGACACAGTTAGGGCACCCGCACGACAAACCACGAGATCTGCCCAAGCATACGCCTTTGCCATATCATCAATAAAAGCGACGACCTTTGCTTTACCTACTAAATTTTTATCAGCATAGGCCTGCTGCACTGCATCTATATTCTTTTTACCCACCTGATGCCAAATATCCACAAGGCCCTCAGAGGTGTTATCTTTTATTAACAAGCCTAATGCTTCGATAACCGCATTATTTAATGCCACCGCACCTAAACTGCCGCCGACAACCAATACTTTTAATCTTCCGTCCGATTGCTGTGCTATCGAGCAGTCAATTTTCAGGATATTTTCTCGTACAGGATTGCCCGTAGTTAATAAGCTATTTAGCTCTTTATTCTTCCCTGTCGACTTAAACGTATTAGGAAAAGCCTGCATCACAACATTAGATAGCGGCTTTAATAAACGGTTGGTCATACCAGGAAAAGCATTCTGCTCATGAATCAATAACGGTACACCTGAAAGTTTTGCCGCAACGCCACCAGGACCCGTCGCAAATCCACCTAGCCCCAATACTGCGCTCGGGCGAATAATTCGAATGAAGCGCAGCGCTTGATAGATCGCTTTAATAATTTTTATAGGGGCGGCCAATAGCGCTAACTTGCCCTTACCACGTAATCCCGTTACTTTTATGCAATGCAGTGGATAACCCGCTTTAGGGATGAGGTCCGCTTCGATGCCTGCCGCAGTGCCTAGCCAATGAATATCATAGCCTCGAGATTTTAATTCATCCGCCACGGCTAATGCAGGGAAAACATGCCCTCCGGTTCCACCCGCCATTATCAAAACCGTTTTATTTGTCATCATGGCCTCCGTTCAATTCATTAACGTAGGCATCAAAGCCAGTAACATAATTTTCACTATCATCTAGCTCAGCGCTATTTCCATCAGTTTTAAGAGCTAATTTAGCTTTTTCTTTATTACTATTTGTTGATTTAAGAGAAACCTTGTTTTTAGTTTTAGCGGGCTTAGCCAGTAGCGCTTCCTCTTCCGACTCAATACTCACTCGATAGACTAAGGCAACCATGACACAACAGATTATTAAACTACTACCACCATAACTAAAGAAAGGCAGTGTTAATCCTTTAGTCGGTAATAACCCCGTATTCACACCTAAATTAATAATGACCTGCAAACCGAACAGGGTCGCAATACCAAAACAGATAAAAGCACCGTACAAATTCCCGAGCTTTTGCGCTTTCCAGCCAATTCCCATGCATTGAGATAAAAAGACAACCAATAAACCGAACGCGAGCAGCCCACCAATCAAGCCCGTCTCTTCCGCCCAAATTGCAAAAACGAAATCCGTATGGGCTTCTGGTAGATAAAAAAGCTTTTGCACACTTTCACCCAAACCCGTCCCCCATAACTCACCTCGACCAAAAGCAATTAATGCCTGCGCAAGCTGATAACCTGAACCATAAACATTATCTGGATGAAAGGGCTGCCAATAAGTTGTAAGTCGTGCCAGTCGGTATTCTTCTGCAGTCACTACCAGATAACCCAATAACAAGGTCGCTACTACCAATAGAAAAAACTGACCCGCCTTTACCCCCCCCAAGAAGAGTAAAACTAATACTGCGCCCATCAATACAACAACCGAACCAAAGTCAGGTTCCAATAACAAAAGCACCACAATTAAACCAAGAATCACTAACGGTTTAATAAATCCTGACCATTGGTTTTGCACTTCAGCCTGACGGCGAATCAAATAGCCAGAGATATAAAGCACAACTGTCAGCTTAACAATTTCAGAAGGTTGCACCTTCATCAGTCCCAGATTTAACCAGCGAGCACTACCATTAACTTCGTGACCAATCCCTGGAATTAATACCGCAACCAGACCTAAGCCACCCAATAACAGCCACAACCAATCCGTTTTTTGCCACCAGGCTAAGGAAATACGGCTAATAACAAAAGCGACCACCATTCCCATTAAAATATAGATACCGTGACGGGTAGAGAAATATGCAGCATTACCCGTATACGTTTCAGCAATACTGGTTGAAGCAGACATCACCATAACCCAACCTAATGCCATCAACGCAAGCCATGACCAAACAAGGCCATTCATCTTAATGGTAAAAAATTGAGCCAAGCTTTTCTCACTTTTAATCGCATCAAGGCCGATAAAAGAGAACCTACTGGTATTTTTAGCTGTCATCATCAACCTCTAGCACAAGGCTTTCAAATGCTTCACCACGCTTCACATAATTACTAAACTGATCGAAGCTCGCACATGCTGGTGAGAATAAAACTGTCTCCCCTTCACTCGCGTTTAAGCGCGCTAGACTCAAAGCATCTGCTAAGGTGTCCACTTGAGCTAGATCAGTACAGTCCCTTAGATCTTTACCTATCTGCTGCGCATCACGGCCAAATAAAATAGCCTGCTTAACACTTTTATCACAAGCATCAGCCAAAGGTACAAAATCTTGATCCTTACCCACACCACCAGCGATAAGAATAATTTTTTTCGAATTCTCAGTGGCTAAACCTTCAATAGCGGCCAAAGTCGAGCCTACATTCGTACCCTTAGAATCATTAAAATAATCCACACCTTTTTGCCTAGCGACCCAGGCACAACGATGGGGCAAACCTGAAAAGGTAGACAAAACTTGCTGCAAAACATCATTACTGACATCAAAAGACTCAGGTAACGATTCAACTAAAGCTATTGCCGCTAAGGCATTCAGCTGATTATGGCGACCTTTAATTTTTAATTCAGCAACAGGGAAAACCGCTTGCTGCTGAAACATTAAATATTCGCCATTTTCTAAAGCGACATTTTCGTTTTGCAATTTAGCAATGGAATACTGATTGCTCGCGGCAACTGCATTATCAGCCATCGCCAAACCGAAGCTACGCTTAGGCATAGCATCACTGACTAATGGCTGCGATAAGCTATCTTCTCGATTAATAACAATGCTACGACAACCTTGGAATACTCGATGCTTAGCCTGATGGTAACTCATCATAGAATCATAGCGATCCATATGATCTTCACTAAGATTTAATACACACGCAACTTCCGCGGCTAAATGATGTGTCGTTTCTAATTGAAAACTCGATAACTCAACGACATAACACTGATAGTCATCATCATTTAATAAAACATCCAATACCGGAATACCAATATTGCCGCATACTGCCGGCTTGTGACCTGCCGCAGTTAATATTTCACCAACCAAGGTAGTCACAGTGCTTTTTCCATTGGAACCCGTAATGGCAACAATAGGCTTAGTCACATACTCGGCGAAGACATCAACATCACCGCGAACTCTTGAACCTTGGGAAATAGCAAAAGCAATCGCGGGTTCAGCAATTGCAATACCAGGACTGACGATTAATTCTTGATACTGAGCTAAAACCGCCCCATCAAGAGCACCATTAATAATCTGACTGCTACTAAACTCAGCTGCGATCTCATTCTGATTAGGCAAAGCTTCACGAGTATCACAGAGATCGAACGACAAACCTTTAGCCGTCAAAAAACGCGCACAGGAAATCCCTGTCTGGCCCATGCCAACAATTAAGCGTTTATGATCGGTTGTAATCAAGCTTGTCATTTTTATTAGTAATCTCTATACAGTTAGTTAAGTTTTAGCGAATTTTAAGTGTCGCTAGACCCGCTAATACCAAAATCAAAGTAACAATCCAAAAACGCACAATGACTCGTGGCTCAGGCCACCCCTTCAACTCATAGTGATGGTGCAAAGGAGCCATTCTAAAAATACGCTTACCAGTAAGCTTAAATGAGCCTACCTGCAAAATAACGGAAACCGTTTCCGCAACAAAAATACCACCCATAATGAAGAATACGATTTCTTGGCGTGTAATAATCGCCATCATCCCCAAAGCGGCACCTAGTGCTAATGAGCCAACATCCCCCATAAATACTTGAGCTGGATAGGTGTTAAACCACAAGAAACCAACGCCAGCACCCACTAATGCACCACTAAAGACAACCAATTCGCCAGCACCAATCACATAAGGAATTGATAGATATTCTGCGTAGTTCACATTGCCGGCTAAATAAGCACAAAGCCCTAATGCTCCGCCCACCATAACCGTTGGTAAAATAGCTAAACCATCTAAGCCATCGGTTAAATTAACCGCATTACTAGAGCCAACAATAACGAAATAACTTAAGACGATATAAAAAATACCCATATCCAAAAGAACATCTTTAAAGAAAGGGATAATCAGTGAGGTTTCTGCAGCACTGGGCGCTGTTGCAAACATATAAGTTCCAGCAACGATTGCCAGTAGAGATTGCCAAAAGTACTTCCAACGGGCAGGCAAACCTTTTGAATTTTTCTCAACTACTTTTCGATAATCATCTACCCAGCCAATGGCACCAAATGCAAGAGTGACTAGTAGCGTTAACCAAACATACTTATTTTCTAAGTTACCCCACAATAGTGTACTCACCGCAATTGAAAGTAATATTAATGCGCCACCCATTGTTGGGGTGCCAGCTTTACTTAAATGAGACTTAGGGCCATCATCGCGAATTGCTTGACCGATTTGATATTCACGTAATTTACGAATCACTTTAGGGCCTAAAAATAGCGCCACCGTTAAAGCCGTAATCACAGCAAAAATTGCTCGTAAAGAGAGGTATTGCACAACGGCAAAACCTGAATGATACTGAGATAAATAATCTGCTAACCATAACAACATATTTAAACTTCCCCTTCCCCAATTCTGTTAGTAGAACCTTCTCGATTCTTAATTGACAGTGCGCTAACGATTTTATCCATACCCGCACTGCGTGAGCCTTTCACCAAAAAAACCTGGCCAGGCTCTTTATTGTTATTAATGTAGTTCAGCAATTCGCTTTGCTGCTTAAACCAGTTTGCATTTCTTTTACTATCATCATTACTAATATTATTTCTGAATGCTTCAACTGCGTGATAACAAGCACTGCCTGTTGCCACCAAATTTGCAATCCCTGCATTACTCGCATACTCACCCATTTCAGCATGAATAGCCGCTGAGTCATCTCCTAACTCAGCCATATCACCCAGTACTAACCAGGCCTTATCTTTCCAAAGGGCTAACACATCAATCGCTGCCTTTACCGACGCTGGACTGGCGTTATAGCTATCATTCAAAATGCGTATACCTTCCTGCCCTTCAACCCACTGTAAACGACCAGCAACGGCTGGCAGGGTTTTCAATTGTTGGCATATTTTCTCAGGATCAAGATGTATCGCGATTCCTGCCGCAATTGCCGATAAGGCATTCATAACGTTATGCTCGCCTAATAACGGGATCGAGCAAGGAAACGATTGCTGTTGATATACAAGATCAAATCGGCTGCCATCTTCTTGGCAACAAATATTTGTCGCCATTACATCGGCAAAATTTTTGATACCAAAGCTAATGACCTTTCTACCTTCTGCACGCAATACCCAATCGGCATAAAATTTATCATCGGCATTTAATACCGCACACCCATCTGCAGTGAGGGAATCAATAATCTCGCCTTTGGTGCGCATAATCGTTTCGATGCTGCCAAAACCTTCTAAATGGGCACCACTGACATTGGTAATAATTGCCACATCGGGTTTAGCAAATTGAGAGCTATAAGCAATCTCTCCGGCACCACTTGCACCCAATTCAATCACGGCGGCTTTATGCTGAGTTTTCAAACCTAATAAGGTTAATGGCGCACCGATATGATTATTAAAATTGCCCGGAGTCGACCAGCACTCACCCACAAGTTCCATCATATGGGCAGCCATGGATTTAACCGAGGTTTTACCTGCGCTACCGGTAATAGCAACTAAAGGGCCATGAAACTGTTTACGATTCCATAAGCTGGCTTGACCTAAAGCCAGTAACGTATCGCCAACGACCAATAGCGGGAAAGCCTGGTTTGTTAAGGGCGGATTTTCTTCAATATAAGCCTGATCAACAATCGCGGCTACGGCACCATTCTCTTGTGCTTGCATTACAAAATCATGGCCATCAAAATTTTCGCCGCGTAATGCCAAAAATATATCGCCTTCCGCAATACTGCGAGTATCGGTATTAATCTTCTTCGCGCTTATGGCATCGGCTTGTAAATCTATAGGCACTAGCGTCGCATTCATTGCGGTAGCTAATTCCAACAAAGTAAAAGAAGTCATCATTGTATGACCTCCTTAGTCATATTATTTTCTTGTTTAAATGAGCTATCCTGATAACCCAAGGCCAATAAAGCAGCCTCATCGCTATAAGGAATTTTAACCCCTGCAACATCTTGATATTCCTCATGACCTTTACCAGCAATTAAAAGAACATCATCACAATCTAATTCAGCCAAAGCTTTCTTAATGGCTTGGGCTCGGTCCAGTTCAACCTTTACTAACTTAGAACTCGCGCTATCTAACCCCAACTTCATGTCACTGATAATCGACTCTAGGTTTTCGTGACGAGGGTTATCAGCCGTCATATAAATCACATCCGCCAACTCTTGTGCAACTGCCGACATCAGCGCGCGCTTTTCTTTATCTCTATCACCACCACAGCCAAATACCAGCGCAAGTTTACCTTGCGCAGACTGAGTGTCAGCTTGCTGTTTTATTTGTCGCGCTAAGGTCGCTAATACATTTTTCAGAGCATCTGGGGTATGTGCAAAATCGACAATCACCGCGGCGGATTCATGTTTTTGATAGGCCTGCATTCGACCAGGAGCAGGACTAATGCTCTCAATTGCAATAATAATCTCAGCCAGTGTGTAATGTTCTTCTACCGCTAAGACCGTAATAGCCGCGAGTACATTGGCTAAATTAAAATCTCCGACCATGTTGATACTAAAATCTGCATCCCCCCAAGGCGTTGAGATGGCAGCATCAATTGAAGATCCATGCATTTTCCAATCCACGACCTTCACATCGGCATCATCGGCAAATCCATAACTCAATTTCTCAGCAGTGATCGCTTCATCGTTTAATAAGCATCGACCATATTCATCATCGCTATTGATAATGGCAAACTTCAATTCAGGTGCTAAAAATAACTGCCTTTTAATCGCAAAATAACTTTCCATGTCACCGTGATAATCAAGGTGATCTTGGCTTAAGTTGGCAAAAACTGCCGTATCAAAAACGAGCCCTTCAATACGCTTTTGTTCAATGCCATGACTAGATACTTCCATCGCCACAATTTCGGCACCTTGCTGCTTCATCGAGGTGAACTGACGCAATAAAACAGCCAACTCAGGTGTCGTATTTTTACTTTCAGTAATTTCTGGCCAAACCCCAAAGCCTAACGTTCCCATTAATCCCGCGGGATTATTTAACGCCGAACTCATCTGGGCAATAAAGCGCGTAATACTACTTTTACCGTTGGTACCCGTTACCCCAAGCAAGCGCATATCGAATGCACTGGTGGAGTGACGATAAAATTCAATCAGTAAAGTATTCAGCTGTTGATTTAAACGAGCCAAAGAAAGAACAGGGATATCTTCGCCCTGGGCATTTTGTTGTATTTCAATCGCGTCTAAATCCGCTTCAACAATAACCGCGCTCGCACCACGAACGATCGCATCATTAATAAACTGCTTACCATGATGAGTAATACCGGCTAAGGCGATAAAACAATCATTCAATTTCACATCGCGGTTATCTGTCACTAAACCACTGATTTCTACTCGAGGAATAATGAGCTCTGAGTTTTCAAGAAACGGATTTATAAGCTGTTCAAGGTTCATAACGAAGATACCTCCGCCACATGAAAATCCTTACTCTGATCCGGTGCAATTTGCAGGGTGCGTAATGCCCCTTCCATAATACGAGCAAAAGCAGGTGCGGCCACTTCGCCACCATAATATTCCTGCCCTTGAGGCTGATCAATTACGACCACTAGTACAAAACGAGGATCTGAAATCGGTGCGATACCAGCAAAAATGGCACTGTATTCAGAATCTTGATAACCCTGTTTACCCACTTTATGTGAGGTCCCAGTTTTACCTCCAACACGATAACCCGCAACTTTCGCCCGCGTTCCCGTACCGCCTTTTTGCGTTACCGTTTCTAGCATGCGAGTCATATCTTTAGCCACGGAAACGGGCATTATTTGATCACAAGGCGTTTGCGCATTGGTCAAAATTAATCGCGCTTCATGCAAGCAACCTTCATTAGCAAAAGCCGTATAAGCTTGAGCTAATTGCAAAGGAGTAACCGCTAATCCATAACCATAAGATAACGTTGCTAGACCCAACTTATCCAGTTTCTGTGGATAAGGAAGCTGTCCAACAGCCTCTCCTGGAAAACCTAGCGCCGTTGCTTGACCGAGCTTGGCATCATGCAGCATGGTCCATAAAGTTTCGGCCCCCATATCGTGAGCAAGTTTAGTCACTCCGATATTACTCGATTTTCTAATAATTCCAGTTAAATCTAAGCGGCCATAATCTCGATGATCACGAATTGTTTTTTGCTTAATGCGCATATAGCCCGGCGAAGTATTGATGACTGACCTTGCACCATATTTGCCCTTTTTTAACGCAGCCGCCACAGTAAACGCCTTCATCGTTGAGCCAGGCTCAATCATATCGGTCAATGCACGATTACGCATTTCAACAGCATTAAGGGTGGCGCGATTATTGGGATTATAAGAAGGTCGATTTACTAGGGCTAAAATATCGCCGTTTTTGGCATCTAATAAAACAGCACTCCCCCAATTTGCTCTATGAGCTTGCACTACGGCTTTTAATTCTCGGTAGGCTAAATACTGTAAACGTAAATCGACCGTTAACTTTAATTCATTACCGGGCTTAGCCACAGCAGATACATTGAGCTGCTTGATTACATTACCTAATAAGTCTTTTACAACTCGCTGCTGCCCCGGTGCACCTTGCAACCAATCATCATAAGCCAGCTCTAAACCTTCTTGCCCCTTACCATCGATATTGGTCATACCCACAACATGGGAAGTTACTTCAGACGCTGGATAGAAGCGGCGATATTCTGCTTCAGAAAACAAGCCTTTCAATTTCAACGATAGTGCTTTTTGGGCTTTCTCGGGGGGTAAGTGACGCTTCACATACATAAAGCCCTGAGAACGGTTACGCTTTAAACGCCGCGCCAACTTATTCGTTGGAATATTCAAACTGGCCGCAAGTTTAGGAATATTAGCCGCATCAAAAAGCTTAGGGTTTAACCACAAGCTCATTACCGGAGAACTTACCGCCAACGCCTCACCGTGACGATCTTTAATGTCACCACGCAAAGCTGGAATCGATTCATCACGCACCATGCGCTGCTCACCTTGAGCGGCTAAAAATGATTGCTGCACTAGATGTAGATAACCCATTCGCCCAGCAACGACAAAAACTAGAGACACGAATACGCTCAGCACAAGCGCAAAGCGCCATACCGGAATACGATATTCAATATCTTCAATTTTAGCAGTGGTCGCTGCTTTTTTAGAACGGGGTTTAGCCACGTTAGTGTGTGCCTTTCATCTTATCTATTTTCCTTTTTGGCAATCCATTCCAGCATTAATAATTATTTTATCTCGCAAAATCGGCATCAATAACAACACGGCTACTCTTCAACCTAGCGACTACTACGAA
Organism: uncultured Oleispira sp.; assembly: GCA_913019965.1. Taxonomy (GTDB): domain Bacteria; phylum Pseudomonadota; class Gammaproteobacteria; order Pseudomonadales; family Oceanobacteraceae; genus Oleispira. The sequence goes on from CAJVZR010000065.1 coordinate 15,755, forward strand.
TGACCTGAACATCTTTGGCTTCGATCATCTGTAGTTTCTCTTTTGCGATGCGTTCAACTCGACCATGAGCTGTTAACGCACTTTGTTCTAATAATAAGCGCCCATAATCTTGCTCTAAGCTTAATCGCTGATGCTCAGATACTTGCCAATCACTCACCAGCTGTCGATGCCAATGGGTAGCGGCAACTTGCAAAGTGGCACAAACAATAACTAACAGCCATGCGGCAAATAAAATGAAACTTTGCTTTGCCGAACTCGTCATGGATGATTAGCCTCGCTCGCCTTCAATGCGTTCGGCAATTCGCAATACCGCACTACGTGCACGCACGTTACCGCCTACTTCATTCGCTTTTGGCTTTATGGCTTTACTCATTTTTTTCATCGTTTTACCCAAGTCACCATCTAGAATCGGCAAGCCCGGGGGTATGGGACGCCCTTGTTCTTGGCGACGAATAAAACGCTTCACGATACGATCTTCTAAAGAATGGAAACTAATCACCGCTAAGCGACCACCGACCTTCAATACATCGATCGATTGATCAAGAATACTTTCCAAATCACTTAACTCGTTATTCAGATGAATACGGATTCCTTGGAAAGCACGGGTCGCTGGGTGCTTATGTTTTTCCCAAGCAGGATTTGCTTCTTTTAAAATTTCAGCAAGCTGCACAGTGCGGTTGATATGCTGCAATTCGCGCTCACGCACAACCGCATTCGCCATACGCTTAGCGAAACGCTCTTCACCGTACTCTTTCATCACTCGCGCTAATTCTTCCGCGCTCACTTTGGCAATCCAATCTTCTGCACTAATGCCTGATGTTGGATCCATGCGCATATCTAACGGGCCATCACGCATAAAGCTAAAACCCCGTTCAGCATCATCTAGCTGAGGGGAAGACACACCTAAGTCCAATAACAGACCATCAATTTTTTCGATACCGCGAGCCTGCATCTGTGATTGCAACTCTGCGAAACTGGCATTGATAATTTGAAAGCGTGAATCTTTTTCTTCTAATGCTTTACCGGTTTCAATCGCCAGTGGATCTTTATCGATACCGAATAAGCGACCTTTTCCCGACAGTTTGCTTAATAGCAATTCACTGTGGCCACCACGACCAAAAGTACCATCGACATAAATACCATCCGGATCAACCACGCACCCTTCTACGGTTTCGTGTAATAAGACGGTAAAATGATCTTCTTGCTCACCGACACCGGACTCAAGCTGATCTTTCTTTTGTTCTGCTTGCGCGAGAGCTGCTCGTTCGCGCTCAGTCTTACTCAACTTTGTTCTGCTACGCTTGGCCATAAGACTTCTTTATAAAGAAAGATTTAATAGTTCGTCTGGGAGTACTTCTGGGGCATTCACCTCGGCAATGTAATCATCGCGACGGCTATTCCACAGCTCTTTACTCCACAGCTCTAATTTTTTACCTTGCCCCAGCAAAACCGTTTCTTTTTCTAACTGCGCGTATTCACGCAACGGCTGAGACAATAAGATTCGTCCATTGGCATCCAACTCGATATCGGTGGCATGACCAATCAACAATCGTTGAATTCTTCGGGCACTGGGGTTGAAGCTAGGTAATGCTTCAATCTTGGCTTGAATCAGCTCCCACTCATCCACCGGATAGATCAATAAACAGCGTTCTTCGGTATCAATTGTGGCTACTAGACGCCCAGCACAAAGATCCACCAGCAACTGCCGATATTTCATCGGGATCGCTAGCCTTCCTTTAGCATCTAAATTAACCGCACTGAGTCCACGAAACACTGATCATCCGCCCCAAATTATTGAATGGATATTCGAAAGCCATCTTTGAGTATTTTTCAAACAATAAATACTACTAAAACCCACTTCTACCCACTTTACTCCACTAATGCACACTATAGAAATGCTGGGGCGGTTTTGCAAGGCGTACAACGCTGTGGATATGTGAAAATTTGCGTTAATTCACAAGGACTTAGCGACCATTTCTGCCAAGGTAGTAAAAACGGTCGTCATTCAGTCGCGTAAAACACTTACCATGCCTGACTCTGGCAGATAAAGTTAAAGTAATTTATTAAGTTGGTGACCACTAACTCAAAGAGGAAAAATTATTTAGACAATTTTGTTATAGATAAGTGATCACTAACCTTAGTTAAGCTTATTTAAGACTTAAGCTGAGTGAATACTCACACTCCTGCCTGAGTATGATGCCATAATATGATCAAGTGTTAAAAGATAATTACTCGCACGTTAGCAGCCACTAACACTGAACTAAATAAGATAAAAAGATACAAAGCCTTTAAGATTGAAATTCAAATATATTAAACAATGGAATAGGCACCGATGAAGGCGAAAATACGAGCAACAATAAGCAGCCTCATTTTAATACTTTCAGCCACTAAAACCCTTGCAGATGAGCAGCCTCTTACGGAGCAAATTATCGAGCCGGCCTACGGCTTATGGTCCATCGCAGCCACAGCAAAAAGAAGTCAATTTAAGGCTGTGGATAACCAATTTCGTGCGACGCCTTTAATCTTCGGCGGCTATGGCCCCGTCTTCATTGAAGCCAACCGCTTTGGCTACAACTTCTTTCGTGACGGCACCTATTTCAGCTCATTAATTGGCAACTTAAGAAGCCATAGCAGCCTGTCCAAAGAGGAGATAAACAGCAGCCATATCTTAGAGAAATACAACCTAGAAGAGCGAAAACGATCCTTAGAGGCCGGAATTCAACTCGGACGCCGCTTCGGCAACGGCTGGATTGGCCGCATAGCGCTATTGCAAGACATATCCTCGACTCACAAAGGCCAAGAAGCGGAAGTTACAGCTTACCGCAGAGACAGTTTTAAACCTTTCTCTAATCTGAATAGCATCCGTCTGCTAACGACTTTTGGCTTACAAGCCCAAAGTCAGGACTTAAATGATTATTATTATGGGATCGACAAGAAAGAACTCTCAAGCATGAACCAGAAATCTTACAAAGCAGATTCAGGCTGGTCTGCGGAATTGGAGTTAATCGCGACCTATGATTTCAACTGGCAACAAGGCGGAAAGAAAGACTGGGCTGCCTACGCAGGTTTACGCCATTACCAATTTAGCGATACGGTATCGGATAGCCCTATTATAGAAACAGGATTGGTTCAGCAATATTTTGTCGGTCTAGGGACTTATTTTTAATTCGCTTGATTCGCAGAGGCAAATAAAAAAGGCTTCCAACTTGGAAGCCCTCTTATGTTAGATCTTACTTTCTAACTTTACTTTCTTTTTTTAGAGAAGTGTCCACGTTTAGCCAGCTCAATACGGGCGATCACCCCTTTATGCACTTCATCAGGACCATCCGCTAAACGCAGCGCTCTAGCCTGCATAAAGAAAGCCGTTAATGGCGTATCTTGACTAACACCGGCGCCACCATGAATTTGAATTGCATCATCAACTACCTTCTGCAATACATTCGGCGCAACTACCTTAATCGAAGAAATTTCTGTCATCGCCCCTAACGCACCGACCTTATCCATCTTCCAAGCAGCAAATAAGGTTAATAAGCGCGCTTGATCAATAGCTATACGAGCCTCAGCCAAACGCTCAGCATTACCACCCAACTTCATAATCGGCTTATGGAATGCTGTACGAGCCATACCACGATCAACCATCAACTCTAACGATTTTTCCGCAGCGCCTAAGCAACGCATGCAATGGTGAATACGACCAGGACCTAAACGCCCTTGAGCAATCTCAAACCCCATACCAGGACCACTGATAAAACTGGAAACCGGTAAACGTACATTGGTGAACTTCACTTCACCGTGGCCATGAGGGGCATCATAAGCACCGAAGACGGGCAGCATGCGCACGATTTCGACTCCAGGAGTATCCAGAGGCACTAATACCATGGAGTGCTGATGATGGCGGTCTTTACTCTCATCAGGGGTACTGGCCATAAAGATACCCACCTTGCAATGTGGATCACCAATACCACTCGACCACCACTTGGTGCCGTTAAGCACAACCTCGTCCCCTTCAACCACCGCCGTGGCGGCCATATTGGTCGCGTCTGAAGAAGCTACGTCGGGTTCCGTCATGCAGAATACCGAACGTATATCACCCGCTAATAGCTGAGTTAACCATTCATCTTTTTGTTCTTGCGAGCCATAACGCCATAAGACTTCCATATTGCCCGTATCAGGAGCATTACAGTTGAAAATCGTCGGAGCTAGAATACTACGGCCTGTTTCTTCAGCAACTGAAGCGTATTCCATCACACTCAGACCAGCACCTAATTCATCATCAGGCAGGAACATATTCCACAAACCTTCTGCTTTAGCCTTGGCCTTTAGCTCGTCAACAATCGGTGGCACTTCCCACGTCGTCCAATCACCATGATTATGCTTGGCATTAACTTCTGCCCAGAAGTCGGCTTCAATCGGCTCAATGTGCTGTTTAATAAACGCCTTGGTTCTTTTAACGTAATCTTTTGCTTTTGCGCTTAACTCAAAATCCATTCGTAAATTCCTCGCTATCACTTAGTCTTTAATTCGTAACCTTGAATCTATGCTAACCAGAGCTAAGTCATGAATGAAATGATTTGTAGTACTTAGCATCTATTAATTTGATGAATAGTAGCTATATGAAATGGTCTAACGAGATTTGCCGTAATGTTTAAGAGTGGACAGATACATCATAAAATAAAACTCATAAATAGTTATCGCATAATATTAAATTAATTTTCTAGTGATTTAGAGTTTAACAACCTAGTTAACTTAAGCCTTAAATTGAATTACTCAATTTATGAATAAATACACAAGAGAATTATGCCAATAATTTTATTTAAATTTTATAAAACTATAATTTATTGGTTTATCCACAAACTACTACCTGTCTTTCTATACTTTTTCTTAGTTCTAAGAATATTCTCCTATAATTAATAAATTAGGTTTCCTTATAGGCAACTTAATTCATTTATTTTTGCCGAGAATTTAGGAGACAGTAATGTGGAATAATAAAAAACCCGTTAAAACATTTTTACTGATTATAAGCACCACGATATTTAGTAACTTATCATTTGCTGATATGTCGGTAATCGTACACCCCGATAATACCTCAACATTCAACCCAGAAATTATTAAAAAAATATTTCTTGGAAAGAAAGATAAGTTTACCAATGGCCAAGTTGCTATCCCTATGAATGCTGCCGAAAGCCTGCCTTCTTTCGATGCCTTTAATGACAAGATGATCGGTAAATCTAGAACCCAAATCAATGCATATTGGGCAAGATTGGTATTTACGGGAAAAGCAGATATGCCAAAAGTATTGCCTTCAGATAGCGATATCATTTCAACCGTATCGGTTAATCAAGGAGCTATTAGCTATGTCGACTCATCATCAGTTACTGACAAAGTTAAAGTCGTCGCTAATTTCTAACGGAGCAATATTATGAAAAACTTAACAACATTATCGATTGTTTCTTTAGTCGCACTGATATCAACACCGACAATCGCAGAGGTAAAATTCAGCGGCTTTGGTTCTATTGTTGCTGGGCAAACATTAGAGGATGACGAGAAATTAACTGCCGATTTTTACGATGTCGGTCAATATGAAAATACAACTACTTTTAAAGCCGAGAGTGTATTAGGGCTTCAGGTTAGCGCCGATATAGCACCCGATTTAAAAGCAACAGGACAGCTACTTGCAAAAGGAACTGATGAGTTTAAACCTGAGCTTGACTGGTATTATTTAACCTATAATGCCAGCGACAATTGGACTTTAATGGCGGGTCGTAGAAATATTCCCATGTACTACTATTCAGAGTTTTCTGAAGTCGGTTATGCCTACCCTTGGATACGCCCACCTTCAAATTTATATTGGTGGCAAGTCACTCAATTTGATGGTTTCCACGCGACATACGATTTCAGTACCGATGATTTTACCAATACCGTAACGGCGTTTTATGGTAACGAATATTCAACAGATAATAAGGAAATGCTTTATTACGCAGAGATCGGCAATCGAACTCTCAATGGCGCAGCCATTACTCAAGTTAATGAGCAATGGACTGATATTGCAGGCTTTAACGTTAATATTATCGGGGAATCATTCGACTTGCGCATGGTCTACTTTCGAAATGACCGTAAAAGAATTGATACCAACGTCAATGGTGAAACAGCTATCAGAGCAAGTGCCTCTGGATTTTCCCAACAATTCATTGGCATCGGCGGTAATGTAAACGTTAGTGATTTCACTATTATCTTTGATGCAAATTATGTAGCTTACGATGATGATGTAGGTACAGTATTCCCAACCTACCTAATCTCTGCTGTTTATAATATTGATCAATTCCAGCCTTATGTGAGCTACTCTAAAGCCGATCATTGGCAAACAAAATCTGATAATGAAGATGATTATGAAGAACACTATATGGCAAGTGCAGGCTTACGCTATAACTTAAGCTCTAAAGCATCAGCCAAAATACAATTTGACCATTTTGAAGATGAAGGTGATAAAGCCACAGGCTGGGATTATCATGGTAATTCTCAGACAGTCTCTGCTGCTGTGGACTTCATATTTTAAATACTTGTTAATAGCTGATAATTTTTCCATAGGCAAAAAAAAGCCCCTCATAGCAATATGAGGGGCTTTTTTAATAATAAGTGGAGACGCCAGTAAGCCGGGTTTTGTCGTGGACAATCATTCATCTAGGCCTGAAATTGCTCGCAGGCTCAAGCGATCTACCCGCTCTCAACGTGGGCCACGCCATAAGAGAGCCTATTTGATCTTGCTCCGGGTGGAGTTTACCCTGCAACGAACTATTACTAGTCGCCCGGTGCGCTCTTACCGCACCCTTTCAGCCTTACCTGTACTCGCGAACGAGCCATCGGCGGTCTTCTCTCTGCTGCACTTGTCGTCGGTTTACACCGCCCAGACGTTATCTGGCACCCTGCCCTGTGGAGCCCGGACTTTCCTCCCCCTCTAGCACAAGTACTAAAAGCGACGATTGCCTAGGCATCTCCG
>CAJVZR010000066.1 GCA_913019965.1 uncultured Oleispira sp.
CTAATTGCCATCTTCCACCTTGGAAATAATCATTTTGGAGATCTACGATAATTAGTGCGGTGTTAGCCATATTATTACCCTTTTGTGATTATCATTAAATTTGTTTACCTAGGATCTAGCAGCAGAGTCAGTTAAATTTAATTCCCCCGTCATATTTTCATCTCCCATAATTAGATGAAATATCTGGGTAGATTTTTGTAGGCAGCTATGGCGGATTGGTGCAATAAAAAAGAAGGTTATCGAAGCGAAGATACTATCAGAAAAAGTACTCAACGCTTACGAACTTCAGCAAATAAAATTCATTTATGTTCCTCATAATATTTGCTTTAGCAATAAAATACTCTGAACTATACAAAATTTCAGTTGCTTTACTATTTTGTCCATTAAGCACTAAGTCGAAAGCCTCATTTTCTAATTGAGTTAAAGCATCACTCTCTAACTTAGCCGCAGATAAAAACCTCTGTTCTTGTAGGGTCAATTCCAAATCGGATAATAACTTGTCAAATGCGACTTTCTGACCTCTTATAGTATCTACAAGACTCCCTTTGATAGACCCCTCCTCCAGCTCTTCAAGGTGGTTTATTTTCTCCAACTCTAAACCCGGCATTAAAAAATCCCAATAAATCCTATGATAATTAGGCGGTCTTACTTTCTTACCATCACGAATAGCTAGTATTTGATTAAAGTACTGTTTAAATAATACATTGCTTGTTGCAGCATACGCTCTAGCCATCATAGTAAGCTGATCTGAACTGAGTCTTAGCTCTTCTGATAAAGTATAGGACTGTAGTCTATGCTCGCTGGCTAAGCGTAATTGATTAAGGCTATAAAATACCGAAATAGAAGAGCTCAAGGTGATCAATACAGTAAGGAGAGATAAGGCATTCAAGCGTTTGAATAGAAGTAGGAAACGATCACTAATATAATGGGCTGTCACTGAGTGGACCATTGATTTTCCAACCTAGTGTATAAAGGTAAGCTTTACGTTTAAATATTAGCTGATTGTTTTAAATAGGCTCATTGCATTCGCTAAAAATAACTTTATCCTTCATCGCCATATTTTGTAATAACCTGAAATTATATTGGATCAACCATGCAGTCATTTGAATCCCTATTAAACCTTATTAATCAAGAGTCCATCGTTGCCGACAGTACGTGGGGTCAAGGCAGAACACTATTTGGTGGTCTTTCCGGGGCTTTAGGGTTAGAAAGGACTCGTCAATTAATTGCGGACCCTCGTCCACTACGCTCCCTTAATATAAATTTCAGCGGTCAGTGCTTATCAGATACCCCAATGAGCATCACAGACCAAGTTTTATCTCAAGGCAAATCGATAAGCCAAGTGAATGCCCAAGTCGTGCAAAACGAACGTATCGTCACTCAAGTTTGTGCCTGCTATGGCATTGAACGAGAATCAGAAATCGAAGTCGATAGTCCCAAAGTAACACTTCCTGAGCTCGGCAGTCATCCACGCCTCAACTACATGAAAGGCTTAACTCCTGAATTTGTTCAACATTTTGAGTTTGAATACTGCACTGGCCAATTCCCGTTTACCAATAGCCCAAAAAATGAGTTAGCCGGCTGGATACGCTTTAAAGAAAGTGGCAGCAACTTTACTGAGGCACACCTCATTGCTTTAATCGATGCATGGCCACCAACCGTCTTACAAAAGTTAAAAAAACCTGCGCCTTGCGCCACTGTGAGCTGGAATATCGAAATAGTACAGCCACTATCGCTATTAGAAACTTCTTTACCCGCAGATACTTGGTTATACTACGATGCTGAAATCAAGCAAGCCCATCACGGTTACGTCCATACAGAAGCTAAAGTTTATACCCCTGACGGTACTTTGCTCGCTTTAAGCCGTCAGCTGATTGCGGTTTATGCGTAAATCGAACCCTTTTTAACGCTAGTATGAAGCAGAGGCCAATTTGAGATTTCTTATTAAGCTATTGATTTCCTTTTCAATTCTAGTCTCTGGGTTATCGAACGCTAATGAAAAAACGGTTCATTTAACGTCATTAGAATGGCCACCCTACGCAGGGCAATCACTGCCTAAGCAAGGTAGCTCAATTGCGGTGGCAAGGGCCGCATTTGAGGCTATGGGATATGACCTTCAAGTAACTTTTTTCCCCTGGAGCCGAGCCGTTGCTTTGGCGAAGCAGCAAGATTCTCAGTTTATAGGGTATTTTCCCGAATACTCATCAAACCAGACTCGCCGGCACTTCATATGTTCAGATCAAATAGGGATTAGTCCTCTCGGGTTTGCCGAGCGTAAAGACAAAAGTATTTCATGGACTACGCTTACCGACCTCCAGCCCTACCGCTTAGGTATCGTGCAGGACTACATTAATACCGCGAAGTTCGATGAAATGGTCGATAACCAATCCCTTATTACTTCGAGCACTATTAATGATATCGCTAATTTGAAAAAATTAATGAGCAATCGCATTGATCTGGCTGTCATTGATAAGAATGTTATGGAATATCTTTTTGAAACAAATCCTAGCTTATCTATAAAATCACACTTAGCACAATTCAATCGTTCAATTCTTGAAGATAAACAACTCTTTGTTTGCTTTAAAAAGAACATTGAAGGTCAGAAATTATCGGCAATCTTTAACCATGGTTTGGAAAAAGTTGATATAGAAGCAACCACTCTATCTGTGTTTAATGAAATATTAAAACTATCATTAAAGTGAACTTTTACTTTTTCAAAATACTTCTAATAAATACTGAAATCTGCTGAATTTGTTCTAGGCTTAATTAAAGCCTATCAGTAACGGTTCAGACATGAAGCAAGTAAGCCTGTTAATTAAAACTATTAGCCAGATAACCTTAGGGATCACTGTTTTATTAGTTCTATTAGCGACAATTGGTTATACAAATACCAAAAATGATTTAGAAGCTGCTGCGGTAGCCGATTCTCAATATGTCATCGATCGCCTTAGCGCCAGCTTACCCATCTCAATTTGGAACTTTGATGCCAGTATCGCTAGCAAAGCCATTGATGCTGAAATCAGTGCTGATTTCATCAACTCAATTACTGTCATCAGTAATGGAGAAGTCTTTGTTTCTAGAGCCAAATCACTTGATGGCAGCATCACTGAAAGCCAACATTCTCCTAGAGAGAGCGCCTTTACCTTAAAGCAAAATCTAGAATTCGAAGAAGATGGAACACTCAATCCTGTTGGTGAACTCGTCATTGTATACAACCAAGATCGCACGACAAAAGCCCTTAGTGATGCACTAAACTTGGAAATCCTGCGAATTATCTTGCTTGACATTGCTGCTGCTATCTTAGTTTCTCTGATCATTCGATCCAGTGTCATCCGGCCCATTACTAGTGTTAGAAATGCGATTCAAGACATTGCCCAAGGGAATGGAGACTTAACCAAACGACTACCAATTAAAGGGGTGCGTGAACTTGCGGAATTAAGTGGTGCGTTTAATGGCTTTGTTGAGAAACTCGATGATTTAGTCAAAAACATTAATATTACCTCGTTACAGATGGCAGACAAATCCAAAGATGGTCAAATACACGTAGAAGATATCCGTACAGAGCTAAGCAAGCAAAAGCTCGAAATTGACCTCGTAGCTTCAGCCAGTACTGAGCTTTCTAGCTCTACTGAAATGGTCGCTAATAATGCACAACAAGCCGCTGAATCAGCCAGAGTCGCTAATACTTCCGCCCAAGAAAGTCATACGATTGTGGATGATGCCGTTTCCACCATTCGCAACTTATCCAGTGAAATCAATCAAATTTCAGACATCATAGAAACCTTGGTAAAAGAAGGTGAAAACATTGGTACTGTCAGTGGCGTTATCCAAGGAATTGCTGAGCAAACAAATCTACTGGCCTTAAATGCAGCCATTGAAGCGGCCAGAGCCGGTGAGCAAGGCCGAGGATTTGCGGTTGTGGCCGACGAAGTCAGAACATTAGCGCAACGAACGCAGCAATCAACCGAAGAAATTAACCAAATGATTGATCGCCTACAAAAATCAACCGAAGTGGCCGACCAGGCTATTCGAAAAGGCAATGAAAATGCTGAAAGCAGCGTGGAAAAAATTGAGCGCGCAGGTCAATCAATTACCGATGTGGCTAATAACGTAAATGCCATTAATGAAATGAATAGCCAGATATCTCAAGCCGCTTCCGAACAAAGCTCTGTCATCAGTGAACTCAATCAAAATATTGTCAATATATCCCATAATGCTGACAGCACCGCAGAACTCGCAGACCAAACTTCAAAAGCCAGCACCAGCTCGATGGAGATCGCACTGGAATTAAAAGAAAAAATGAACAGTTTTAAAACGTCATAACAGGATATAAATAATGATTAAAAAGATTTTACTTTCTATCAGCTTAGTCGCCTTCGCAAGCTTAAGTTATTCGGCGGATAAAGTCGTACAACTAACATCGTTAGATTGGCCTCCCTATTCTGGTAAAACATTATCTGAACAAGGCGCATCCGTCGCCGTTGCCAAAGCGGCGTTTAAAGCCATGGGTTATGAGTTAAAAGTTAGTTTTTATCCTTGGAGTCGAGCTGTTGCACTCGCTAAAGATAGCTCTAGCAAGTATGCCGGCTATTTCCCTGAGTATTATTCTGATGATACCGCAAATGACTTCATCTATTCAGAAGCCATGGGCTCTGGGCCTTTAGGATTTGCCGAGAGAAAAAATAAAAGCATTACCTGGTCTAATCTTACTGAGCTGAAATCACATAAAATTGGTATTGTGCAAGACTATATTAATACCACTGAATTCGATGCAATGGTGGCGAATAAGTCGTTAAAAACATCCGTCACCACAAGTGATACTAAGAATTTATTAAAGCTGGTTAATGGCCGTTTAGATTTAGCCGTTATTGATAAAAACGTAATGAACTATCTATTCAAAACAGATGCAGCACTTGCTAAAAAGGCATCAACGGCTCAATTTAATAAAACCTTACTAGAAGATAAGAAACTCTTCATATGCTTTAAAAAAGATGCTCAAGGAAAAGAGCTGTCTAAGATCTATAATGAGGGATTAAAGAAGATTGATATTACCGCAATTATGGGTCAGCACTTATAATCGATTAAAAAAATGATTATTTTCTAACCTTATAAAACGTCAAAAATAGCCCTTCATCAGGGCTATTTTTTTATCTGAAGCTAATATTGTTTAAATTGAGAGCGTAGATCGTCAACACTAGCAATGTCGATACCTAAGTCATTGATCAAGCCATTATGCAGACCATAAACAAAGCCGTGTAATGTCAGTTCTTGTCCGTTTTTCCATGCATCTCGAACAACAGTTGTTCTTGCAAGATTACGAACCTGCTCCATGACATTTAATTCACATAAACGATCACGGGCTTCATCTGGTGGTAGCTTAGACAATTCATCGATATGCTTATAATGGACATCTTTTACGTGGCTTAACCAGTTATCAACCAAGCCGTGTCGAGAGTTATCATACGCTGCGTGTACACCACCACAACCATAATGCCCTGTCACAATAATATGCTTCACGTTTAATACTTCGACCGCAAACTGAACCACAGACAAACAGTTTAAATCAGAATGAATCACCTGATTAGCAACATTACGGTGAACGAATACCTCACCTGGCATAAGACCAACAATCTGGTTAGCAGGTACACGACTATCTGAGCAACCAATCCATAAATACTCAGGATTTTGCTGCTTACTTAGGCTGCTAAAAAAATCGGGGTTTTCTTGATTAATCTTTTCCGCCCATTCTTTATTACTTTCGATCAATCGATCTAATTTCGACATAACGGATTCCTATTATTAATTAATGGGCGCAGAACCTGAGTTTAGGCCAGCAAATTTGTGTTTTCTTATAATATCTTGCTCTGATTCACCAAACAGAGTTCGCCACAACCAGCCACTATCCAGCGTACTACGACACTGAACTAACTGTTGATTGTACATTCTGGCACGACGGTCTACTTTACGGCCGACATCCATTAGCCAGGGTTTCTTTTTATAAGTCCCTCTTAAATAACCACCCGCCCCATCGTGGTAAGCGAGGTACAATCGATAGGCATCATGCTTTTTAATACCGGTGCGTTTTATCGTCTTAGTATTATACCAACCGATAAAATCCACGGCGTCAGTGAAATCATCTCGATCAGCACTCCATTGCCCGGTATTTTTCTGATACTCCTTCCAAGTACCATTCAATGCTTGAGTATAACCATATGCGGTTGATGGATAAGCCCCAGGGAATATCCATAAGAACCACTCCCTAGGGGGCCTAGCATCTTCAACAAACTTTGATTCTTGATGAATAAACGCCATCGTGACCCCAATAGGCACGCCGTATTTTTGCTCAACTTCTTTTGATGCGTTATACCAATCATAATATTCATCAAAAATATCACAGACATCATCTAAGTTTTGAGGCGGAGCTGTTGTACAGCCGGCCATCAAACTGATGGCCAATACTAATGAGGTGGCTTTGAGCCATAATTTAAACACCACTTACTCCATGGAGACGCAAAAAATCAATAAACCCTGCCTCATCCAATATATCAATGCCCAATCCTTGTGCTTTGGTTAATTTAGAGCCCGCTTTTTCACCGGCAACTAAACAATGTGTTTTCGCTGATACGCTGCCGGTAACCTTGCCCCCCAGTGCTTGTAAATACTGTTTAGCGTCATCACGCCCCATTTCAGCCAAGGTGCCAGTAATTACATAAACTTTTCCAGCCAAAGGTAATTCCGCACTTTCTTCTGCTGAAACGGGTTCACTTTCAGGCCAATTCATTCCCGCTTTTTGTAACTGTTCTATAATGCTTTGATTATGCGGTTCAGCAAAGAATGCTAATAAATGCTGTGCAACAATTTCACCGACATCTGGGACGGCTAGTAACGTTGCCTCATCAGCATTTTGAATTCGTTCTAAATAGCCAAAATAATCGGCTAAGTTTTGCGCTGTCGTCACCCCGACCTCTCGAATACCCAACGCATATAAGAAGCGCCCTAAGGTAGTCGTTTTAGCGACTTCCAATGAGTCCAATAGATTTTGCGCCGACTTCTCAGCCATACGTTCAAGCTTAGCGACATCCTCTAAACGCAAATGAAATAAATCATCAAACGAGTCTATTAATCCTGCATCGACGAGCAGCTCAACCAGCTTATCCCCTAGGCCGTCAACATCCAGAGCCTTACGTGATGCGAAGTGCTTAATGGCTTCTTTACGCTGAGTACCACAGTACAGCCCACCCGAACAGCGAGCTACCGCTTCACTAGCAATACGCTCAACTTTAGAACCACACACCGGGCAATTGGTTGGCATAATAATATCTGTTGCGCTTGCGGGTCGGCGATCGATAACAACCGTAACAACTTGAGGTATGACATCACCCGCGCGGCGAATGACTACGGTATCGCCTATTTTCACTCCCAAGCGAGTAATTTCATCCATATTATGCAAGGTGGCATTACTGACCATCACCCCAGCCACGTGCACTGCTTTTAATCGCGCCACAGGAGTCAGTGCTCCGGTACGCCCGACCTGAAAATCGACATCTTCTAACAGAGTCATTTCTTCTTGTGCAGGAAATTTAGCCGCAATAGCCCAACGAGGAGCACGCGCAACAAAACCAAGTTGCTGCTGAATATCGAGATCATTGATCTTAAAAACGATACCATCAATGTCATAGTCCAGATTATCACGCTTGCGCCCTAGCTCAGAAAAATAGTCAACACAGGCTTGAATGCCTTCAACGATCGCCATATCGCTATTTATTTTAAGTCCCCAGCGTTTAATGTTCTGTAAAATTTCGCCATGTTTTGTCGGCAAGGTAAATTCATCAGAAACAATACCGATACTGTAGGCACAAAATTCTAAAGGGCGTTTAGCGGTTATGCGTGAATCGAGCTGACGCAATGAACCGGCTGCAGCATTGCGGGGATTAGCAAAGACTTTATCGTCATTTTCACGAGCATTTTGATTAAGTTTTTCAAAGCCTGCTTTCGGCATGTAGATCTCGCCACGCACCTCAAGGCGCTTTGGAAAGTCAATACCTTGTAAGGTAAGAGGCACATTTTTTATTGTGCGCACGTTTAATGTAATATTTTCCCCAGTCGAACCATCACCGCGCGTAGCTGCTTGAACGAGTTGGCCATCTTCATAAAGAATACTGACCGCAAGACCATCAAGCTTTGGCTCGCATGCAAACTCTAATTCTTGCCCTTCAGCCAACAGCCCTTTTAAGCGATCTCTAACTTTACGATTAAAGTCGGTCAACTCGTCATTATTCATGGCATTATCGAGGGATAACATAGGCAGTTCATGACTTACCTGAGAAAAGCTGGCTAAAGGCGGCGCACCTACTTTCTGCGTCGGTGAATCTAGAGTGACAGCTTCAGGATAATCTTTTTCTATTCCTTCTAACTCTCGGTATAAACGATCGTATTCGGCATCAGGAACCGTCGGCGCATCCAATACATAATATTGATGACTATAAGAGTTTAATTGTGCTCTTAACTGTTTAATCCGCGTCATCATTTCGCTTGTCAGGGTCATAAATAGCTACTGCATTTCATTAATTTATTTTTTATCGAGCAATTTCTGCTTACGCACATAATCACGAACTTGTTGTCGATTATGCTCTATTGTTTGCAAGGCCATAATACTGTGGGTTTCATCATGGACATCCCCGCCAAGATTACGTGCAATTACCGAAGCCATTTCGGTCATCGCTTCAAATGCATTCATGGCTTTAGCGGGCCCTGGCAGGCTCATGAATAAACTCACACCATGTATGCGCTCATGCAACAGCGTTTCAGGATTAAAGGTGCCAGGGTTAAATGAGTTGGCCATCGAAAATTGAATGCAACCTTCACCATTTTCTTTTTCGAAACGATGAAAAATTTCTTTTTCCCCATGGCGTAAATCACAACTATTCACTAAATAAAGTATATCTTCACCACAAAAACCTTCTTCATCATGAGGAATAACGTGCGTCACCAATACTAGGCTAGGAATGGGTCGCAGAGCGAGTGTTTCAGCATCTGCACCGGGTTTCTTAACTGGGGCATAAGCGGCTTGAGCCATCATTTCTTCAGCATGTAGACGGCCATCATCTTGAGTTTCTTCAACCGCAGCAGCTTCTGGCTCCGTATTGAGTATGTCAGCAATACCTGCAACGGAGGCTTCAATCGCTGGTATATCCTGCATACCTAACTCGATAACCTCTTCGCTACCCTCATCAACTCCACTCTCAGCTCCACTCTCAACTCGACCTTCAACCGCCTCATGATTACTTTCTGAGGCATCATTTGTAACCGATAGAGTATGATCATCTGCCGTGATTTCATCAGCCGTTATCACATCCGTTTCAACAAATATTTCTTCCACAGGATGATTTACTTGGGGGGCTAATTCCTCACCCAGTTCCTCAACATCCATCAATAACGGAACATGCTCATCTAGATTCAACGGCTTAGCTTTAGGTACTATTTGCTCACTCACCGCTTGTTCTGCACTACTATCAGCAGTACCTATTGGCACATCCTCAGCAACATCATTTTCATCACTAAGGGTAGAAGTCGGCTCTTGTTCTGAATGTTCATAGCTGTCATGTTGGAAATCAGGCTCACCGGCGTAAATTCTATCTTCATGTAAACTCAACTGAATGTCTTCATCCAGTGCTTTTGTCGCTTGATCTTCCATTTGATCAAGCGCCGTGATGCCGGGTAACTCATCCAACTGATGTCGAAAAGTTTCTGTTTCTTCCTGCAGTTCATCGGCAGAAAGCTCTCCAATAATACGAGCACCGCCATTAGGCAGTTCAGATGAAAACCCCTCTTCCGGAAATTGAAAATCACCTTTTACATCCAGCTTAAGTGCTTCTTGGCGAGCACGACGCATCCGGCGAAAACCATCAATCAGAATACCCAGCATGACAATTGCGCCAAGTATGACCAAAACTGTGCGTAGATTTAATTCCATTTTTCCACCTTTACACTCTTCTGCATTTTTCTTTCCATAATTCGTATCATTTTTTCACAATAGCGCATATTCATTATGCCTCAACCATCTTCGCGGCTTCTTCAATATCTACGGAAACTAAACGAGAAACACCGGGCTCATGCATGGTTACACCCATGAGCTGATCGGCTTTTTCCATCGCTATTTTATTGTGCGTAATATAAATAAATTGTACTTTTTCAGACATTGCCTTTACGAGTCGAGCATAACGACCAACGTTTGCATCATCTAAAGGTGCGTCAACCTCATCCAGCATACAAAAGGGGGCAGGATTTAATTGGAAGATAGAGAATACCAAGGCAATCGCGGTTAATGCTTTTTCACCACCGGACAGTAAATGAATCGTACTGTTTTTCTTACCTGGAGGTGACGCCATAATCGCTACCCCGGTATTCAATAGATCATCACCGGTTAACTCTAAGCTCGCGTGTCCACCGCCAAATACTTTCGGGAACAAATCAGCCAAGCCTGAATTTACCTTATCGAACGTTTCTTTAAAACGCGTGCGCGTTTCACGATCTATTTTTTGAATGGCATTTTCTAAAGTAGCTAACGCTTTTTCTAAATCTTCGTGCTGAGCATCAAGATAAACCTTACGTTCAGATTGAATTTTATATTCATCAATGGCCGCTAAATTGATCGCACCTAAGCGACGAATTCGTTCAGCAATACGCTCAAGCTCACTTGCCCAAAGCTGAATATCAGCATCTTCGGGTAGGTTTTCAATAACTTCTTCTAATACCAGTTCGTCTTCTGCAAGTTGCTCAACTAAGCTATTCCGGCGAATTTCTAATGACTGTGTTTCCATACGAACTTGTTCTAATTTCGTCCGTAAATCCAAGCCCGCTTTTTCCGCAATGCCACGCTCTTTTTCGAATTGGCGCAGTTCGGCATCCACCGCTTCTAATTCACGGCGCGCATCACTCATGACTTGCTCAGCCTCTAGGCGTTTTTCGAGCAATTCTTCAAGCTGTATTTTTAACTCTTCAAGGTCGGAGTCATGATCTCGGTTTTGATTCTGCTGAATTTGAGACTTACGCTCTTGGCTGCGCTGCATTTGCTGATGAAGGCGTTCAACCGCTTGCTGTAGGCTTTGCTGCTGATTGCTAAAACCTTGATGACGTAATTGTAATTGATGCGCTTGATCTTTTTCTTGGCGGGCTTTCATGCGCGCATTTTCAATGCGGCTGGTCGTATTTTCACGCTCAGATTGAAGGCGGCTGCGCTCATCCGCGTCTTGATCCATGTTTTCCATCGCTTCTTGCCATTGAATTCTGGCTTCAGCAACTTGCTCTCTTTCCAGTACTTGCAGTTCATTCACTTCAGCAAGTTCAGCATTTATTTTATCGGTACGCAGAGCTAACTGCTCAGCACGAGCTTGCTTGCCCGATAACTTAGATTGAAATTCAGCCAACTGACGAGCAAAAGCCGCCATTTCTTTTTGCTGTACTTCACGCTGCTGTTCTAAATTGCGCAACTTTAACTGCTCGCTATCAAGATCAACTTCCCACTCTTCAACATTGATATCTAGATCTTCGAAACGAATTTCAAGCTCTTCTAATTCTTGCTGACGAGCGAGAATGCCACCATTGCCTTCACCATCTTTAGCAACTCTAAACCAAGACTTGCCTAACCATAAACCATCAGCAGTAATGATCGATTCGTCGTCGACTAATTGGCCACGTCGAGACATAGCTTGAGCTAAGTTATCTGCAACCTGTACGTTACCTAATAATGAACTAACATTTTCAACACCCGTTACTTTAGCGGCTAATAAGTTGGCAGCCGATGGTGTGGTATCTTTTGCGGATGAGTTGGACCATAAAATAACTTCACCATCTTTCAAGCCATCGACCCAATGCTGAACAGGATCTAGATCTTCAATAATGACAGCCTGAAGATAGTTGCCTAGAACCATTTCAACGGCTTTTTCCCAACCACTTTCAACGTGTATTTTTTCAGCCAAACGCGCATTACGGGATAGTTGATGACTCTCTAACCAATGACTGACCGCCTCATTCCCCTCGCCTTTCGCCGCTTGCTGCAATGCTTCTAAGGCTGCTTTTCTACCTTGTACCTGCTGTAACTCACTACGTCCCTCGTCCAATTGACGGCGAAGACCTTCAATCGATTCCCTCTGTGAGCTTACCTGATCACCAAAATTCTCACCCGCCATCTGCTGTTCTTCAAGCTGCATTTCATGTTCTGAAATCTGCTCTTGCAAGAATAAAATTTCTTCCGCTTCTGGATTCGACGTTAACTGACGCTTTTCTTCATCTAAGCGCTCAATACGCTGTTGTAATCGAGTCAATTGCTGCTCAAGGTTTTGAATACGGCTTTGCGCTACTTCAGCTTGGCGTGCAGGTTCACTGGCTTTTTGTGTGAACTCATCCCAACTACGCTGCCAGGCTTGCATGGCCTCTTCGGCAATAATGAGTTCTTCTCCTGCGGCTTCTTCTCCAGCCAATAAAACTTCAACCTCAGGCTCTAACATCATCAGCTCTTCATTCACTTCCTCAAGCTTAAGCTGATCTTCTTCTAAAGCACGCTGAGTTTCTAAAATTCCCTTTTCTGTTTCAGCCAGATCTTGCGAAAGCTGCAAGCTCATTTGTGCTTGATGCTCTAACTTTTGCTCATGGCGCGCAATTTGAGAACCCACTTCGTAATATTTAGCCTGTGCAGAACTAAAGACGTCATTACGTTCATGGTGACTTTGGCGACGCTCTTCTATTGCGGCATCCGCGGCAGTTTGCTGAGCCATCTTCGCTTCGTACTGAACATCAAGCTCTGCAATTTCCAATTCACGCTTACGATAGTCGACATCCAAAACTTGCCATTTCAATGCCTGTAGTTGACCTTTTTTTAGCCGTTCTTCAGCTTTGAATTCTTTGTATTTTTCAGCCGCTTGGGCTTGGCGATGAAGGTGGGCTAATTGACGCTCCATTTCATCGCGAATATCTTGCAAGCGTTCCAAGTTTTCATTGGTGCGACGCATACGATTTTCAGTTTCTCGTCGGCGCTCTTTGTATTTAGAAATACCGGCAGCTTCTTCAATGAAAACCCTTAATTCTTCAGGTTTTGATTCGATCAAACGCGAAATCATTCCCTGTTCGATTATCGAATAAGAGCGCGCCCCTAGGCCCGTGCCTAAGAAAATATCGGTGATATCTTTACGACGACATTTAGTTCCATTGAGATAATAAGTCGATTGACCTTCACGAGTGACCTGACGGCGCAGCGATACTTCAGCAAAAGCGGCATACTCCCCCCTCAAGGTGCCATCACTATTATCAAAAATCAGATCGACACTGGCTTTCCCAACAGGTTTGCGTTGCGCGGAACCATTGAAAATAACATCCGTCATTGAGTCGCCACGCAGATTTTTGGCCGAGCTTTCACCCATCACCCAACGTACTGCGTCAATTGTATTTGATTTACCACAACCATTTGGCCCAAGAATCCCCGTCATATTAGTTGGAAACGGAATGTACGTCGGGTCAACGAATGATTTAAATCCTGCCAGTTTGATGGCCTTTAGGCGCATAACCTGTCTTTCCTAATTGATTATCTGTATTTAAAATCGGCGCTCATTTACCGATTTTTATCTATCAGCAGCAAGGGCTGCAAGTACCAATTCTAATTGGTGGTCAAAATATGTTTTCACTACACGGGGTAAAATGTCGACCTCACGAAGAGCGACACCTTTCATCAATCCCGTAAAAAAAACCTGTGCAGCTTGTCCATCATTAGGTCGATACCTTTGTGCCAAGGCATAACAACGATGAATTGCGGGCTGCATATTGACCAATAATTCATGCAAGTATTCATTTCGCCCCAGCGGATAAGCCATATTTAATAGCACAAAAACTTGTGCCATAAATTCTTCTCTATCCTCTTGCTCCACAATCGATTGCAGCCAAGTTAAATGATTAACAAGTGTATCCAGTTCGTTTTCCTGCCAGCGCTCGGCCACAAGCATGGCTAGCCGGGTAATTAATACACCAAAAACATCAAATAAGTTTTCAACCGATTGCTCTGTTAATTCAGCAACCATCGCGCCGCGTCGAGGTAAAATCTCAACTAAATGACGCTTTTCCATTAATAATAAAGCTTCTCGCACTGAGCCTCGACTCACATCAAATTCATCGACGACTTTCAGCTCTTGGATTCGCTCTTTCGCGACTCTTTGCCCAGAGATTATTTGGTTTGCTAGATGCTGAGCGATCTGCTCTGCCATACTTTTTGGCGCAATAAAACTCATGGGTGACTCACTCTACCTACATCTATATGCAAACGACTAAGTCTACCACAGCAGTTTGTCTCTGAAAGCCTTATATCAAGCCCTTTTACACTATTTTTCAGCCATATGAATTGGCACTGCCATTTGTTCAATTTTATCGCCTAAATCTCTCTGTTTTTGGCCAATTAACGATCAATACTTGCAATTAAAATCGCCCCGCACCATAATTGTCCTACAATCCTACAGAATAACAATATTATGGAGTACTACAAATGAGCTCAGCGAGCCTTAATTCACAACAAAACGACCTAGACATGATCGTTAAAATCAAAAAGTACGCTTATTTATTAGTCACTCTACCCTCTCTGCTACTACTAGCATCGGTATGGCTGGGGGAACAATACGGTTATAAAGACCTATTCTCTTTCACAACTTTATTTTTTGTCTTTGTATTAGTCCCATTACTGGATCATGCCATCGGCAAAGACCCCGTTAACCCAGACGAGAGCACTCAGGTTCCCGCTTTATCGAAAGAAGTTTTTTACCGCATCCTTACTTTATTATGCCTCCCCCTCCAAATCGCCAGCATCATTTATGGTGGTCACGTACTAATGACTCATGAATTTAGCTGGCTCGGTCAATTTGGCTGGATCTTATCCGTTGGTACTGTAGGGGCTATCGTTGCGATCAATGTCGGACATGAACTCATTCACAAGGAGCCTAAAATCGAGCAATGGGCGGGAGGGTTATTATTCTCTTGTGTTTGTTATGGTAGTTTCAAGGTTGAACATGTTCGCGGTCATCATGTAAATGTTTCAACGCCTGCCGACGCATCGTCATCTCGCTATGGCCAAACTCTTTACAGCTTTTTGCCTCATGCATACCTACATAATTTCTTAAATGCCTGGAAGCTAGAAGCTGCAAAACTAAAGCGAAAAGGGAAAAATCCACTCTCCTTAAGCAATGAACTTATATGGTGGTATGCCATCAGTTTTGCCTTTGCGGGTTTATGCGCCTTTCTTTGGGGCTGGGCAGGCCTAGGCTACTTCCTTGCACAAAGCTTTGTTGCTTTCAGCTTACTTGAAGTAATTAACTACATTGAACACTATGGTTTACATCGCCGTAAATTAGACAATGGTCGCTATGAACGTACAAATGTAGAACATTCCTGGAATAGTAATTATCTACTCACCAACTTATTTTTATTTCAGCTTCAGCGCCATTCTGATCACCATGCAAATCCTAAACGCCGCTATCAAGTATTGCGCCATCATGATATCAGCCCGCAATTACCTAGCGGATATGCAACCATGGTCGTTCTCGCTCTATTTCCTCCAATGTGGTTCAAAATCATGAACCCTAGAGTTGAGGCCTACTACCAAGGTGAAGAGCACCAACTTAAATAATAGCTATTTGACGAGCATCTATTTTGACGAGCGCCTATTCAACAGGCATCAACTGAACGAATATTTTCGATCAGGCAGAATTTAATTTTCTACCCTGAGTAAAACGGAGTAAACTGATACTCCGTTTTATCACTGATAGCTGCACGTCATGCCTTTCGAGATTATCACTGAATTCTCAAACGAAATTACTCTCGGTCTTTTTGCCATTATAACGTCTGCAATTGCGGGGATTTTAGGTTTTGGTGGCGGCATGCTATTAATCGCGATCATGCCCAGTTTTTTACCCGCTGCAGTTATTATCCCCATTCATGGCATCGTTCAACTTGCGAGTAATGGCTCTCGTGTCGCATTATCGATAAACCACGTAGCATGGCCCCTTCTACCAGCATTTTTAATCGGCTCTGCGATTGGTTTAGCTCTATTTTCAACCTTGCTGCTAAATATTTCTGCCGATTACATCCCCTTAGCTATTGGCAGCTATATCCTACTTAACCTCTGGTCCAAACCTTTCGCCAATGCAATGAAACGATTTGAGAGCTTTTACATTATCGGTGCACTACAAACAGGATTGAGTTTAATTGTTGGCGCTACTGGGCCTCTTACTAATAATATTTTACTAAAAAAACTACAAAATAAAGATCAAATTATTGCAACTGGTGCAGTATTCATGAGCATCAGCCATCTCGCTAAAATAGTCGTATTTGGCTTTATAGGTTTTCAGCTCGGACAATATTTATTAACTGTAATAATAATGAGTTTAGGCGCAATCTTAGGCTCTTTTATCGGGTCGAAAATGCGTAAGAAAGTAGATAACAAGCTCTACCTTAATCTAATAAAATACTTACTCAGCTTACTCGCCATTAAAATGATAATGACTCTTTTTATTGCTCAATAACGGATTATTTAAAAGGAATAGAAAGTTATATGGAGAGCTCATCTCAATTTTTATTGACCCTTGGCGGGATCTTATTGTTAGGCCTAATCACTTCAACTCTAGCCCACAGAACTTGCTTACCTAGAGTGACACTACTGCTCGTTTTTGGCATCGCTATCGGCCAAGCGGGGTTAAATATTATTCCGTTAGAATTCTCTAGCTACTTTGATTTAATCGCTGAAATCACATTATTAATGGTAGGTTTTTTATTAGGCAGCAAACTAACCCTTGATTCGTTAAAAGAATCTGCGGGCGATGTTTTTTGGATTTCATTTTGCGCTGCCTTAATCACCGCAATTTTAGTAAGCACATTACTTATTACGATTAATGTTGCGACAGATATTGCCATAATCCTCGGCTGTATCGCCTCTGCTACCGCACCAACTGCTATTCTCGACATTGTCTCTGAAGCAAAGAAACAGGGGCAATTAAGACCTCGACAAATTAAATTCAGCAATACACTACTTTCAATTGTGGCCATTGATGATGTATGGGCTCTACTACTATTTGCTCTTGGCTTATCCGTCGCTAAGACGCTCAATGGCCATGGTGCTGACAGCGTGTTTTTTCTAACAGCTGCTTGGGAAATTTTTGGTGCCATTAGTTTAGGGGTATTGATTGGCGTCCCAGCAGCATATTTAACCGGCCGTGCAAAACCAGGACAACCCATGATTATTGAAGCCTTAGGCATTGTTTTTATTTGCGGAGGTATTGCTACTTGGATTGAGGTTTCTTATCTAATCGCAGCCATGACGGTCGGCACAACCATCGCCAATTTAGCCAAGCATCATGACTACCCATTTCATGCGATTGAGAACTTTGAATCCCCCTTTATGATCGTATTCTTTGTATTAGCGGGGGCTTCTTTAGATCTGGCATCTTTCGAACAACTTGGCTTGATTGGGGTTTTGTATATCATTGCCCGAACCTTAGGAAAATATTTAGGCTCATTACTGGGCAGTCAACTCAGTGGCTCCTCAATAGAGACTAAAAAATGGATGGGATTAGCTTTATTACCTCAAGCAGGCGTTCCTATAGGCATGGCACTCGTAGCAGCCAATCAATTTCCTGAACACCGCCAAATATTATTATCCGTGGTCATAACATCAACTATTTTATTTGACATCATCGGTCCTATCCTAACGCGCTACGCACTCAAGAAAGCTTAGCCACATGACTTTCATTACCTTACTGACTCTTTCTTAAAACTCTTAATACGGCGCTCAAATAACTATCTAATCTTACAATATCAGTCCATAAAATCACCTTAGGGTTACCGGAGGAGGCATGAAAAGACTGCTAATATTTGGGTTAGCGACCTGTCTCATTGCCTGCAGTAATAATCCGTTTTATGCCCCCAATGATAGAATAAATTATCATTTAGAAGATTTCACTCACACTGTAACCAATGGCTTTCTGCTCTCCGAATCAGGCAATACCCTTCACCTGCAAACTCATTATCAAACCCGCTTTAAACAAACCAAAGGCCTTGTCATTCACTTTCATGGCAATAGTGGCAATTTAACCCAAACCATTGAAAAAGTGCTCTGGCTGATCGACAAGGGCTATGACCTATTAATCTTTGATTATTCAGGCTACGGCCAATCTTCCGGATCTCCTACTCGTGAAGCCTTACAAGCAGACGCCCTAAGCATATTAAAGTTCACCCATACCATGGATGATTATCAGCAAAAAATACTCATCGGCACTTCAATGGGAGGCGCTATCATATCAGCCGCTCTACCTGCTTCATCACTGGAGAGCCATTACGATACATTAATTCTAGATTCTACCTTTGATACCTATCCTAACCTCGGCCATGACGTTGTCTCGAAACTCCCTTTTGGGTCAATAATCTCATTGTTTGCCAAGCTATTTATTTCCGATGATTTATCTCCGGCCATTGAGATACAAAAACTAAAACAAATCCCAGTTATCGTTTTTCACTGCATTCAAGACAATCTAATCCCTATTGAGAGGAGCTTATTACTCTATCAAGAGATCAAAACGCAAAAAGCGTATTGGCCAATGACAAATTGCGCCCACGCGAGAACATTTACTGACCGTTTCCCCAGACACCAAAAAACACTGCTAAGTGTGATTGATTCTTTTAACCCAACATCCGATAATCGAGAGGAAATAAGTCGCATTAAACTGAACAATATTCACTTCCAATAGCATTAAGAATTTATTTATGTCTACGATTGACCGAAAAATTGGCGAGCATTACAACAGTAATTTTAATGACATCGTTTTCACACAAGATGAATTAGAAGAGGTTGAATTTGACAACTGCAGCTTTAAAAATTGTGACTTCACAGGGACTCAGTTCAAGCACTGCAAGTTTATTGACTGCCACTTCTCCCACTGCAACCTAAGCAATATACAAATCGGCTATAGCCGCTTTAACGATGTATTATTCGAGCATTGTAAAATGCTGGGAATCGACTGGACACGAGCACACTGGCCTAATTTGGTATTAAGCTCGCCAATAAAATTCAGCCATTGCATTTTAAATGATTCATCATTCCATGGTTTAAAATTAACCGAATTACAGCTCGAATCCTGTAAATTACAAGACGTTGATTTTCGCGACGGCGACTTTAGTAAAGGGCAGTTTAATAGCAGTGATTTTAGCTACAGCTTATTTAATCGCACTGAGCTCGTAGAAGCGGACTTTAGCGATGCGAGTAATTACAACATTGATATTAATTTAAATAATATCAAACAAGGTAAATTCAGCCGTGATGAGGCGTTAAACTTATTAATTGGCTTGGATATTGAGTTAGTGGATTAACTCTTGAGGGAGGGATTGTGCTGTTTCTGGTAGGCCATGGGCGTTATTGAAAACCAGTTTTTGAACGCTTTAAAAAACTGACTCTCTGATTGATACCCCAGTAAAAAGGTAACATCTCTCGTAGGCAATGACTGCTCAATTAAATACTCATGAGCTAACGCTTTACGAGTAGATAATAAAATGGAATGAAAACTGCTACCCTCTTGCCGTAATCGACGCTGCAAAGTACTCACACTCATGTTTAATACCATAGAAACCTGCTCTCTCGTCGGCTCGAGGATACTCATCGTCGTAGTTAATATATGCTGACAACGCTCACTGTAATTAAAGTTAGGAAACTCCTTATCAAGCATATTTTGTAAGGGGCCAATACAAAACTGGCTTTGCTTCAATACACTTTCTTGGATAAAAGAATATTCTAAATAATTTTGCTCTGATGGCTCTCCAGCAATCGAAAAATACTGTTTATAGTCATCATAACTAATACCCTCATCCTGCAAGGAACAATCACGTAAAGACAAGCCTAGTTTTTGTGGTAATAGCGGACTATAGGCTTGTAATATTCGATAAACCCCAAGCATAGCCCCGTCCATTTGATGAACGCTAATCGCTTCAGGAATACTGGGTTCAAAGATGATACGCGAGCAATTTTCATAGGGCTCAATTCTTACCTGAACAACCTCGGTAATCACTTTAAAATAGCGAACAAGTATACGAAGTAAAACAGCAAAAGGGATCTGTGTATTATCACGAAGAAAGGGTACTAAACATTGATTTATGCCGCGATATAACGGCAGATATGGCAGGTCGACAAGCTCTATTATCTTTAACCCTAAATAAT
The DNA here is from genome assembly GCA_913019965.1 of uncultured Oleispira sp. Classification (GTDB taxonomy): domain Bacteria; phylum Pseudomonadota; class Gammaproteobacteria; order Pseudomonadales; family Oceanobacteraceae; genus Oleispira. Next base: position 20,231 of record CAJVZR010000066.1, read on the forward strand.
CGTCTTTTAACAACTGGGCGGCCAAATCAATATCTTTGGTAACAATATCTAATGGCACCCTATCCCCCCAACCTCTTTCTAAGGCTAGGGTATCTAGGTCAATTAACTGAGACATAATGACAGGAACTTCTGCCGCTCTGTTTTGCTTAATCAAATACAGTGCTAATGCCTTTCGATTAGAAACAACCGTACTTTTATGTACACTAAATGAACTATTCGACACAATACTCACTTAAAACTGACCTAAATAAAATTGTAGCCCAGTCCATGGTACATAAAAGCAAGACATACTCATTAACGGTTTACACGATTTTCGATTAAGTCATCAACCACGGAAGGATCTGCTAACGTTGAGGTATCACCCAAAGCATCAAATTCATTCTCAGCAATTTTACGTAAAATTCGACGCATGATTTTACCGGAACGTGTTTTAGGTAACCCCGGCGCCAACTGGATCAGATCAGGGGTAGCAATTGGACCAATATCCTGACGCACCCATTTTCTCAACTCCAATATCAAAGCCTCATTTATTGCAGCATCAGAACTTAATTCACCTTTATTCAAAGTGACATAAACATAAATACCCTGGCCTTTAATGGGATGCGGATAACCAACAACTGCAGCTTCAGCGACTTTAGGGTGTGCTACCAGAGCACTTTCGATTTCAGCAGTACCCATACGGTGACCAGAAACATTTAATACGTCATCAACACGGCCGGTAATCCAATAATAACCGTCCTCATCACGTCGTGCACCGTCACCACTAAAATACATACCAGCATAAGTAGAAAAATAGGTCTGCATAAAACGTTCGTGATCACCATAAATAGTGCGCGACTGGGCAGGCCAACTGTCTAGCATTACCAAGTTACCTTCGGCGGCACCTTCTAATACATTGCCCTCGGCATCAACTAACGCAGGCTGTACTCCAAAAAATGGACGCGTCGCCGAACCCGGTTTGAGTTCAGTCGCACCTGGTAGAGGCGTGATCATTACCCCCCCCGTTTCGGTTTGCCACCAAGTATCAACAATTGGGCATTTTTCTTCTCCGATTGTACGGTAATACCACTCCCACGCTTCTGGGTTAATCGGCTCGCCAACGGTACCCAGAATTCGCAATGAATGACGTTTTGTTTCCGTCACTGCCGCATCACCTTCTGCCATCAAAGCGCGAATAGCCGTTGGGGCGGTATAAAGAATATTCACTTCATGCTTATCAACGATTTGAGAAACACGATTAATGCTAGGGTAATTTGGTAAACCTTCACACATTAATGAAATAGCACCGTTGGCCAATGGCCCATACACCAAATACGTATGACCTGTTATCCAACCGACATCGGCGGTACACCAATAGACATCACCTTCATGATAATCAAAGACATATTCATGCGTCAGTGAGGCATAAACCATATAACCACCGGTGGTATGCACAACACCTTTTGGTTTACCCGTTGATCCAGAGGTGTACAAAATAAATAATGGATCTTCCGCGCGCATTTCAGCAGGCTGACATTGCTTTGATTCATGTGCTATAGCTTCGTGATACCAGATATCCCGGGTTTTATGCCAAGCGATATCGACTCCCGTACGCTTAATAACGATGACTTTTTCAACCGTGTTCACGCTTGGGTGCGTTAGAGCTTCATCGACATTCTTTTTAAGCGCCACGGTTTTACCACCACGCACACCTTCGTCGGCGGTGATTACAACCTTTACATTACTATCATCAATACGCCCCGCTAATGCATCCGGCGAAAAGCCACCAAATACCACAGAGTGTACGGCGCCGATTCGAGCACAAGCTAACATCGCCATAACAGCTTGTGGCACCATAGGCATATAAATACACACGACATCGCCTTTGCGTACGCCTTGAGTTTTCAATGCATTAGCAAATTGACAGACTTCTGCGTGTAATTCTTTATAAGTAATTGAACGATCATCGGTCGGCTCGTCCCCCTCCCAAATAATCGCTGTTTGATCACCGCGAGATTCCAAATGACGGTCCAAGCAATTTGCTGAGGCATTCAATGTTCCATCTTTATACCAATTAATATTAACATTGTGCTCATCAAACGAAACATCACGCACTTGAGTAAAGGGTTGAATCCAATCAATACGCTTGCCTTGCTCCGCCCAAAAGCCTTCAGAATCTTCAATTGAGCGCTTATACATGGCTTCATACTGGTCATTATTCAATAAAGC
>CAJVZR010000067.1 GCA_913019965.1 uncultured Oleispira sp.
GGGAGAACATCCTGTTCAACCCGTCTCAGCACCCTAGCAGCCATCCAATTGGCTAACAATCTTCCTTGAAGCAGTCCATAGCAAAGTCGTTATCCATAACCGTTACATCCTGTAACGCTGCCGTCCTTGCGCTATTAAAGTTAGCAGAATGTAAAAAAGTGAAAAGTGGCTTATTTTAGGTTAATACCGGAAAAACAGTTTTATCATTTAAAATTTCCTTATATATCAGTATGTTAGATAATTACTCAATAGTAATTGGCGATTAGTTATAAGCAATTGGTGGTATAGTCTTACTGCCCCTGTGAGATATATCTCACACAGCGCATGGGTGATGTCGCACAGTTAAAAAACGGCCGTTTGCTGAAAGTTGTCCATAATGTAGTAACGGCATGTATCTGAGGCTCTGTTGAGTGAATTCTTTATATTGTTATTTGGCATCTGAAGGGCTTACTTTCTTAAAAAAAGGCTTTTTACCATTTCAATCTCTTGAGCAAATGCCTGAGCCTTGGTTGCAAACGAATACTTGTTATAAGGAACAGCAAACTTCTCAATTGAGTGCTAAAGAATATCAGCGCCATCTTCAGCAGCAATATCAGCAATTGCCTGAGCATTTACGGGCAATGGTCAGCTTTGAATATTTTGTCCAGCAGTCGCAAGCCAAACGTGGCCAAATAGAAAAAGCACTAGCTCAGCAGCAGGCAGTATCGTCAGCGGAATCGTTATTCGATCTCTCTCGCTTGCAGGATTGGAGAATATTAAGGCTATATAGCCAATGGAATGATGTCGATTTATGGCAGGTCGCGGGTGCGCAAGGTCAAGGTATGTTGTTGGAAATCGATGTCGTGAAAACTGGATTTCAAAGCACTGATTATAACCAACAGGCGCAACACTTCTCTAAGGTGACCCGTGTAAGTCCCTGGCAGCCATTGGATGATCTTTATTATTTATTTAATCGTCCAGTCTCTAATACCGAGAGTATGAGTGAGCTAGCTGATAAAGAAGGAGTTGAGGAGTGGCGCCTAGTGCGTTCGATACACTCTGCAGATCGGAAAATTGACGTTCAGGGAGCCAGTCGAGCTATGTATCGCTTACCAGCCAAAGCGATTAAACGGGTAATATTGGGGTATCGCAGCCAACAAGCTGATTGTCAGAAAGTTAAAAGCTACTTAAAGCAAGATATTCATTATCGCCATGTTGAGTGTGTGCAAGCTCAACTTGATCTCGATACCATGCAGCTACAGCTAGTCCCCATTTAACGGCGACTAGCGGTAAACAGGAACTATCTAAACTTAACCCCTGATTCGTTAACCTTTTTGGAGAATCCTTGCGGATCTGCAAGGTCGCCGTCTTCATTGGTTTCAGGGTATTCCCAGCCTTGGCTTTTACAGATGCGGGTATAGAGAGGGTGGCTCCATTCAAATATTAAACGTTCAAAATCTTCATCAGGGATACGTCTTTGATCAAACATACCTTTTATCGAGCGTTGACGTTCAGCTTCCGATAGTAATAATGCAGCAGCCACTGAGACGTTAAACGATTGCACCATTCCAAGCATAGGAATGGTTAAATGTTCATCAGCCATTTCAGCAGCAATATCAGTCACTCCCGTTTTTTCATTACCCATCATGATGGCAGTCGGCTGGGTAAAGTCATAATCACGGAAATCGATGGCACGTTCGCTGAAGTTAGCAACACACACTTTGAAACCCTGGCCCTGTAATTGGCCAATGGCGTCTTCTGTGGTGCGATAAGTTTCTACATCTACCCAGTGTTGGCTGCCTTGAGCGCGGCCGCGAAAAGTACGATAGTTGTCATAAGGCCATATCGCATGAACTTTAGGAACGGCAAAGGCATCACAGGTACGAATGATGGCCGATAAATTATGGGCTTTATGGACTTCATCGGTGACCACCGCAAGGTCAGGCTGGCGACGATTCAGTGTTTCTTTAATGCGAGCAAGGCGTTCTGGTGTCATAGATTGGGTCTTTTAGCTGGCCATTATTACGGCGGATATTGTATAAATGAGCGCGATTTTAGCGACTAGCAGAGAAAAAGGAAATTATTATGCGCGGTAACCCCCTATTAGGCTTCCAATATTTCCGCCGAGGGTTTTCATTATTAGCCAATAAAGGATTAAAGCGTTACGTTGCTTTACCCATATTACTTAACGCTCTACTAATGATGGCGTTGATATATTTTGGCGGTGGCTACCTGCTGGACAAGATTCAGTGGCTGGTGGATTGGTTACCCAGCTGGCTATCTTGGTTAACCTGGCTAATTACCCCTGTCGCCGCGCTGACACTGATTTCGATCACACTCTATTTTTTCAGTGCGGTATTAAACTTAGTCGCCAGTCCATTTAACGGTTTGTTGAGTGAGGCTGTGGAAACTAACGTTTGTGGTGCTGAGATACCTGATGAGCCTATCGGTCAATTAATTTCACGTACCTTACAGCGAGAGTTAAAAAAGTTGGGTTATTTCATTCCGCGTTATATTGGTTTGTTAATAATCAGCTTTATCCCTGTGATTAATGTTGTTAGCCCCGTGCTCTGGTTTGTATTCGGGGCTTGGGTATTAACTTTGCAGTATCTTGATTATGCCCTAGATAATAATGGCCACAGCTTTGATGATTTACATAAAGCCCTTAAATTACAACCACTTACGACTTTGGGGTTTGGTGTTTTAGTGGCGGTAGCGTTCATGATTCCGGTGCTAAATTTGTTTGTAATGCCCGCGGCGGTTTGTGGCGCTGCTTTGTATTGGAGCGAGCAAATTAAAGGGCAGCTGCAAACGGCGTAATGGCGATATTAAGCTATGCTAAAGATATGATTATTAGCATAGATTTTAGGGGGTGCCGATGAAGGCGCTCAATGTTTTGGTTGTGGATGATGCTGCTTTTATCCGTGACCTGATTAAAAAAGCCATGCGCGACAACTATCCCAGCTTCAAAATTCATGAAGCCATCGATGGTCGTAAAGCTCAGAGTATTCTTAAAAGTAATTCTATTGATCTCGTCTTATGTGATTGGGAAATGCCAGAAATGTCTGGTCTTGAACTCATTACCTGGATGCGGAGCGAAGAGCGTTATACTAAAACGCCTTTTATGATGATCACCAGCCGCGGAGAGCGTGATCATGTTATTAAAGCGGTAACAGCAGGGGTGAGTGATTATATTGGCAAGCCTTTTACTCGGGATAATTTTCTGGGCAAGGTGAATAAATTATTGGCAAAGCACTATGGCTTAAGCAGTAAAGAAGCTCAGCAAGCTTCATCTCAACCTCTAGATGCGAGTGTTTCTGCTCTTACTGGAGGCGGTTCCAGCTCTTCTACTAAGCCTGCAGCCAAGGTTGAAAGTCAAAGTTCAGCCTCTGCTCTCATGGCAAATCCATTGGTCGCAAAAGCCGAACAGGCTACAAAGCCAGTTGCTAAGTCTGGGCCAAAAGCTAAGGGCATTGCAGAATTACGCTTTGGTTCAGGGGGAACGGCTAAGTGCGTGATTAAAGATATTAATTTACAAGAAATGTCTGGAGTATTTAAACGCGAGGGAGATATCCCTCAACTGTTAGAGCAAGCGGTGCTAGACATTGTGGATCAGGATGCTGGCCAGGTTGCACGGATTAATTGTTATATCCGAATGCTGCAGGCGGTGGAAAATAGCGCCGATGCGACCACCATTAAGATCGTGATTCGGTATGTCGATGATGATCCTGAGAAACTAGATACCTTGTCGCGTTTTATTGCCAAGGTGCGTTAAATAGCGCGTTAAAAAACTGGATCTCGTTCAGCACTATAAAGCCAAGTTACGAGGTCTTGGTAGAAAAACGATAACCTGTGCCGCGCACGGTTTGGATTAGATGCTCATGAGCACTGCCTAAAGCTTTGCGTAAGCGACGAATATGAACATCGACGGTTCTTTCTTCCACATACACATTCCCACCCCATACTTGATCCAGCAGTTGCGTGCGAGAATAAGCGCGCTCTTGGTGAGTCATAAAAAATTGTAATAGGCGATATTCAGTAGGGCCGATGTCGACGGGGTTCTGGCTGGCAGTGACTCTATGACAGGCAGGGTCTAGAACTAAGCCTTGAACTTCAATTGCTTCTTCAATCCCTAATGGCGTTGCGCGACGTAATACGGCTTTTAAGCGTGCAACCAGCTCCCGTGGAGAGAAGGGTTTGGTAATGTAATCATCGGCGCCAGAGTCTAACCCTTGCACCTTGTTATCTTCTTCGCCCTTAGCGGTTAATAAGATAATCGGCATTTCTTTAGTCAGGTCATCGCGCTTTAAACGACGAGCAAATTCAAGACCTGAGGTACCGGGCAACATCCAATCAAGCAAGATCATATCGGGTTTGCTATCAATGATACTGGCGTGGGCATCCTGACAGTTACTAGCTTCAAGGCAATGGTAACCGGCCATTTCTAAGGCGACGGCGATCATTTCACGAATCGCTGATTCATCATCAACGATTAAAACTGTCTTGCCAGGTGTAGTCATAGGCTGGTCGTCATCTAGCTGTCATAAATTGAGAGTTTTATTACAACTGATGTTTGTTACAGCTATGTGACAAGAAGGAAGTATTTAGCGAGTTATTTATAAATACGCTAGAACAAGGCCAATCCATACGGCTACGCCGACCCAGTGGCTAGTAATGAAACCGGCAAAGCAGCCTGCTCGATCACGGGCACGGATCAGCCACTGTTGATGAACCATTAAGCCAATAGCGACAAAAAGGCCTAGGTAGTAAAAATAATTTAACGACAATTCAGAGCCTAATAAGAATAAACAGAAAATCGCGATGGCTTGTAAAATAGCAATCATCACCTTATCGGCATCGGCGAATAGGATAGCGGTCGATTTAACCCCAATCTTTAAGTCATCATCGCGATCAACCATGGCGTACATCGTATCGTATGCAACGGTCCAGCTTAGATTCGCAATGTAGATCAGCCAGATGTATTTTGGCAGTTCATCCGCTTGAGCAGCAAATGCCATGGGGATTGCCCAAGAGAACGCTGCGCCCAGAAAAACCTGGGGCAAGTGGGTATGGCGCTTCATAAACGGATAAATCGCCGCTAGGGCCGCGCCCGCAAAGGACAGCTGAATTGTTAGGGTATTGGTGAATAATACCAGCAGAAAAGAAACGACTAATAAGCTAAAAAACAGAATCAGCGCTTGCTTGCTGGTCACCGCGCCAGTGATGAGTGGGCGGTTTAAGGTACGCTCCACATGGCCATCGACTTTACGGTCGGCATAATCATTGATTACACAGCCCGCCGAGCGCATGAAAATTACCCCTAGGGTGAAGATCACTAATACGGAGAAATCAGGCACACCTTGAGCCGCAACCCATAATGCCCAGAGAGTGGGCCACAGTAATAAATAGATGCCTACCGGTTTATCAAGACGCATTAGCTGGATAAAAGGTTTAATTTTAGGCCAGTGCTCTGCTATCAAAGGTTTGTCTAATAGGGTTTGAATAGATGCCATAACGAGTCTTTAAACTTATAGTTCTTTAACTTTGGAATATTTGAATCAGCTAAATCGATTTAACAGGGTGGGCAGTATAGCAGGCTATTCGCGAGGAAGTGGCTGAGTAAAGGCTTCTGTTACCAAAATAGGTTTATGATTTAAGTAGAAAACAGAGCGCCGTGCCCAAGACAAGGATAGTTCATTCTTGGGGATTCGATAAGCACTCATCTCTCCTCGGCTCATATGAGGGTGATTAAAAAGATAAGCCCCTAAGGGTTTATTGCCTAAGTTTTTCAGCTGACTTTCATGCCCATTCAAAGTGCTTTTGGGCATGCAGGTACGTGCGTAGACTCGCGGTTCACCCTTGACGAGTAAAGCAACATCACGACACCAGGCGATGGCTTGATTTCCCTTGCAGCCTAATAACTCAGCTTCTTGCTGACTCAGCTTACGCCAACCTTGCCATAATACTCGCACCGAGAAATCTCCCTCTGCAAGGACTATCAACTGTGCCGTGAGAGAGCGTGTATCAAACAAAGTCTGACGCCAAGCAAGAGGCACCGCGAAGTATTCACGCTTATTACGTGCAGACCAAGATGGGAAAGACTGAGATAAATAACGGCTGCTAATAGACTGATGTTTCATGGCGCGGAGCATGGATGAAAACTGGGCTAAAGGCAAGATGACTAATCATTTGTGTTGATTTTTTAGCCGATGAACAGTAGGTTACGCCTGCTTTAATAGCGTTATTATAAACAGAAGAGAGTTGTTCTGATGAAAAAGTGGGAATGTGTTGTTTGTGGTTGGGTATACGACGAAGAAGAAGGCTGCCCTGAAGAAGGTTTAGCGCCAGGCACTGCTTGGGCTGATGTCCCTGACGATTTTATCTGCCCTGATTGTGGCGTAGGTAAAGACGATTTCGAAATGGTTGAGATTTAATCTCAGCCTTTTCCAGAAAAATATTCCACCACTACGAAGATTAAAATTATGTCTCAAGCCAATGCACCTGTCATTGTTATCGGAACCGGTTTAGCGGGTTATAACCTAGTTAAAGAATTCCGTAAGCAAGATACTGAAACCCCAGTTTTAATGATTACGGCCGACGATGGTCGTAACTATTCTAAGCCAATGCTATCCACGGGCTTTACCAAAGGCAAAAGCGCGGGCGAATTGGCGATGGCTGATGCAGGTAAAATGGCAGATCAGTTGAATGTCACTATCCGTACTAATACGCGGGTGACAGGCATTGATGGTCCGGGACATAAAGTCTTCGTTGGTGAAGAACCTATTGAATATAGCAAGCTGGTATTGGCTTGGGGTGCAGAGCCGGTTGCTGTTCGCATCGAAGGTGATGCTGGGGAACACGTATTTGCCATTAACGATTTACAAGACTATGCCAATTTCCGTGCTGAACTAGACGGTAAGAAGCGAGTTCTGGTGATGGGTGCCGGTCTTATCGGGTGTGAATATGCCAATGACTTAACCAATGGTGAGTACCAGGTTGATGTTGTTGCGCCAAGCAATCAAGTTTTGCCAAATCTATTACCTGAGCCAGCGGCCAATGCCGTGCAGCAAGGTCTTGAAAGCTTAGGGGTTAACTTCCATTTAGGGCCTTTAGTGACACGCGTTAATCAAACTGACAAGGGTTTGGTTGCGGATCTTTCTAACGGTGAACAGATTGAAACGGATATCGTCGTTTCCGCCATTGGTCTACGCCCACGCTTAGACCTAGCGGTGAAAGCGGGTCTACAGGTGAATCAAGGTATCTGTGTAGATCGCTCATTGCAGACCAGTGAAGCTGATATTTATGCTTTAGGTGACTGTGCTGAAGTGGAAGGCAAGGTCTTACTGTATGTGATGCCGTTGATGGCTGGAGCTCGTGCTCTTGCTAAGACGTTAGCCGGAAATACTACCGACGTTACCTATGGTGCTATGCCAGTAGCAGTAAAAACCCCTGTAGTACCTGTGGTCGTTTCGCCACCGATGGCTGATGGTGAATGGTCTATTGAAAGCAATGGCGCTGATGTAAAAGCGTTATGCCGTGATGATGCCGGTGCATTATTAGGGTATGCTCTCACCGGAGCTTGTGTTGCTGATAAATTAGCGCTTAATAAAGAGCTTCCAGCTATCTTGAAATAGCTTATAAAGAAAACAAAAATCAAGGATTAAGACATGCGTAAACCTGAATTAGCCGCAGCAATTGCTGAAGAAACGGGTCTGACTAAAGAAAAATCAAGCGAAGTGATTACGGTTATTACCGATCAAATCGCAAAAGCACTGAGTGAAGACGACAGCGTAAGCTTGATCGGATTTGGTACTTTTAGCCGTCGTTCACGTGCTGAACGTAAAGGCAAAAACCCACAAACGGGTGCTGAGTTGATCATTCCTGCTAGCAATACTGCAGCATTTAAGCCGGGTAAAGGCTTGAAGGATAAAGTTCAATAATCGTGACTGAGCCATTATCGCCAGAGCCATTATCGAACAAAGCTTTAACCCATTTATGGGTCGAAAAGCTCGTGGTGGGTGAAGGACTATGTCCTTTTGCTCACCCGGTTATGGAAAACCTCCATATCGAAGAATGTACAAGCCAAGATTTAGAGCAAGTTACCCGCGCATTTTTATCGTTATTAAATGAAATGCAGCTAGCGGATGAAGACGACCTGCCTACGGCCCTGTTCATTGTGACGCAGGCATTAGCGGATTTTGATGATTATCTTAATTGGCTGTTTCTGTGTGAAGACCTGTTAGAACAAGTAGGTCTTGAAGGTGAAATTCAACTAGCTAGCTTTCATCCCGATTACGAGTTTGAGGGTGAAGACGCTGATGCAATGACCAATTATTCAAATCGCTCTCCGTTTCCTATGATTCACTTTATCCGTGAAAATCATATCAGCGAAGCATTAAAAACGGTGACTAAACCGGAAGCGATCCCTGAGCGCAATAAACGCCATATGCAGCGCTTAGGAAAAGAAGGATTATTGGACTTGATGCCGGAGCTGGCAGACAGTGCAATTTTTGTGAAAAAGTAAGCAAGCTTGAAGCAATGGCTTGCCGATTAGTGATTCGATTCAAATTGATTAAACTTTAAAGGTAGAAATACTATGAAATTCCGTATGTTGCTTTGGGCTCTAGGCCTAATGATGAAAAAAGCCAGCAAGAACAATCCTGATTTTCAGAAGCAGTTAGCGGGCAAAGACTTCGCTTTCCAAATTCAAACTCAAGACGGCAAGCTTGCTCGCCACTTCATCGTTAAAGATGAGCGTATTAAGTCAAAGGGTGGCGCGGCTAAAGATCCAGCGTTCAGTATTTCTTTTAAAGATGCTGATACGGGTATGTACATCATGACTGCTAAAGACAAAAATGCGTTCATGAAAGGCATTCAGGAAAAAGACATCAAGATTGATGGCGATTTGTCCTTAGTAATGTGGTTCCAAAGCATTGTTAAGCATGTAAAACCAAAAGGTAAAAAGAAGAAGTAATTCTTTTTCTCTAGTATTGTAGAAACGGTATTAATAACAGCTCAGCGCGAATAATAAGGATAGCCAGATGAACCTCACCCAAAGGATACTATTGGCGATGGCAGCCGCCATCTTGTTAGGTAGCGCAACTCAGCAGTTGTTATTATGGCCGGCATTGCCCGCAAATCTTTCGATATTCTTAAGCGAAGGCCTTGCGGGTGGTCTCTTTTATGTAGGTGGCAAAATCTTTGTTGCTAGCCTGAAAGTACTTGTTGTTCCTCTTGTTTTTATTTCTCTAGTATGCGGAACCTGTCAGCTACAGGGCCAAAGCTCATTAGGTCGTTTAAGTGCGAAAGCCATTGGTTTATATTTATTAACGACCGCCATTGCGATCTCAATCGCAATCTTCATTGCTGAGCTTTTACAGCCAGGAATGGGCATTGAAATGAACACGGCTGCGGAGTTTACCGCTCCCGCCGCTCAGCCTTTAAGCCAAGTATTTATTAACATCTTTCCAAATAATCCCGTTAAAGCCATGGCCGAAGGCAATATGTTGCAGGTAATTGTTTTTGCTATCTTGATCGGTTTGGCCATCAGCCGTAGTGGTGAACATGGAGAACGTTTAGCCAAGCAGTTCAATGATTGGAACGAGATTATGATGACCCTAGTTACGTTGTTGATGAAGCTCGCACCGTATGGGGTTTTCTGTTTATTGTTTAGCTTGTTTGCTAAGCAGGGCCTTGGGGTAATAGGCGACCTCGCCTTATACATGTTCACAGTGTTATTTGTATTATTGATACATGCCGCGGGAGTTTATCCGCTGTTATTGAAAGCATTCTCTGGCTTAAGCCCCGTAATGTTCTTGCGTAAAATGCGTAATACTCAGCTGTTTGCTTTCAGCACCGCTTCGAGTTCAGCAACAATTCCTGTGACCTTACGTGCGGTTGAGCAACGCTTAGGGGTCAGCAACCGTATTGCGTCTTTCACCGTTCCTCTAGGCGCGACCATCAACATGGATGGCACCGCGATTATGCAAGGTGTCGCGACGGTATTTATCGCGCAGGCATTTGGTTTAGAGCTGGGCTTAACTGATTATTTATTAGTGATTGCGACGGCAACGTTAGCGTCAGTCGGTACTGCGGGGGTTCCCGGTGTTGGTTTAGTGACTTTAGCCATGGTATTGCAGCAAGTAGGTCTGCCGGTTGAGGGAATTGCCTTGATCATCGGTGTGGATAGAATTTTGGATATGGTACGCACGGCGGTGAATGTCACCGGTGATGCGACTGTTTCTTGTATTGTGGCGAATTCTGAAAACGCCATAGATAAAACTACGTTTAATAATCGTGAGGCTGGGTTAGTTGATCCTCACACACGCGCTACGGAAACTTCGTCTTAATGTTACGTTTATTTATTGGTTTATTCCTTTCATTATCATTTTTAAGTGCGTCGGTGGCTTTGCCGTCTACAAGCACTCAGCTAGCTCAAGCCGAAGGTCAGCCGACAAACTTTCAAGAGACAGATCTTCAAGGTTCGGAGGGTGAAGAGTTAGAGCTGCAAGAATACAGCCCGCTGGAATATCAAATCATTACTGCGTCTGGTTTATTGAGTCTTTCTGAGCAAGTTAAATACAGTGCACAGCAAATCATTGCTCAATCTTCAGAAGCATTACTTGCCAGCGAAGCAGCTAAGAAATCCAGTGATGAAAGAAACCTGGAAGCGGGGGCGGTAGAGGAAATTATCCCGATTAAGCATGCTCAGCATTTTGCGATTGCTAAAAACTTAGCCAAAAATTGGACTCAAGAAGTTTGGCAGCAGCGCTTATTAGCCCTAGTTCATAGTATTCCTTTAGAAACCCAGCTTGTGATTCAGCAGCAGTTATCGGCGCCGATGATTCTTCGCGCTCAACAAAAAGAACAGGCGGCTATTAGTGTTCAACATAGTGTTGAATATCAGCTTTATATGAATAAGTTAAGGCAGCGCCCACCTTCCGCTGCTCGCTGGCAGTTAGTAGAGAACCTCGATCAACAATCAGGGTTTTCTAAAATAATCATTCAGGCGCGAAAGGTTGTTTTTCAAGAGATTGCTTTGCAGGTCGAAGGTTGGAAGCCGAATGAGTTCTGGCAAAATCAAACACGTCAGGAAGTATTAGAGTTTCTCTTTTATGCTTATCGAAAAACCCCAAATGCTGAACTGAAGCAGATTACCGATAACTATAACCAAGAAGAATTAAAGTCCTTATTCGCAACGGTTAGCCGCGGCTTATAAACCATTACAAATAAGAACGCATTAAAGCGAAGAATAAATAGCGAAGGAAAATCGCTATTTATTCAACATTTGCACCAGCTCACCTAAATCATCTATTTTCTCTAATAGCGTCTCGGTGACGGTATTGATACCTTCTAAAGTAATCCCTAAGCGCTGTAAAATCTCTTCGTTTGGCTCTTCCCAAGCACCATCGCCAAAGCCGCGGCTACGTAATGCCCGAGTCGCAACGTAAAGCAGGTTCGCACAAGTACTGTATTCGCCGTCATAAGTCGGGTTGTGCTGACTGCGCAAAGCGACAACCACCTCTTCCGGCATCCGCCATTGCTGCATCAATAAACTGCTGACTTGTTCACGGCTTAAGCCCATCAGGTGTTTTTCGATCAGACTACGATTAACGTGAGTATTGGCTTCAATGTGACGGTTCACTAGTGAAAACTGGGGAGGAAAGACATGACCCAGAATTAAGTAGCCAAAGTTATGCAGCAAGCCGCATAGATACGCCGTGCCAGTATTTGGTCGCTCTTTCGCAGGCATCAAGCGCGCTAGCTCACCCATGAGTGCTGCTGTGACAACCGCTTGTTGCCAAAAAGGGGCATAACCATTAGGCCCTTCTTTTGGTACCGAGAGAGTTCGACCTAAAGCTAAACCTAGGGCTAGATTAATCACCAGGTCAAAACCCAGAACTCGAATGACGGCATCTTCGACGGACTTAATTTCGCCTTTTACACCATAATACGGAGAGCGTGCCCAGCTCACTACTTGAGCAGCCATGCCTGGATCCATTTCAACGACGTTAGCCAGTTCTGTAGTATCAGCATTAGGATCGACACGGAGTTCGATGATCTTCCGTGCCGTCTCAGGTAGTGGAGGTAGATCTAATGTTTCTTCTAAGCGTTGCTTAATGCGTAGAGGCGTAAATTGTTTAATCGCAGCGTGGACATCATCTAAATCTTGGGTCGCGCTCTGCTCATAACTGGGGATCGGCAAAGCCACCGTGAACTCGCCCATAGTGGAGCTGGTGGTTAATGATTTGAAGCTATCACCAGGTAGCTTAATCCATTCGTGATTATCACCGGAGGTAATGAATAACTGCTCTTCATCGAGCAAATTCTGATCAACCAAGCTATCTATCTGAGTCACTTGCGGTAGCGCTGGGAAGTCATCAATACCGAACTTATTTTTTAAGCGCGCAAGTTCATCGATGTTTAGCGCGTTAAATTGTCGGCCGCATTGCTGGGACAGGCGATTCAAGTCTAAAATCCGGTTGCTTGGAATGACCACTTGCACTTGGCCAATACTATCTTTTAGAAATACGACTCGAGCGAGCTGGCTAGAGTAGTTTGTTATTGGATTGCCCTGCATAAGCTGAAAGGTATCCTCGTCGTCCGTCAATTGGTAGTCAATTTTCCAGTCATCTAAAACTTTTAATACTGTGGCTGGGATGGTCATCTATAGGCCTTCATCATTAAATCCTTGTCTATTGAATATAGATCAGAATTGGATTTTTGCTGTTGAGAAAGGCCAATACTCAGGTATTTATTTTTCTAAGCCTGAGCAAATTGCTCAGCATTCCCCATCCAGCGTTTAATGATGGCATCAACATGCTGCGGATGCTGGCCTATCAGTTGTTCAGCCATGATTTTAACTTGCGGGAGCAAGTGGCTGTCACGTTCCAAATCGGCGACAGAAAGCTGTTGCAGGCCGGTTTGACGGCTGCCGAGCAGTTCACCAGGACCGCGAATCAATAAATCTTGTTCAGCGATATAAAAACCATCATTACTTTCACGCATCACCCCTAAACGCTGCTTGCTGACATCCCCCAGCGGCGCTTGATACAGTAATACACAGTGTGACTGTTGGTTGCCGCGACCTACTCGGCCACGTAATTGATGCAATTGCGCTAAACCAAGACGCTCTGGGTTCTCAATGATGATCAGATTGGAGTTAGGTACATCAACCCCGACTTCAATGACCGTGGTTGCGACTAATAAATCTAATTCATGGTTTTTGAATCGCTGCATAATGTCGGCTTTTTCTTGTGCCTTCATGCGTCCGTGAATCAAGCCAATACGCAGCTTGGGCAAGGCATCCGCTAGCTGTTGAGCTGTTACTTCTGCGGCTTGGCATTGTAAGGTTTCACTTTCTTCAATCAAGGTGCAAACCCAATAAGCCTGAGTACCTCCTTGGCAGACCTCATCAATACGGTGAATGATCTCATTTCGTCTTTGATTACTCACTACTAGGGTATTGATAGGAATTCGCCCTTTGGGCAGTTCATCAATGATGGATACGTCTAGGTCGGCATAGGCACTCATGGCCAAGGTTCGGGGTATTGGGGTAGCGGTCATGATGAGCTGATGAGGAGCGAGTTCTTTACCTTTCCCTCTAAGGGCGAGTCTTTGATGAACCCCAAATCGATGCTGTTCATCAATGATGGCTAATGCGAGCTGATCGAATTCAACCTCTGCTTGAAAAAGCGCATGAGTACCAATAATTAATTTGGCTTCACCACTGGCAATTTGAGCGAGTACTTTTTCTCGCGCTTTGCCTTTTACCTTGCCGGTTAACCATGCGATTTTATGGCCCTGTTGGGCGAATAAAGGCTCAAACCAAGCGCTGAAGTTAACCAGGTGTTGCTCGGCAAGGATTTCAGTTGGTGCCATGATGGCTACCTGATAACCCTCGTCGACCATAGGAGCCGCGGCGAGGGCTGCGACTAAGGTTTTACCCGAGCCCACGTCACCCTGTACTAAGCGTAACATAGGATGTGGCTGATTGAGGTCGAATTGAATCTCTTCGACCACCCGTTTTTGAGCATCGGTCGGGGTGAAGGGTAATGAGTCGATGACCTTTTGCTGGCTAGGACCCATAAATTGAATCTGTGCCGCATTCTCTTGCTTTACTTTTAACCGAGCTCGATGCATGGACAGCTGGTGGGCTAATAATTCTTCTAAAATGAGTCGACGCTGACAAGGATGTTGTCCGGCTTCTAGTTGCTCTAGGTTAGCTTCTGTTGGCGGTTGATGCAGATACTGTAAAGCTTGGGTTAGGGAAGGCAATTGCCATTCTTGTAACCAGCTTGCAGGCAGTAACTCACGTAATTGAAACGTATCGGCGGCGAGCAACTCTAGCGCTTGGCTGATCATGCTGCGCAAACGGCTTTGACTGATACCTTCGGTCGCGGGATAGACAGGGGTCAGGGTTTGCTCCAACTCCTCTTCATCATTGGCAACTAACTGATACTCGGGGTGATATATTTCTAAGCCACTGGCGCCACGACGAGCTTCACCATAACAACGGATCTCTGCACCTTCATCAAACTGCTTTTTTTGGCTAGCGGTAAAATGATAAAAGCGTAAGCCCAAACTACCACTTTGATCTTGAATCCTGACACTTAGGCTACGGCGTTTGCCAAACAGGATCTGGCTGCTACGGACAAACCCCTGGGCTACGTATGTTTGCTGAGGTCTCATCATTGCAATGGGGGTAATGCGAGTACGGTCTTCGTAACGAAAGGGCAAATGAAAGAGTAAGTTCACTAGATCATGAATACCCCAATCACTAAATTGCTGAGCGAGCTTAGGGCCCACACCTTTCAGCTGGGTTAATGCGAGCTGTTTATCGATTAAGGATTGATGAGACATTTACCCGCCGTATCCAATAATAAGTCGATGGCTTGGCCACGAGGGAAGCTAGCACGCCACGCAAGGGCGACAGTGCGAAAAGGCGCTGGGCCCGCGAAGGGTCGTGTCGTGATGCGTTTGGAATCTAAGTTACCCACGGCAGACTCGGGTAATACGGTGATCCCCAGTCCCGTTGCCACCATGTACTTGAGAGTTTCTAATGAGCTGCCCTGGGTCACACTGCCTAGACGCCCGCTTTGTTGTTGGCTTAATGCAGGACACAGCTCTAATACTTGGTCGCGGAAGCAATGACCTTCGCCGAGTAATAACAGGTCTTGATCTGGCAGCATTTCAGCTTTTATATGACTGAGCTGGGCGAGTTCATGATCTTTTGGCATAACAACAACAAAAGGCTCATCATAGAGCGCGCGCACCATGACGTCCGGTTCATTAAAGGGCAGGGCAATAATAATGGCATCCAGTTCGCCTTCTCTTAGCTGGCGGCGTAAAACAGCGGTATAGCTCTCTTCAATGAATAGCGACATTTCGGGTGCTTGCTGAAAAGTCTCAGGCACCAAATGCGGGAATAAGTAAGGGCCGATGGTGAAGATGGCGCCGACTTTCAATGGACTATTAAGCTGATCGGTACCGGCATCCGCGAGTTCTTTCAACGTGCGAGCTTCGGTTAAAATCTTTTCCGCTTGCTGAACGATCTTTTCGCCCAAGGGGGTTGGGCTAACGGCACTTTTGCTGCGTTCAAAGATGGCGATGTTCAGTTCGCCTTCTAACTTCTTTACCGCTACGCTCAAAGTAGGCTGGCTGACAAAACACTTTTCGGCGGCACGGCCAAAATGACGTTCTTGGGCTAGGGTTACTATATAGCGCAGTTCAGTTAAGGTCATAAGCTTATACCAGCCATAATTAGATACTTTTAATTAGAGTTGTTGTTTTGATTTATATTAACTATTGCGATTAAGAATGAAAAGCCTGCTTTCAACTAGACTCATTATAACGAGTTGAAAGACAGAGCAATTGAGGAGCAGCAAATGGCGCGAATTTTAGTCGTCGGCGCGGGGGATATTGGTGGTCAGTTAGCGATTAAACTGGTCCAATCAGGTCATGAAGTTTGGGCGATGCGTCGCTCTGAGTCACAAATAGGGCAGGGTGTTAAAACGGTTCAAGGGGATGTATCTGAACCGGAAACATTACTCGATATCCCTGAGGGTATTGATATTCTCGTCTATAGCGTCGCTTCTCCAGAATTCTCGAAAGAGGGTTATCATAAGTATTATTACCGCGGTATTCGTCATGTTCTACATGCCTTAAAGGCTCAAGGGCAGAAACCCAAATATGCCTTTTTTACCTCTAGCTCTAGTGTTTATCATCAAATGGATGCTTCTTGGGTGGATGAAAACAGCCCGACAGAACCGACCAGTTTTGCTGGCAAAGAATTATTGTTAGCAGAGTCTGCACTAGCGAAAGGGTATATCCCAGCGACCTCCGTGCGCTTTCCAGGTATCTATGGGCCTGGACGTAACCGTATGATTGAGCAAGCACGTCAAGGAGGTCATTGTGACCCAACCCCTGAAGTATGGACGAATCGGATTCATCGTGATGACTGCGTCGGGGTATTACACTTTTTAATTGAAAAGGTATTAGCGGGAGAAACCATAGAGCCTATTTATCTAGCATGTGATTGTCAGCCGACCACCTTATACGACATTTTAGAGTGGATGAAAGATAGAATTGGGGATGTTGAACCAGACTATGATTTACCAGAAGCGACACGTCGAGCTAATCGACGTTGCAATAATAAGCGTTTGATTGATGCAGGATATCAATTCAAATTTAACAACTTTCAAGAAGGTTATGATTTTGTCCTGAAAGAAATGAACCTGTAGCTTAGCTACAGGTTTTAACGGCGAGCATTTAGCAGCAGTCTTCATCCAGCTCAAGAATACCATCCATTTCTACATTGGCATCTTTAGGTAGCTGAGCAACACCAATCGCGGCACGCGCAGGGTAAGGCTGTTCAAAATACTCTGCCATGATCACGTTCACTGTGGCGAAGTTGCTAAGGTCGGTTAAGAAAATGTTCAACTTAGCGATATCTTGTAATTTACCCCCAGCCGCTTCACAAACTGCAGTCAAGTTGTCGAATACACGACGAATCTGAGCTTCGATATCACCGTTAACCATTTCCATTGTTTCTGGAACCAAAGGAATCTGACCCGATAGATAAACCGTATTATTAACTTTTACGGCCTGTGAATAAGTGCCGATCGCTTGCGGGGCTTTGTCTGTGTTGATAATGGTTTTAGCCATGATGATTCCTTATTAATGGTTAATAAATTTATGCTAATGGATTAGTTCTTCACGCGGACGATTTTATTGACCCCACGGATAGTACGTAGGCGACGAATAACCCGTGCTAGGTGCTTACGGCCTTGTACGCTGAGCTGCAGTTGAGTAACACTCAATTTAGCGTCTCTATCTTCCATGCTAATGCCTTCAATATTAGCATCGGCTTGAGTGATTGCAGAAGCCAGTTCAGCAACAACACCTTTACGATTTTCTAGGTAGACGCGTAAATCGACCGAGAACTCACTATCAATATCTTTATCCCAACTAAGGATGATGCACTTCTCTGAGTTACCGCGAATTTCTTGAACATTTTTACAGGTCTCAGTATGAATAACGAGACCACGACCGGTACTGGTATTACCGACAATAGGATCACCCGGAATCGGGCTACAACATTTAGCAAAACTAACTACTAGGCCTTCGGTACCTTTAATCGCCAGAGGTGCATCGTCATTAAAAGCTTCTAGATCGATGTCGGTATCACGGTTAGCCACTAATAATCGGCGTGCAACCAACGAGGCCATTCGATTACCTAAGCCAATATCCTCCATTATATCTTCGAAGAAACCTAGGCCAGTCTCCTCCAAAACGAGGTCAATATGGGCTTGGTCTATGTCATCTATCGATTTACCTAAAGAAGCGAGGGCTTTATCGAGTAAGCGTTCGCCGAGGGTAACCGATTCAGAACGACGCTGACTTTTCAAAAAGTGGCGTATGTTAGAACGTGCTTTACCTGTTACTACAAAACTCAACCAAGCCGGGTTAGGTTGCGCGCCGGGTGCGGTGACGATTTGTACTGTCTGGCCATTTTGCAACTTGGAACTTAACGGTGCGAGTTGGCGATCAATACGACATGCGATGCAGGAGTTACCAACATCAGTATGCACCGCATAGGCGAAGTCGACGGTCGTAGAGCCCTTGGGTAATTCCATGATTCGCCCTTTTGGAGTGAAAACATAGATTTCATCAGGGAATAAATCGACTTTAACGTGCTCAATGAACTCAATCGGGCTGCCTGCGCTTTTCTGCAGTTCTAGCAGGTTTTGAACCCACTGCTGAGCATGCTGGCTACCGGCTACTTCGTTATTATCGGTTTTATATAACCAATGAGAGGCAATACCATGATTTGCCATGGCATCCATTTCTTCGGTGCGAATTTGAATTTCAATCGGCACACCACTGATACCGATGAGCGTCGTATGCAAGGATTGATAACCATTGGTTTTGGGGATTGCGATATAGTCTTTGAATCGGCCAGGGATCGGCTTATATAAATTATGCACAGCACCTAGTACGCGATAACACATATCCACGGACTCAACGACGATACGGAAGCCGTAAACATCTAGGATATCGCTGAGAGATTTGCGCTGTTCTTTCATCTTGGTATAGATGCTGAACATGTGTTTCTCTCGGCCTAATACCCGAGTTGGCAAATTTTCTTCATTCAGACGCCCACGTAATGAGGTCGCTATCTTGTCGACCAGCTCACTACGATTACCTCGAGCTGTGGCGACGGCTTTACGAATCAAACCTGAGCGCATGGGGTACATGGCATCAAAACAGAGTTCTTCCATTTCAACACGTACGCTATTTAAACCTAAGCGGTGTGCAACCGGGGCATAAATATCTAGCGTTTCGCGACCAATGCGACGGCGTTTATCAGGGCGCAGTGCTCCTAGCGTTCGCAAGTTATGCAATCGATCCGCAAGCTTTACTAGCATGACGCGAATATCTTTCGCCATGGCCAGAACCATTTTTTGAAAATTCTCGGCTTGCTGCTCTTCTTTTGTCTCAAACTTTATATGCGTTAGCTTACTGACGCCATCAACCAACTCGGTGACCACATCCCCAAATTGTTCCGCTAAAGCGATTTTGGGAATACCCGTATCTTCAATCACATCGTGCAGCATGGCCGCCATCAAGCTTTGATAGTCGAGGCGCATGTCAGCCAGAATACTAGCCACTGCTAAAGGGTGAATGATATAGGGTTCGCCACTGCGTCGGCGTTGGCCAGTATGCGCTTGTTCAGCATAAAAATATGCGCGGCGTACCTGCTGGATTTGTTCGCGAGAAAGATAAGTGGAGAGTCGATCGGATAAGGCGTCTATTGTTGACACGAGTGAGCCCTGAAATGGTGAAATTTCAAACCGAGCGGATTGTCTCCAGCTCGGTTTGCGATAGCTAAGGTCAGACTTTTAGTCTAGTACCCTGTCTAACGGTTTAAAAGCCACTACCGGCTAATTTATAGCCGGTAAGCGCTTTTATTATTCAGCGTCTTCAGCTTCTTGAGCACGCATGCTCTCAGTAGAAACTAGTCCTTCCGCGATTTCACGTAAGGCGATTACCGTTGGCTTATCACCTTCAACCGGTACTAATGGCTCAGCACCTTGAACAGCAATTTGGCGAGCACGTTTTGTGGCCAACATGACCAATTCAAAACGGTTATCAACGTTTTCTAAACAATCTTCAACGGTTACGCGAGCCATGAATTAATTTCCTGCGGGTAATACAAATTTGGGTTCGTTGTCTGAGTTTATCGCTCATCGACAATGATGACCCTGTAGTTTAGCGAAAGCAGGGCCATGATTGAAGACTCAGATGCAGATATTTGGTTGTTTTTTGGCTAATTCAGCAAGTTTTCTAGTAAAACTTGTTGTTTTTGGCTCTGTGCCGAGATTCTTTGGCGTCGAGCGAGGACAACTGAGCGTAATTCATGCAATGCAGATTCGAAGTCGTCATTGATGATTAAATAATCAAATTCACCGTAATGGCTCATTTCGCTGACTGCATCTTGCATACGACGAGCGATGACTTCTTCACTATCAGTGCCGCGGCCGGTTAAGCGTTTTAGCAGTTCTTCGCGGCTCGGTGGCAGAATAAAGACGCTCACCATATCCGGCATTTGTTGGCGAATTTGCTGGGCACCCTGCCAATCAATTTCTAGGATGACATCACGCCCTGCGTCGAGTTCTTGCTCTACCCAGATTTGAGAAGTGCCGTAGAAGTTATCAAATACCTGCGCATGCTCTAAAAAGGCATTGGCCGAGATTAAGTCTTTAAACTCATCTTGGCTGACAAAGTTGTAATCTTTACCGTTAACTTCACCGTCTCTTGGGTCGCGAGTTGTATGAGAAACAGACACTCCAATGTCGCTGGTTTGCTCTAAAAGCGCTTTTACTAATGTCGTTTTGCCTGCGCCAGAAGGGGCAGAGAAAACATAAAGTGTACCTGTGGAGGTCTTTTGCATGAGGCTCTCAAATCTTAATCGAACAAGGTTATTGCGGTTATTTTAACCTGTGAAAGCAATTGCTCAAATAAGTTGTTACAAATTGGGCGGAATTAACCCGATGAAGGGCCACTTTCTCAATAAGATGGCGTTATAATGCGCGCTTTATTTTTAAGACAAAATGACTCTCGAATGAGAGTATTGTGGAGAAGTTGTAATGAGACCGAGCGGCCGCCAAGTGAACGAATTACGTGAAGTGCGTATTACTCGAAATTTTACTAAACATGCTGAAGGCTCTGTTCTGGTTGAGTTTGGCGATACTAAGGTGATCTGTACAGCGAGTGTTGATAAGGGTGTTCCTCGCTTTATGCGCGGCGAAGGTAAAGGTTGGGTGAGTGCTGAATATGGCATGTTACCGCGCTCGACAGGTTCTCGCATGATTCGTGAAGCGGCTAAAGGCAAGCAAAGCGGCCGTACCGTTGAAATATCTCGCTTAATCGCTCGTTGCTTACGTGCAGCTGTTGATATGAAAGCTTTAGGTGAATTCACTATTCAATTGGATTGTGATGTGATTCAAGCCGATGGAGGTACGCGTACCGCGGCGATTACTGGTGCATTTGTTGCTTTGCAAGATGCTCTTAATGGCTTAATTGAAGCGGGTAAAATCAAAATCAATCCAGTTAAGAGTCCAATCGCGGCAGTCTCCGTGGGTATTTATGAAGGTACTGCGGTTATCGACTTGGATTACGCAGAAGACTCAGTCGCGGAAACCGATTTAAATGTGATTATGACGGAGGCGGGTGGTTTTGTTGAAATTCAAGGTACCGCTGAGCAAGAAGCCTTTTCTCCAGAAGAGCTAGCGGCTATGTTAGCGCTCGCCAAAGACGGTATCAGTGAGTTGTGTGAAATACAGCAGCAAGCACTCAATAGCTAGCCTAGATTTTCAATAGATTCACCAAGTATAAAAAAGCCCAAGCTAGCAATCTAGTTTGGGCTTTTAGCGACTGTGTTGCTTACTCGTCGTCAAACTCGTATTCAACTAAAACCGGAGCGTGATTACTGAAAACTTGGTTTTTCAATATCTTTGATTCCACCACAAACTGGCGAATATCTGGGGTACAAATCTGGTAGTCAAAGCGAAAGCCTTCAGTATTGCGACGGCGAGCTTCTTCATTCGGCCAGTAAGTGAACTGGTTTTCGCCAAAATTCGCTTCACGAAATGCGTCGACAAAACCCACCGGACCAAAGGCTTGATCCAAGAAAGCGCGTTCTTCTAATAAGAAGCCTGCTTGATCTTGCTGTTGACGCCAGTCGGCTACATCGATGGTTTTATGAGCGGCCTCAAA
Source organism: uncultured Oleispira sp. (assembly GCA_913019965.1). Taxonomy (GTDB): domain Bacteria; phylum Pseudomonadota; class Gammaproteobacteria; order Pseudomonadales; family Oceanobacteraceae; genus Oleispira. The sequence continues at coordinate 21,760 of CAJVZR010000067.1, forward strand.
ATTGCCACAGAAAATAAAATCACGACGTTTACGGCGCGTCTTTTTCAGATGGCTAAGGAATTCTTGCTGGAAAGCGAGCTTGTCTTCTAGGCTATGGAAAGCATCTTCTTTTGGAAAAAGAACACTACCAATGCTGACATTCTCAAAGTCTGCTTGGATATAGCGACCTTGAAAATCACACGCAGGAAAGCCTAGCCCAGTCATAATTGCTTTTGGCAATTCGCGGGTATAGATAGCGACACCTGAATAGTCGTCCGTTTCCCCTTCAAAGAAATAACCATTAAATCCATCAGGATATAATACGCTGTCGGGCAGCTTATATTCTCTATCTAGGGTATTCTGGATGCATACAACATCCGCTTGCTCTTCATTCAGCCATTCGAAGAGCCCTTGTTCGGCGGCTTTTTTTAAGCCGTC
>CAJVZR010000068.1 GCA_913019965.1 uncultured Oleispira sp.
GATTATTTATTAATTCTGGTCAGTACGATATTAGTGAATAACTTTGTACTGGTTCAGTTTTTAGGATTATGCCCTTTCATGGGGGTTTCCAATAAGTTAGAAACCGCAATAGGCATGTCTGCTGCCACGACCTTTGTATTAACCCTAGCCTCGGTCTGTAGTTATTTAGTTTATACCTACTTGCTGGTACCCCTCGATTTAGAATACTTGCGCACCATCAGCTTCATCATGGTGATTGCGGTGGTAGTTGGGTTCACCGAGATGGCTATTCGTAAAACCAGTCCTCTGTTATATCGCGTACTCGGCATCTTCTTACCGCTGATTACGACTAACTGTGCGGTACTGGGTGTTGCACTGTTAAATATTAAGCGCGACAACAGTTTTGTAGAGTCCATATTATATGGCTTTGGCGCTGCGGTCGGCTTCTCTTTGGTGATGGTATTATTTGCCGCGATGCGTGAACGCATTGCTGTAGCTGATGTGCCTAAGCCGTTTCAGGGTTCTGCCATTGCTATGATTACTGCAGGTTTGATGTCGCTAGCCTTCCTTGGCTTTACTGGATTGGTGAGCATCTAATCATGAGTTCTATTTTAATTGCCATTTTGCTGTTGGCGACCCTTGCCCTTATTTTTGGTGCCATTTTAGGTTTTGCCGCGGTTCGATTTAAAGTGGAAGGCAATCCGATTGTCGACCAAATTGATAACCTTCTACCTCAGACTCAATGTGGACAGTGCTCTTACCCTGGCTGTAAACCCTATGCCGAAGCCATTGCCGGCGGTGAAAAGATCAATAAGTGCCCTCCGGGTGGTGAAAGCACCATCATTGCGCTGGCCGATTTATTAGGGGTTGAACCCGAGCCATTAGACGCCGAGCACGGTGCCGAAAGCGCCGTACCTATGGTCGCGCTGATTCGTGAAGACGAATGTATTGGTTGTACTAAGTGTATTCAAGCCTGCCCTATCGATGCGATTATGGGCGCAGCGAAACAAATGCATACCGTGATTGCAGATGAATGCACCGGTTGCGATTTATGTGTTGAACCTTGTCCGGTTGATTGTATTGATATGGTGCCGATTGAAACCACCGTTCAGAACTGGCACTGGGATAAACCCGACAATTTAATAGCGACTAGCAAGGAGGCACACTAATGCAACCAATTACTCTGCACTCTTTTGACGGTGGCATTCACCCCCAAGAAAACAAACATCAGTCGACGCAACGCGCAATTGTCGCTTTACCTTTACCGGCTCAGCTTATAGTGCCTGTGGGCCAACATATCGGTGCCCCGGCAGATGTCATCGTCTCTATTGGTGATACGGTATTAAAAGGCCAAGACATTGCGCACCCTAAAGGCTTTGTCAGTGCCGCGATTCACGCTCCGACTTCCGGTAAGGTTGTCGCGATTGAGCAACGTGAATTACCCCATAGCTCCGGCCTTGAAGGTACCTGCGTTATTATTGATAGCGACGGTCAAGATCAGTGGCTTGAAGAGATTGCTAACGGCTCTCAGGGGATCAATGATTATTTAGACGCGGATAACGATGTATTAATTAAGCGTATTCGCGATTGTGGTATTACCGGTATGGGCGGCGCAGGCTTCCCAACATCGGTAAAAATGGCGGTGAAAGGTAAGCAAATTGATACCTTGGTAATCAATGCCGCTGAGTGCGAGCCGTATATCACATCCGATGATATGTTAATGCGCGAGCGCGCATTAGAAGCGATTCGTGGTATTCAAATTCTGATGAAATTGACCGCTGCAGATAATTGCTTAATTGGCATTGAAGATAATAAGCCCGAAGCTATTAAGGCCATGGAAGACGCTTTGCACAAGGTGCACGGTGAACACCATATTACGGTTGTGACGATTCCCACTAAATATCCTTCCGGTGGTGAAAAACAGTTAATTAAAATTCTGACGGGCAAAGAAGTACCGAGTGGCGGTATTCCTGCCAGCATTGGTATTGTTTGTCAGAATATCGGTACTTGCGAAGCGATTTATCGCGCGATCGCCGAAGGTAAACCTCTTATTTCACGCATCACTACCATTACTGGTGATTCGGTTGAGCAACCTCAAAATGTTGAAGTATTAATCGGAACCCCGGTTAAGCATCTATTAGAGTTTGCCGGTTTTAAACAAGAAAAAAGTTTATTCCAAAAACTGCTAGGCACTGAAAGTAAGCCACGCATCATTATGGGTGGGCCAATGATGGGCTTTACCTTGAGCAATGATGAGCTGCCAATATTAAAAAGCAGTAACTGTGTTTTAGCCCCTAGCCAAAAAGAATTACCCGCTAACGATATTGCGTCTGAGTGTATTCGCTGTGGTTTATGTACCGAAGCGTGCCCAGCGGATTTATTACCGCAGCAACTTTATTGGTTTAGTAAAGCGGGCGAATTAGATAAAGCCGAGCAACATAACATTGCCGATTGCATCGAGTGTGGTGCGTGTTCCTATGTTTGCCCAAGCCAGATTCCGTTGGTGCAATACTATCGCCATACCAAAGGTTCGATTAAAACCGAGCGTGCTGCGCAAGATAAATCGAATCGCTCTAAAGTGCGTTTTGAAGCACGCCAAGATCGCTTAGATCGTGAAGCCGCTGAGAAAGAAGCGAAACGTCAGGCACGCGCCGCCGCCGCTGAAAAAGCACAAGCCGCTAAAAAAGCAGCCGCCGCTAAGGCTGCTGAAGAAGCCGCTAAAAATGGCGACTCCCCTGCGACTGAAGCGAGCGCAAAACCAGAGCCTGTTGATTTAGAAAAACTGCAGAAGCAATTATCGGCTGCTCAAGCAGGTTTAAAAAAATCGATGGATAAGGTTGCTGAGATTAAAGCGGGCGAAGCTGAAGCCGCCGAATCAGAAAAACTAGAAGTCTTCGAAAAAGCCGTCGCGACCCGCCGTGACAAGGTGAAACTATTAGCCCAGCAAGTTGCTGAAGCTAAAAAAGCGATGCCACCGGTAAAGAAAGAAGTCAGCCGAGAAGATATCGAAAAGAAACTACGCGCTCAGCAAGATCGTATTGAGAAATCTCAGCAACGACTCCAGCTAGCCCAAGAGCAAGGTCTTGATACCTTGCCAGCATTACAAAAAGGCTTAGATAAACAGATGCAAAAGTTAAAAGAGCTAGAAGCAGATTTGGCTCAGTTTGATAAGGCAGGTGTATAGACATGGCTTTTATGAACATCACCTCTCCCCATGCCCACGGCGGTAACTCAACTAGCCGCATTATGCTATTGGTTATCTTGGCGACAGTACCCGGCATTATGGCGCTCACTTACTTTTTTGGTTGGGGTAACTTAATCAATATTGCATTGGCGGCTTTTACCGCGCTTGTGTGCGAAGCGTTAATTTTGAAAGTTCGTAAACGCCCTATTAGCTTTTTCTTAAAAGATAATAGTGCGTTATTAACCGCAGTTTTATTAGGCATTGCGCTGCCACCCTTCGCCCCTTGGTGGGTCACCGTGGTGGCTGTTAGCTTCGCTATGATTTTTGCTAAGCATTTATATGGCGGCCTGGGTAATAACCCATTCAACCCGGCTATGGTCGGTTATGCACTGGTTCTTATTTCATTCCCAGTACAAATGACGACCACTTGGGCGATGCCTTTCTTTTTGACCGATGGCCAAGTCCTTTCTTTTAGCGATACGTTGAGTGTCACTTTCTCCGGCTCTTCACCTTTGGTCGCGGGACTAAGCGATGCTTTCTCGGGCGCAACACCGTTAGATACTTATAAGCATTTAGCCAAGAACGAAACCGCTCTTGAAATTCTGCAAGGGCCTTTATTTGCGAGTGATGTTTCTGGCGCTGCTTCTGGTGGTTCTGCCAGCAACTGGTTTGCCGGTGGTTGGGAGTTCGTTAACATCGCTTTCTTAATCGGTGGCTTAGCTCTATTAGCCCTGCGCATTTTTACTTGGCATATTCCTTTCAGCTTATTAGCGGCGCTGGGCACTTGCTCTATGTTATTTGGCTGGGACGCTGATTTGTACGTACCTTGGTCACTGCATATTTTCACTGGTGCAACCATGCTAGGGGCTTTCTTTATAGCAACCGACCCCGTTACAGCATCGACCACGCCTTTAGGTAAAATCATTTATGGCGCGGGTATTGGTATCTTAATTTTTGTTATTCGTACTTGGGGTGCTTACCCTGATGCTGTCGCGTTTGCGGTTTTATTAATGAACTTCGCCGCGCCAATGATCGATACTTATACCCAGCCAAGAACCTATGGCCACGAAAAAGCAAAACGCGGCTTAGCCACTAAACCTGATACGTCTGATGAGGAGGGCTAACCATGAATGAATTGCTTTTATCCATTCGTAAAAATGCCATCGGCCTTGGCTTATTTGCAATCGTGACCGCGGGCTCAATTGGTATCGCTCAAGTTGCGACCAAAGACCGCATTGAAAAGAATATTCAAATCGCGCAAGCAAAAGCGTTGCACGAAATTGTACCGCAAAGCACATACGATAATGACTTATTGAACGATACGATTTCACTTTCTAGCCACGAAGCCCATGATGAAATTCATGCGCGCTGGAATGTACGCTTATTAGGACCAATTGCAGAAGACGCCGTTGCCTATGTTGCGCGTAAAGATGGCAAAGCCCATACCGTCATTCTTCCAGTGACAGCCCCTGACGGTTATACCACCCATATTGATATGATTGTGGGCATTAAACTTGATGGCAGTTTAGCCGGTGTGCGCGTGATTGATCATAAAGAAACTCCTGGACTTGGGGATAAGATCGAAGCGAAAAAGCACCCTTGGATTCTTCAATTCCCAGGGCTTTCCTTATTAAACCCTGAAGAAAAATCTTGGGGTGTGAAAAAAGACGGCGGCGAGTTTGATCAATTTACGGGTGCTACCATCACCCCCCGTGCGGTGGTTCGTTCAGTGCGCTTAGCACTGCAATTCTTCCAGCAGCACGGTAAAGAGTTCACCGTCGATAAAGATTATTCTATTAAGTCGATTGAAACAATAACGCAGCCAGCGGAGGAACTTGCAGATGGCGAATAAGTCCTTACAAGAAATTTCCTTAGATGGTTTATGGAAAAACAACCCAGCTTTAGTTCAACTATTAGGCCTATGCCCATTATTAGCCGTAACAGGGACTGTGGTTAACGCCATCGGTTTAGGCCTAGCGACTATCTTGGTATTAGTCGGCTCTAACCTTGCGGTCTCTTTGATTCGTAATCACGTGAGTGATGCTGTGCGTTTACCTGCATTCGTAATGATCATCGCTTCGTTTGTGACCGTGACCGAATTAGTGATGCAGGCATTAACCTACGAGCTGTATCAAATTTTGGGGATTTTCATTCCTCTGATCGTAACCAACTGTGCCATTCTAGGTCGCGCCGATGCATTTGCCTGCAAAAACGGTTTAATTCCATCCGCCGTTGATGGTTTAACGATGGGACTAGGCTTCACTGTCGTCTTGATTCTGTTAGGTGTTGTACGAGAAGTCATCGGCCAAGGCACCCTATTCACCAACATGGATTTAATCTTTGGTGAAATGGCGGTGAACTGGCAGATTGTGATCTTTAATGATTACCCAGATTTCTTATTCGCGATTCTTCCTCCTGGTGCATTTGTCGCGATGGGCTTGATCATTGCGGTGAAGAACCTCGTGGATAATTATCTCGATGAGAAAGCGCTAGCGAACCAAGCTGAGGTTGAAGTCGGCTCTAAACGTGCTCGCGTAACCGGTAAGATTAGCTAGATCGTTACTGAGCTAATAAAAAGCCAGCTATCCCGCTGGCTTTTTTGTGCGCCATTAAAAGATATTTCATTACGGAGAGCACTTCATACTTCTTATATTTATTCTTTAAACTCCTTGCTTTCATGCTTTGCTGTCCTCCGTGTAGCGCAGCGCCTCCGTGTACTCCGTGGTGAACCGCTCTTTGCTCTTCCCCCCGACAGCCAGTTACTTTAACTAACCAACCCCTACACTCTGTAACTGGTAATTCTGTCAAAATCTCCGATACTAAAGTCTCAAGGAGCGAAATTTCAGCATATGCAGGTGTCTATTTCTTATTTAGCCTCTTTTTTAACGGCCTTGGTTCAATTAGGCCATGTTTCCTTGGGCATTCTGCGCCCATGGCTTATTGCCGCCTGTCTGATCGCTTCATCTCTTTTATTATTACCAACCATCCATACCCTAGAAGACAGCTATCAGATTCTTTTAAGGTATGTGCCCTATGGCCTCACCATACTGGTTATTCTACTTGGCCAACAGTTCGTACAGGGCCGTATCGCGATGGCTGCGGGGAATTTATTACTGGGTTACGCCATTATTCAAACTCAGCTACAAGCCCCCTTAGAGCAAGATCAGGTACGTGCCTTTTTCACCTTACTGAGTCTTTACTGGCCATTGAACTTTTTTATTATCTACTGGCTGCCTGAACGTAAACTAATATCCCCTATTGGCTTTCTGCTCGCCGCTATCTTTAGCTTAGAGTTATTGTCGGGCTATCTTTTGGTTCAGTATGTCGATAACTACCCTCAGCTATTAAGCCAGTACTTATCGCTGCAGCCATTTGGTCATAACTCGGAACACTTGCTAAGCCATTGGCTTTTGCCTTTAGCCAGTACCTTGGTATTGAGCATCACGACATTGATATTATTTGTACATACCTTAATAAAACGTGATCGCAGCCACAGCGTTTTATTAGCTAGCATGGTCACCAGTGCATTGATTTGCGCTTGGTTTGAACAAAACGGTATTTCGAGTTTATTCACCAGTTTAGTGGCAACAGCGCTGATGGTGACTCTGCTATTTAATAGTCACGACCTCGCTTTTCTAGATGAACTAACGGGCTTACCTGGGCGACGAGCGTTGATGAATGAGCTGAAACATTGCGGTAAACATTATTGCGTTGTAATGGCCGATATTGATCATTTCAAACAATTCAATGATACCCACGGCCATGATACCGGCGATGACGTCTTGCGAATTGTGGCACAAGAATTAGCCAATGTTCGCGGCGGAGGGAAAGCATTCCGCTATGGTGGAGAAGAATTCACTCTATTATTCAAACGTAAGTCGACAGAGGATGCCGAGCCTTTTATCGATAAAATTCGCCAGAGCATCGCGGACTATCCCCTGACGATACGAGATAAGCAAACGCGCCCTAAAAGTTTGAGCAAAAGTGCCAATAAAAAATCAAGAAAATCCCCAGCAGATAGCAGCACACAAGTTCAAGTAACCGTAAGCTTTGGAATTGCGCAGCGCCAAGTCGATCAAAGACCCAGCGATGTAATGAAAAGTGCTGACCAAGCTCTTTATCGTGCAAAAGAGAATGGTCGCAATTGTATTAGCGCCTAGCTAAAACTAAGCCGCCGATGACTTTAGATTTTTATTAAATAACCACTGTTTCACTAATAACGCGGTTATTGGAAAGCTAATGACATATACCCAAGCCGTTTCTAAAGAAATTCCCAGCATTAACCAATATGCGATGGCAACACCAAAAGCAGAATCCAGCTGGTCTAAGGCTATAAACCAGTATTTCTTACCTTCAGGAACTTCCCCAGCTTGCACGCCAATTCGACGCTTAAAAAATGAATTGGGTAGCTCGGCTAATACATAACCGATACCTGCGATCAGCCCTAATAATGCAAGATTCCACTGGGCTAATAAACTGGTGCCTATGGCTTGGTTCATAAGCCACTCTAATGGGAACATACAGAGTCCACCGAACGCTGTCAGCAAAGGAACAACGAACATTCCACGCCACGTTTTATTTGCACCAAACCAGCCCTGATGAATGGGAATCACTAAAGCACTTAAATAGTTTCGCTTAACCACCACCATATGCATCACACCACCAATCACTACTGGGATTTGCAGATAGAGCGCAAGTAATAAAATGTTCACCGGCGATTGCAAGCCGTATTGCTGCAAGGCAAACAGCGTAAAAACCGCAAAGCCGCCTAGGGTTAAAACTAATATCTGAGTTAATGAACTGAATTTAAAAAAGGGTTTATCAACCACCATATAAAAACTAAAAGCCGTTAAACAGAGGGCTAATACACTATGGGCAAGCGCTAAACCGATCACCTTTTCTAGCATCATGACTGCGGCCAGAATAAAGACACTCCAAAAAACGGGCATCCCCATGTAGCTCAGTTTTTTCTGGCTGCCATCTTCTGCTTCTTCTATATTCCCCACCTGGTTAAAAACCGATAAACGAATACAACCACAAGCAATCATCAATAAAATAAACAGCGACCAATAGCCATCAAATTGCCACTGCAACATAATGATACTCGGGACTACTAGATAGATAAGCACATCCATGAAGCCATCAAGGTAACGACCGAACTCACGTTCAAGCCCCCATTTCCGTGCCAACATGCCATCTAACGCATCTGCCGTCATGGCTAAGAAAAGCAACGCCATGGCAAAGTATAAATGACCCTCTATCGCATACATCATCGCGATAAAGGTCGTTAAAACACTGGAGAGGGTAATTAAATCCACTCGATTCAATTTAATGATAAACGGAATTTTTTTATTCAACATGAGACTTATCTTTTCCAATCATTTTATTCACAGCCGTTAGAGCGCTACTAATTGACTTTTATGGGCTTTATTACCCACCAAGGATTCACGTAATAATGGGCGATCAATCTTACTATTATGGCGACCATCCACAGGCATCTTTTCAATTTCAATATATCGAATGTGCTTAATACCTAGATCCGAAAGATGATCTGACGCAATGCGAGTAATACTTTCAATTACGGAAGAAGCGGTCTTCTTTTGGCTAGGTTGCACAAATAAATACACCTCACCTTCATAATGAATAACTGAAGATCGCTGAATACCTTTCTCCTGATCGAGCTTTTGCTCAATGGGATAAGGCTGGAGAGTCTGGCCATTAATGCGAATAACGTCTTTTATTCGACCACTTAACCATAATCGACCTTGGCTATCTTGGTAGCCACAATCTCCAGTGCGGTGCCAAACTGATTTGGTCGCTTCGACATTCTTACGAGGTATTTTATTTTCGCGATTGGCACTGGGGTTATCGATATATTGTTTTAATACATGATGGCCACTGACTAAAATCTCGCCTATCTCATCAACCTGACAGGCACGGGCTAGTAATACTTCTTCCGTGATCGTTTTGCCTTGCTCGTCAAGGTCACTGACATTGGAAATTAATAAATCAACTTGTGAGGCAATATGGCCGACTAAATAGCCTTCTTTTTGCTCGCCAAGGTATTCATCCAAACTGACATCTGAAATGGGCTCTGCTTCCGTAGAGCCATAAACAATTCTTGCATCCGCTGTAGGAAATGCTTGTCTAATACCTTGCGCTAACGCTTTAGAAACTGTTGCCCCACCGACTACAATACTTTTAATCTCAGAGACGGTATTTAAACCCTCTTGTTGCTGGCTTAAATAGTTTACTAAAGCAGCAATATAGGCTGGCGCCCCACTTAAGCGAGTTATTTTATGCTGACGAATCTGGCCAATGACAACCTCGGCATTTACTTGCGAAGGCTGCGCTAGATCGACCTTAGGCATAATGGTGGTCATACCACAGCTCAGGTTATGCAATACCATCACCGGAAAACAAGGGCAGTCAATATCATCAACTTCATCAGGCCAATGATCACGAATCGCTAAATGCTGCTGAATTAAACTAAAATGTGTTCTGTCTGCGCCTTTAGGACGGCCAGTACTACCCGATGTAAATGATATGAGCCCATGATCTGTATTAGAGCGCTCTATGCCCTTTAGAGTATCGTTAGTATTGGCCCGCTCGGAAATCACTTCATTGACTTGATCAATAATATTGCGATAACCAAACCCTGAACCATCAATGCTAAAGCGTTGCAGTGGCCAAAGAGCAGGAACCAACCAGAACAGCTTGATCAATGCTTTCATACTAATAATAGCGCTCGCATTTGAATCACGGATCGCCATTTGGATCTTCTTTCGGCCCATTCCGGTATCAATGAAAACAGCGACAATTCCCAACGAAAATAATGACATTGCAATCGCATAGAGCTCTTTACTCGGCTTTAGTATGACGATAACTCGATCGCCCGCCTTCCAGCCTTTCTTTTGCCACAATGTCTTATAAGCTGCAATTAGGCTGCTCAACTCGCCATAAGAAATAGACGCTTCTGACAAGCAATTTTGCCCATCCATCTGCGGTAACTGCAGTGCTATTTTATCGGGAGTATTCTCAGCATTTTGAATAAAACGACTGATAAAGTTTCCATTATCAACCATATTATTGTTCCTCTATACCTGCGATATCGATCAATGATTTAGTATATAAAGCGTAATTACGTGGCACAAAATCCTTATTCCCATCCGCTACTAACTTATAATAGATACTGAGTGATGGGTTGTCTTCTCGCCCCATTGCTCCAGCCATATGTTCGTAATCGGTTTGCGCAGCAGAAGAAATCTTCATGATCATTAATGGAAATAACCCATAAGCTCGATATTTATGTGCGATTCCTGTGGTTTTAGCTAATAGCAACCTAGGCTGCTGTAATAAAGGGTAATGCTGGTCAAAACTGATGTCGGTACTATTTAATAGCTCACCCTCTTGCTGCCCTCCTTGATTTACTAAACTGCCGTAATCAGGGTACGTGATAAAGAATGCAGCTATTTCACCGTCATTATCTCGGACGAGCATCGAGGTTTTAGGGCACATTTTTTTAGCAAAACTTTCGCCACACTGAGCTTTAAAGTTCTCCCAACTAATTGGGGTATAAGCAAAGTTTTCACTAAAGATAGAATCAACGAGCGGGTACAATTTCTCTAAATTTTCGAGCCAAACTTTTTCATTCAATGGTTCGAAATGAAAAACACCGTCCAACTTCTTTTTCATCATTTCGAAAGAAGGTGCCAATTGCTCCACTAAATTTGGCAGGTTTTGATTGATCCCCGTCAAATATTTATATTTTATGTCATAACCTTGGCCAGCTAATAATTCTGGGTAATAACTTGGGTTATAAGGCTCGTCTATAAAAGGTGCTTGTTCGAAAGCATCGATTCGCAGGCGATTATTTTGGTAGGTGGAAAAGTTAATAGGGCCATAGACTCGGCTCGCCCCCTGCTCCTTAGCCCACTGTTCAAATTGTGAAAATAATAATGAAGCAATAGCAGCATCATTCACTGTTTCCCAAAAACCAAAATAGGCGACAGATTCATCCTCGATACTCAGCTCTGGGTTATAAAACCCAACTAGGCGAGCTTCTTTGTTATGAACAAAGACTTTTGCAGTACTGCGATCAAAATAACTATTCTCTATCGAAAATTGATTGCGTATCTTTTCCTCATTCTCAGGGATCCAGTTCGGATCCCCTTGATAGATTTTTTTAGTTAATTGAAAAAACGATTCTGGCAGATAAAGATCATCAATAAGTTTACTCATGATCGACACCTAAGCGTTCAATTTTTCCAGTCGTGCCATTCATACGAACAGGCTCTCGATCTTGCAATATCTTTGTTAACTCAGGTACACCAACAATAGCAGGAATACCTAATTCTCGAGCAACAACCGCAGAGTGAGATAAGGTTGAACCACGCTCAACAATGATACCTCCTGCCGTTGGAAACAAAGGAGCCCAACCTGGATCCGTTCGTACAGTACACAATATCTGACCGTCTAGACTCAGTTCATCTTCCGGCGAGAAAATTAAACGAATTTTTTCTTCGACAATACCAGGGTAACAACCCGTTCCCTTTAGTTGCGATGCATTTAAGTCCACATCTTCATTCTGATGTGGATACTCAAATTCGTTATTGCAATATACAGCTCCTTTCGTCCAGAAATGATGAGGCAAATCTTCCGCTTCATAAGATGCAAATTCTTCTTTACGAGAATCGACCAAGGGCTGCAAATGAGTTTGTACTGAGCGACCATCTTTATAGGCATAGATCTCTTCTAAGGTTAAATAAAACACATCTCGTGCTTCATTTAGTTTGCCATAGAATGCTAACTGCTCACCAATCTCGACATAAATATCTCGATATAATCCGAACATACGAGTACGAGCTAAACGCATATTTTCTCGATTGCGAATTGCATCTCGTAATGCTGCCAGGTCTTTATTGAATTTCTTTAGCGCACGCCCACCAAGTTGTTTCTTAATCACTGGGATTACGGCTTCTTCTGCTTCGCCACGGAACTTGGCTTCATTTTCAGCCAATGTTTCTAAGGTTAAATCTGGCTTAGCCAAGAAATTCTTTAAAATAGCAAACATAAAGGATGAATCTTGACGTAGGGTTATCGATTCAAGTTTTAACTCCCCCATTGTACGGTCGCCGTATAATTCGATGTACTGCTGACATTGCTGATAAAATGTTTCATCTTGAGTTTGAATAAGCCCCAACAAAACATCATTGTCATTATTCAATACCAGTTGTTCGGTAGCAGAACTGTTACGCAGATAATCGCACATTCTCAGCAAGTACTTCGTCGGCTCTGTACTTTCAATACCTTCTTCACCAGAGAGTAAGTTGTTTTGTACAACCTCTGGGTTTTCTACGGATATTTTATCTAACCAGCGATGCACTCGGCCATTCATCATCATCACGTAGAAATCATTGACGATAGGCGTCGTCCAGTTTTCCAATAAAGCTTTATCCAAACGTCTGCTTTCGGATATCAACTGACCAATGGTCAGTGTATGCAAGGTCTGTCGGTTAACCGATTGATATTCTTGCTGGAAAAGCGCACGAAAATCGAAAACAAGTTTATCCATTTTGCGAAAACGGCTCATCATTGCAAATAACGCTCGCATGATTTGCGGTATTTTCTTCAGTTTATCTTTGGTTGATAACTCTTGGTCTTGAATCAAATCAACGGGGTCGGTTAACCCCATCATTCGCTCCATATCCGACTTATTGGTCTTGAAGGAAGGAAGAAAAAGTAATCCGCGATACCAGTTATTAATATTGTAATAGACGCGGCCATGTACTAAGCCAAGCATATTCTCCAACATACCTTGATTCGCTTGTACCGTGGCTTCATTTACTCCTAACAATCTCATTGTTTGCTCATAAACCGTTTTATAAGCTCTATTGGCGAAACTAAAAGTTAGAGGTGTCGTTACACCACAATAAGATTCTTGAATATTGGAGTTATCCCAAACGACAACATCATCTTGATCCGAATTTAACGGGGGTAACATAGTGACAGGACGAGCCTGTAAGATGTAAAACTGATTGTCTTTCAAGCACCATTCAATGTCTTGCGGAACTTGATAGGTTTTAGCGACTTGCAAACCTAAATCACGTAACGCTAGAACCTGTGATGACTCTAAACAAGCAATGTCTTGCTTACTCGCTTCAACAGCAACTTCTTTAGCACCATGAGATGACGTTTTATCAAAAACAAACGATGTGTCTTTGTTATTGATTTGAGTTTCAATTGTATTATCAAACAGGCCTACCGTAGTTTCATCTGTATTACAGGCACCGGAAACAATGCCTTCACCACAACCCCAAGTCGAAGATATCATCGCTTGTTGACGATTACCTGTCGCGGGATTGGCCGTAAACATAACCCCTGCGACGTCAGCATCAACCATTTCTTGAATGATGATGGCAGCACGAATATCGGTTACATCCAGCCCCTTATGAATGCGATAAGCGAGGGCGCGGTGATTAAAAGCACTTTGCATAACTTTGATAATCGATGCAAATATCGCTTCTTCGCCCTGCTGGTATAAATAAGAATCCATTTGCCCCGCAAAAGAAGCCCCTTCCGCATCCTCACCTACAACAGAAGAACGAATCGCTAATGAAGTATTATTCATAATTTCAGCGGGCAAGGTTGCACGTAGAATAGTTTTCACTTCTTCGATCAGTGGTTTTTCACCAATCGCTTGTTGAATATTAGTCGCGACTTGAGCGATAACATCATTAGAGACTGTGCTATTAGCGACTACACCGTCTTCTGTGCCTAGTTTAGCCAGCTCTTCTTGCACCCAGCTTTTTATATTTAATGCATCTAGCTGCTGAACAAAGCAATCAGTGGTAAGTACCCACCACTTTGGAACGGGTAAACCTTGGCGAGATAACCACGCTAAATTTTTAGCTTTACCCCCTAGCAAGTTTTCATCAATTTTTACCGCTTCAGCTGAAGTTAAAAATAAATTAGTCGTCATTTATTTTTCCTCCATAGCAAGCATACGAGCATTTTCATTATCTAGTAGCTTGCGGAAAGTTGCTTGAACACGATCCATGAAGCCATAATGTCTAAAGGTATGCGCCATCGCATACATAGGCAGGCGGTTAATAACCAAATCCCAAAGACTTAGTGTAAAGCCTCGACGCCATTGTTTAGCATCGATGCTATGTCCAACTAAAACCTCAAGTTCGATACGGTGCTGCTCAATATAAAGCTCTACATCTTCAGGCTTAAAGTCAGGCTGCAGAGTAAATACCAAGAGTTCAGCTAAATCATGCTGAGGAATATTAACAGTGGCTAATTCCCAGTCGTATGCGCATAAAGATAACCCACCCTTATCCTCGCTATTAACAGGCGCTTGACGACGGAAGGCAATATTTCGCGGGTTAAAATCATTATGAATAAGCGTTTTTGGCATTGCATCTATTTCGCTATACCAGTCTTCCATGCTATATAAACGATCACGGAATCGATTTAGGTCGTTATCACTGAACCATTCTGGAAATTCTTCCGCAGAATGAGCTGCAAGCATTTCCCACAGACGCGTCTTTTCAACCATATTGGCAGACGTTGGCGCATCGATGATCCAATCTTTTTCGGCTAACTCATCTTCTTTTTCATACCAAATAGAGTGCACTTCTGCGATGCCGCGAACAGCAACCTGGATATGTTCTTGAGTCCAAGCAGATGTATCATCTGCACTGTCCATCAGTTCCATATTTTCCATTAGCTCTTGCACGATAACATAGGCTTCGCGACTTTCATCTTGCCAAGCCAAGTAAGTAACGGGAGCATTATTTACAAAGCGCTCATCCGTTTGTGCCATGACCGCAAGTTCACGCTTATGACAGCCTTTAAAACCAATACCATTCTTAAATTCATTATAGGCATGAGCTAAACGTGCATCACACATAGAAGCCATGCTATTAAGCATTAAGATAACTTCATCATCTAACGGCTTTACTTTAACCATCACCTTCTTAGTTTCAGACAAACCTGCAAGCTTAAGGTCGAAGGGGTAGTGGCCTACCAGTTTATTAATTTTATGCGCTGTCAGCTCAGTAATAATACTGCTGCCTTTACTGTCTAATTGAAGTGACTGCACATTTTCAACATTAATGTTTTGGCGTTGATAATAAGACTGCATGGCGCGAGTAAAGAAATCAGCATTAAGATCCCCTAGCTTTAACCACTCAACCGGACGGTTACGCCCTAGCTTCTCATGTGCTCGAGCAAATTGATCGCTGGCAATCGCAGATAGAGTAGATAAATCTAGCGCCAAGCAGAAACCTGCAATGACTTCGGCTAATTTATGAGAGCAACCCGGCCCTGCACAGCCAATTAACTCTAAGCATTCTTTTTGTTGAGCAAGGCTAGTACCACCACCAACACTACCAACAACCAAGCTTGGTAGACGTAAAGTGGCATAGACTTCATTATCATCGGTGAGTTCTAGATATAACTGGCCGATAGAGGATTCGTGAACACAGGCAATGTCTTGTCCTGTGGCGGTAAATATTGCGCCGATAACATTAGCAATATTAATATTCATACCAATCATGCCAGAAGCAATACTGCCCCCGATAAACTGGTTATAAGCCGTGAACAATTGTTTTGGAGTCACTTTTAATACTTTCTGACAAACGTCGTCAGTTAATAAACATTCCGCTAAAACACGAACGCCTCGGCCTTTCAAGAAAGAGTTATAAGTTACTTTCTTATCATTGGATAAGTTCGCTTCAATCATGAAGTTTTCGAATTCAATACCTGCAAATTGCTGCATTTGAGCAATCACCCATTGGCAAGCTTGCCAAGTGCAGGTGGTCGTCATATTTTGACCCGCCGCATCACCGGTTTCATATACAAACTGAACGTGAACGGTACGCCCCATCAATTCGGTATTTACTTCAACAAGATTGGCATAGTTAGAATATTTTCGAGTTTGCTCAGCAATTTCTGAGTAATGATCTTTAACCCATTCAGCAAAAAATAACGCTGAGTTTAGGTCTGTCAGAACAAACACAGGAACCCGCAACATACGCTGCCCGATAACTCGCACATTAACACCACCACTACGAGATAAAGCGGTCGCACCACGGGTTGCACTGGCTAACAAGGCACCTTCAGTTGTTGCCATCGGCGCATAAAATAAACCGTCAGCATGGCCACCTTTAATATGCAAAGGACCAGCAATTCCCACAGGAATTTCTACAGAGCCTACTAACGCTTCAATATTACTGACTAAAGCTTTAGCTTCTAAAGTTGTTTCTGCTACGCGCTCAAGTTTCGCTTCCGTATTATCACGCACATACTGCAAACGCTCTAAACGTGCATCTTCGGTATACAAGCCACGGGCAGGAATTTTAGGCAGTGTGAATTCATCATAATTCACATCGGTAACTGCCTTACCATTCTGACGCAGTACATAACTTAGCTGCCATAATAAACGGCTGGTTTCTTCGTCCTTTTCATTGCGTAAAACTAAGCGGACTTTACGCCCTTTTGTTGTCTCACGCTTTATCAAGGTCAACTGAGTAAATTCGAACGTTTGCCCGAAGATTTCAACTTGCACCAGATCAATTTTTTCATCCGTAACTAGCGGGGAGCATTGCTCGCAAAAGATTGATAGATGGTCTTTAGAAACATCGGCGGCTTCCGCTTGCCAAATATTATCATCATGACGCACTTCAACTTTCGCCCCATGTTCTGTGGCAAATAAGTGACGAGCTTGGGTAACAAGCTGTTGAGTAGCGTGACTATTTAAATTCTGAGTCATTAGATGATGCTCCATGCGATGCCGTTATTGATAAGTACTGCGGTAATAATGACGATATAACCAACCAACATATTCACTGCAACAGCAGCTTCATTTTTTTCTCGCCCTTTCAAACTAGGTGCTTTAACAAAGCTGGCTACTTGTTTAATTGCAAGAGCATAAACCCCAACCAGTGCAATGCCATAAGCCCAAACATGTTCAACACCTAAGAGAGTTAACAACAATCCCTGACTAAGTAACATTGCCGTCACCAAAGCCATTACGACATAAGCGGACCCTTGAGTACCAAATATTTTAGAATACGAATCAACAGTGTCTCGCTCTTCTTCTGGTCCACGGGTTTTACGAGCAATTTCAAAGCAAAAGCCACTAACAAATGCTAGTAGCATCATGACATATAGCGCCGGAGTTAATACATTTTGGATATCGTCACTTGGCGCCGCGATATTAGCTAACCATAAAACGATCAATGGCATAATTAGCATGTGAGAAAAAGCATAGAGCGTTAAACGCTTTTCTAACCACTCTCCGCAGAAAAATTCAGCTCCCATAAGGCAAAGATAGACAAACATAATCAACCAACTTACAGTCGCACTACCTAATGTGTACTGATCAATATGAAAAGAGAAAGCAAGTTGGGCCGCGATGGAGATACCTGCTAATACTTTTAAATGCTGCAAAGTGATCAAGCCACTTTGTAATACTCGCTGTGGGTGGTTTAACACATCCTCTTCATAATCTTTATGTTCATCGAATACACGAATAACTAAAAACAATCCCCAGGTAATCAAGCAATTTATCAAATCAATAAAAGAAATACTGACATTTTCATCCAACGCTGAACGAGCCACAGCAGCACTGGTTAAATACAGTATGAAAAATAATAGTGCATTAGCAAACGGGAAACGCTCATCCATCCAAGCCAGTATTCGCTTGGTAAGAGGATCAGTAAGAGTGATTGACTGAGTTGTCATAAATATTCCTTTGTTTATCAGTTAGTCGGCGCTCACTACTTTGGCCAGCACTCATAATAAGTTTGTGATAGTTATCGTTTATCGAAATTAATCAATAAAATAGGTAAAAATAGAAAATCGATTATCAAAGCAAATACGGCGGTTAATGCCAATAATGCCCCCATCCCATGCGTTGGCGAGAATGATGATAATGCTAATAATGAAAAGCCTGCGGCCAGTACTGTTGTCGTAATAAGCATAGCAACACCCACAGTGCTGAACGCATATTGAATGGCTTGCTCGATACTTTTATGTTGCTGTCGGGCAAATTTATATTTCGTTAAAAAGTGAACCGTATCATCAACGACTAAACCTAAACTCATACAGGCGACAATACTTAGCCCAAGATCAATTCTGCCTGAGGTTAAACCCCAGATTCCATACGCGATAATAATAGGCAATACATTAGGCACGATACTGACAAATCCTAACCGCCAGGATTTTAAAATGGCAATAAGTAGCATGGAAATAAGGATTAGGGCTAATCCTGTTCCTTTTAATAAACTTAGAGTATTGCTGTCAGAGATTTTAGCGAACACCATATCTAGGCCAGTACCTGAGTGAATTTTTAACGCAGGCAGGTTCTTTTCAACATAAGCTAAAATTGTGTGTTCAAGATGAGTTAGTTCTTTCGATGTCGACTTATGCAAATGCACAGTTAAGCGTGTCGCTGAACGATCAATGTTAATATACTGTTCCATTCCCATCCCTAAGGGTAGTGACATCTCATACACTAATAATGATTGTGCGATAAGCTCTCGAGAATCTGGTATTTTAAACGATTGTAAATCATTCGCTTGTAACTTCTGATTGAGTTCCTTCACTTGCAGGGATAAAGAATCAACATAACCCACCTTATGTTGTTGCTGAATCCAGCCTGTCAGCTTGTCGAGCTGCTTTTGATATTCAACGTCATATATACCCTCAGGCTGACCACTTTCAATAACATAGTGAATAAAATTAATGCCATAGAGTTTTTCATCCTGAGTATCCAATGCCTTACGAACGTCATAACTCTCGTCGTAGTATTCATGCCACTGTTCATTAAACTCAAGCTGCATAATACCGACTAAGGCAAAAGTAATGACCAAGATGGACACACCTACAATCTGATCGGGGTAACGCACAATCATGCTGGATAGCTGAGTAAAGTACTTATCCAGAAGAGTATGATCGTGCTTGTTAATATTCTTAGGTTTTGGTAATACCAATAAGCAAGCAGGAAACCAGGTGAGCGCCAATACCCCCGCGATGATCGCAGCCATGGCAACTAAGTTACCTAAATCACGATAAGGTGGTGATTCTGAAAAGTTTAGGCATAACAGCCCTAATGCCGTGGTTATTGAAGTAACAATAATGGGCTTTAAATTTATTTTCACGGCTTCATAAATTGCAGCGTGCTTCTGTAAGCCTTGCTTCAAGTAGTGTTGATAAGACACCAATATATGCATGCAATCGGCAATCACTATGATCATGATCATTGAGGGAACTGCACCAACAACAGGGGTTAATGCTTTAGCACTCCAACCATAGATACCGAATACCGTTGCAACACTCAATAATGTCATCAATAGTGCTAATAGGGTTCCGGATAAAGAGCGAGACAAGAATAAAATCGCAGCAAAAATAATTAGATAGCTTAAAGGAATTAATAACGCCATATCCCTTTCAACCGCCTCGGCTAACGCCAAGTTAATAACGGTACTGCCAAATAGTTGGATTTTGATGCCGCTGTGCTCAAGCGAATCTAGCATTAATCGAGCATCCGCAACAATTCTCTTTGTTGCTTGCTCATCACCATTAGGCAAAGTCAGACTGACAATAACCAAAGCTAACGATTCATCTTTACTGATTAATGCATTGACCAATCGTGGCTGCTGCTGAATATATTGCGATAATTGCTTGAGACTTGAACCATCAAGCGAAGTGTCCGCTGAAATGAAGTCATTGATAAATAGATCATCATCAATGGATTCCAAGCGCTGATAGTTTGTTAATGAATCGACCCTTCGAGCAAAAGGTAACTGCCAAGCATATTGCGTTAGGGAATCTATCAACGTCAGTGCTTGCGGATTGAGAACAGAGCGACCTTCGTCATCCATTTCAACTAAGAGTACGAGGGTGTCTTGTTTATTAAAGTCGGCTTCTAGTTGTTCAAAAGCCTGCAATTGAGGATTATCTGTACTGAAATAGGTTCTAAAGTCTGTGGTGAAGGTTAGGTTCTTAGCACCCGCAATGGCAATGATCATCATCAAGCTCATTAAAGCGATGACCCACCATGATTTGCTATATTCAATGCTCTCTGACGAATTTCTACTAACCATACTTCTGATTCCACCACTGGTTAAATGGCTCAGTAAACTACCTAGATCGTAAAACCCGCCAATAAAACAAGATCTTACAGTTAGCTTACAGTGCACTTACATAAGTGCGTGCATGTTAACGATAAATTTACATTTCCTCCATAATTAATTACATACTCTTCTTGCCTTAACGACACAAATAGGCTAAACCAATACACTTGTTTTTAGTACTTACGCTTTAAAAAATTATTATAGGCATAAAAAAACCGGCTCTCATGTTTCCATGAGGCCGGTTTTTTTATTGGCGATGATCTCGCTTAAGCGTCTAATTTAACAGACTAGCTTAGGAAGCTGATCATAACACCGGCTGCTACTGCAGAACCAATAACACCCGCAACGTTTGGACCCATTGCGTGCATTAATAAGAAGTTCTGACCGTTCGCTTCAAGGCCAACCTTGTTCGATACACGAGCTGCCATCGGTACTGCCGATACGCCTGCAGAACCGATCAAAGGGTTCACTTTTTCTTTAAAGACCAAGTTCATGCCTTTGGCCATCAATACGCCTGCTGCTGTACCTACACAGAATGCCGTCAAACCAAGAATTAAGATACTGAGTGTATCGAAGTTCAAGAAAGACTCAGCACTCATCTTAGAACCAACACCTAGGCCCAAGAAGATAGTTACAACGTTGATCAAAGCATTCTGAACAGTATCGCTTAAACGATCTACTACACCAGATTCTTTCATCAGGTTACCGAAGCAGAACATACCTAATAGCGGTGCTGCAGAAGGTAGGCATAATGCTACCAAAACAAGCACAACGATTGGGAACATGATCTTTTCAGATTGACTCACTTCGCGAGCCTGAACCATAACGATCTTACGTTCTTCTTCATTGGTAAACAGCTTCATAATAGGCGGTTGGATCATAGGAACCAAAGCCATGTATGAATAAGCGGCTACCGCAATAGCACCTAATAGTTCAGGCGCTAGCTTAGAAGCAATAAAGATAGACGTTGGGCCATCAGCACCACCGATAATACCAATTGCCGCTGCTTGCTGAATAGTGAAATCCATCAAGCCTGCGTCTGTCGCTAATACTGCGCCCGCTACCGTACCAAAGATACCGAACTGAGCTGCAGCACCTAGCAATAACGTTTTAGGGTTTGCTAATAACGGACCAAAATCCGTCATTGCGCCAACACCCATGAAGATCATCAACGGGAATAAACCCGTCTCAATTCCCGCATGGTAAATGTAGTACAGCAAACCTGCTGGGCTATCTAGGTGACCATCTGCTGCGTATACCGCAGGTGCATAAAAATCAGCACCTGGGATATTTACAAAAATAGTACCGATTGCGATAGGCAATAAAAGCAAAGGCTCAAATTGAAACTTCGGGTGTATTGCTAAAAATAGCAATAAACAACCGATGGATATCATCGCCAATTGGCCAAGGGTCATTTGGTAAAAACCAGTGTCCTGCCAAAGATTAATTAAGCTTTCCATGAATCAGCTCCTTAAGCGATGGTATACAGAGTGTCGCCAACCTTAACAGTAGCGCCTTCATTAGTAGCGATGCTACCAATGGTGCCTGCTTTAGGTGCACGAATCTCAGTTTCCATTTTCATTGCTTCAAGGATGATAACAACATCACCTTCGGCAACTACTTGACCAGGCTGAACAAGGACTTTCCAGATGTTACCGGCAAGAGGAGCACTCTGTGGTTCACCACCACCGACTGCGCCAGCTGGAACCGCTGCTACTGGAGCTGCGCCACCCATACTTAGAGGTGC
>CAJVZR010000069.1 GCA_913019965.1 uncultured Oleispira sp.
GATTAAGATTCGTCAAAAATATACGGATAGCGATTCCGCAATCTTTGATCGTGGTTTTGATCCGGCGGCTATGTAATCGATGTCGAAAACGAATAAGGGACTCAAACTTTGAGGCCCTTATTTACAATGGATTAAGGCACGGCTAAATGGTCGTTAAAGGTTGCTCGTTGATGGGCTATGCCAGGGTCTTGTGCAAACTCAATTTTCATCCAATGAGCATCTGGAGTATGTGGATAAGGCATGCCTTTTAAAACTGGGAACTCGCCATCAGTAATATCAAATACACTTTGGCTATTAGTCCAAATACCTGAATAAGATGCTGAAGATTGAGCCTCGGTTGAGGTCATACCGGCAAAACTCAAATCAGGGCCAATACCATCTTCATTTGCTTGGCCATCATTATTGGTATCTTGATGAGAGTTGCCAACTGCTTGCAAGCGCCCTGTCATATTGCGATCGGTAATGAAACGCCAATTGTACGCAGAATCCTCAGCAGTTTGTTGCGGATAATCAATATAACTATTCCCTAGCCCGCCCACTTGAACGTAGGCTCTATTTCCATAGACATCTTGATTTTCACTGGCTTCAAAATCGATTGCCGAATAAAAGAGAGAATCCTTTAATAAGGTATATCCGAAGTCTGATAAGTCTGGATATCCCGCTGATAGTCCATTGAGCTTAGTATTAATTCTTACTTCCTTATTCATGTGAATGCTGCCATTCGAATAGCCGGAACGGAAATTGATTGGAGCGCTGGCACTGCCTAAAAATGCGCTCAGTTCAATCCTTCCATTTGATGATGTGGTGATACTTGATAGGTCGTAAAGCAGATTGGTATAGACCTTATTGAATTCGCCAGCAACACGGAAAGGGGCGAAATTAAAGGATGAGCTGTGTGTGCTTTTAACAATGCCAGAAACAAAAACAGTATTGAGCTCTGATCCATAAGCACTAGAGCTAATTAATGTCGCAGATAATTGAGCATCGACAAAACCTATATGTTTTATGCGTGCAATTTTGAAGCGCGTTTGATTATTAATAAAACCTTTTCCTATGGCGGTGGTTAAATTATTAATAACGTAGGAATCACCATTAAATTCACCATGAAGTTCATGGCCTACCCATGGGTCATTAGCGCTACTGCTGGCGTCAATATCTCTGTCTAATTGGATGTGTAGATTATCGACATTATGTGAACTGCTGTCAGGGTTTGATAATTCAATGACATCATGGCCAATATTTTCACTCATATATTGTCCACTGAAGAAGCTCTTGAGTTCATTGTAACTGCTTATTTTAAGGGGTTCTTCAGCGCTGCCGGTTTGAATATCGAATAGTTTAACCAGCACGGTAATGCTTTCGGTACCTAATGATATATCGAGTTGATAGGTACTGGCACTTAGTTCAAAGTCGAAATTTTTATTAACTTTAATTTCAACTTCTCCCGTTTGAGGGTCAATAAATAAAATAAAAAGTTCTTCTATTTCTGAGTGATTCGTTATGATGTCGCCGTTAGTTAGGGTGACTTTATTAATAATGTTAGGGAAGCCATTAGATTGTAATTGCAGCACATAGCCGAGATCATCTAGCTCTGTACCTAAAGACGTTAAAGGTGAAGTAATTGGCTGGTTTTCTTTTAATAATACAGTGTGATCAAACTCATTAGCTGGCAGTGTATTAACATCCTTATCTCCGGCCTCTAGATTTTCTTGATTGCTTTCAGACTTTATTGAATCGTTATCTGCACCACAGCCTTGTAGCGCTATTGATAAGGCCAATACGCCGAATAACGTTATTAATGTCGGAAAAGATTTATTCATCATGCTTACTTCTGCCTATGATCTATCGATTAGCTAGTTTAGCGATTCCAATAGACGTGAAGAAAGGCTCATTGAAGCCATGGCGAACGATATACTGACTCGTTGTGTGTAGATTATTTAATTAGATTAGAATGAGCTTCTAATGAATTAAAATATGGCATCAGGAGTAAACGATTGAATTTTAAACTAGTGATGAGCAAAAATGGTGGGATAAAGCAGTTGCCAGAAATTTCCGCTACTGCTTTATTTATTGCATTGTAATTTGACTAGCTAGCATTAAATCAGAGCTAGTTTATCAAACCAGATTGTAAGAAGAATTAAAATTGGTATTGAATACCTAAAGTTATTAGGTCTAGATCAATTTCAGAATCGGTATAGGTACTATCAGATGAAGTTTCATTAAATGCTAGCTTGCCTTTCATTTTATCATAAGATAAACGTGCTTCTAATCCTGCAACGATTCTAAATTCACCACCCAGCCCATAGGTTGGAATAGAGCCTGACCAGCTAGGAATGTCGTCACCGCCAAAGTCAGCTGTTTGATGCGATAGAGATAGGCCGCCTTTTAGGTATAGAGAGAAGCGGCGATGAAACTGAATATTAATTTTAGGCGTAATGGTAAATACGAGGAAAGAGTGCTTCACCCCATTAGTATCATCGTTGGTGCTAACAATCGAGCTTTCTAATCCAAGAGCTTCAATAAAATTGACCCCCTAGTATCCACCACTAGCAAAAGCATCATCACTTCCACCGTTATAATTGTATTTACCATTGCCAAATAAAGAGCCGATATACCAACCTTTATTGTCATCAAGTTTGTCGACGTTATCAAACAATGTGACTTCATAAAAGTCAGTATAAGAATAACAGAATGAGGATAATGAAAGAGTAAGTACTGCTAATAGAGTTTTAATTATATGCACAATAGGTCCGTTATCTGAGGCTGATTCCAAAGTTCGGGAAGGTTATTATTTAGTCGCATAATTGTCAACAAGAAGGGCTCTAGAATGGTGTTAATGCGCTGCTGAATCAAAATAATATTGCCGAGAAAATTCTACTCATGTCGTTTATCGAATGGTTATGCTCGCGGTAAATGATAAATAGGCCTATTAATAATTAACATCAACGTTTAGAGAACTTACATTTACCATATGGCTAGAATTTGTTATATTCCGCGCAAAATTGCTCCTGAGTAATTTAATAATTAATTGAAATGGAATTTTTATGTTCTTTCGTATATCCCTTCTTACCCTATTAACGAGCATATTGGCAGCCTGTGGTGGTGCTTCAGGTACAGAATCTGAAGGTCAGTCGTATAATCCTCGTACATTTAGTCTGTCTAATAACGATCTAGCGTGCATCGAATTCACTGCATACTCTCAAGATGATGAATATCAAATACTCTCTCAAGGCGGAACAGAAGGGTTTTGTTCACAATCCGAAACGTTAGGGTCATGCCAGCAAGCTTCATTTGAATATTCTTATACCTTTAATACGATCTTTTATAAGAATGCAGCCGGTGCTAGCTCAGTGCAAAGCTTAAAAGCTGTTTGTGAGCAATCACAAGGCAGTTTCACCATTACTGACCCTAATATCGATGGAAATTCAGGTACTGTAATTGAACGTACTTATATTACTCAGCAAGATGCTATTGCATGTACTGAATATGTATCTTCTACTCAAGCAGGACAAAATCAAATTATTAGTATTGGTGGTATTGAAGGTCGCTGCGCTAGAGAGGTATCTTTAGGAACTTGCCAGCGTATACCTGGTGGTGAGATCAGCTCGATTAATACTGTGTATTACCCAGATGAAGATGGCCTTAGAAGCGCTGAAAGTTTGGCAGCAGGTTGTGAACATATTCAGGGAACGTTTATTTTTGCAGAAACAGGTCCAGATACAGGCCCTAGTGAGCCTGAAATTGTTGTTGAACGTACTTATATTACTCAGCAAGATGCTATTGCATGTACAGAATATATATCTTCTACTCAAGCAGGACAAAATCAAATTGTTGGTATTGGCGGTATTGAAAGTAGCTGTTCAAGAGATACTTCTTTAGGTACGTGTCAGCGTATGCCTGGCGGCGAAATCAGTAGAATAAATACTGTTTATTATCCGGATGAAGCAGGTCTTAGGACTGCAGAAAGTTTAGTTGCAGGCTGTGAACATATTCAGGGAACATTTATCTTTTCAGATAATGTGAGTAATGAAGATACTACTGCCCCTGATTTATCTGAATCGTCCATGATTGGTGCCGTGAATACTTATACTCCTAGTTATTCTTTCAATAGTTCTGAAGCGGGTACTATTAGTTATGTTGGGGCCTGCTCATCTAGTACAATGATGGCAAATGAAGGAACAAACACGATCACCTTTAATGTACTGGCTGCCGGTTTTTATGATAACTGTAGAATATTTGTTCAAGATAGTGCTGGAAATATTTCAAGTGAATTAAATGTTTCTGGCTTTACCGTTAATGATACTAGCGGCCCAATTCTTAGCAATATAAGCAGCATTGGAAAAAGCTATATTCAAAATCCAGTTCTCACCTTCACCAGTAATGAGGCCGGAATGATAGGTTGGGGTGGTAGCTGCCGCTCAACGGAACTCAATTTTATAGATGGCGTTAATCGCATTGAGTTAGACTCACTGAATGCTGGGTTTTATGATGATTGTTCTATAACGGCATATGATGTTAATGCGAACCCTAGTGACTCTATTTCAATTGCACCTTTCACGGTTATTATTCTCGATACTGATGGTGATGGTTTTACCGACGCTGTTGAAGCCGAATATGGAACCGATGCGACAGATGCAAACTCGACACCTACAGCCCTGTTAGCTAACCCAGTTGATTTTACCGATGATAATGATAGTGACAGTTTTTCTGATGGAATAGAAATTTGGCTGGATACTAACCCAAATGATATTACTCAATCACCTATCGATGAAAATGGTGACTCCATTCCTGATGGTTTTGATACCAATACCGATACTCTTGCGCCGAGACTATTAGCGATTGATATGCCAGATAGAATAGTAATTGAAACGGGTAATGAGGTTGTTAACTTCAACTTAACGATAGCAGATAATCTTTCAGGAATTTCCCGTGTTGATATTTTATTGAGAAATTCAACTTGGCAAACAGTTTATTTGAGTGAATATGGGGCTTCTTTAGGTGATAAAGTTCATGCATTATCATTAAATTCATCAGCATTTAATCAATTTTCTGCGGCCGGAAGCTGGAGCATAGATTCTATAAGTTTAGAAGATAGCGCTGGAAACTATAAAGCTTATGATTCAGCCGAACTTCAAACTTTAGGTCTACCAACTAGTCTTCAAGTAGAAAACATTAATAGTGATATTGTAGAGCCCACGCTCAGCGATTTTTCTATAGTTGAAGACTCAATTACGATTATATCTGGGCAAGAGACCGTTTCCTTTAACGTTACGGTTACGGATAGCCTTTCTGGTTTTGGTCGAGTAGATATTGTATTAAAGAGTGCTTCAGGTACAACTGTTTATCTCAGTGAGTATGAGCAGCTTCGCGGACAAAACTCAGCAACTCTTACAGTAACTAGCTCAGAATTTGGCCTGGAGGCTGAGGCCGGTAGCTGGGCCATAGATTATGTTCGACTTGAAGATAGTGCAGGAAATTTTAATCGTTACACTGCAAGTGATTTAAACGAATTAACCTTTGAAAACTCTATAATGGTTACTAAGTAGTAACTTTTATTGAAAAGAATAAGAAGGAATTGTTTACCTTTTTATTCTTTCTCTTCATTTTCTAGCTTACTAATATCCCCAGTTATCTCCGTAGCATGCTTATTCAAAGCATCATGTAAAAAACGTACACAGACCCTAACTCGTTCAGTAGCCACTAAATCTGGATGATTCACTATCCAGGCGCGGTTAAATCTCAGCGGCCCTTGTTCTGGCACTCTCACTAGGTTCGGCTCTTGGTCCGCAATAAAGCACATCAAATCGGAAAACCCCAAGCCTGACTTCACCGCTTGTAAGTGTGCCATAGGTTCATTAACTGTGTGGTGGATCTTACAGTGACTGAAAGGGGTGTCACTGTTCCAATGGGCTACGTTCTCTTTTGTCGACCAACCCACCCATTTGGCGTTCGCTTCTGGCCCTGAGAAAATATGGCTGTTTATGTATTCTTGGGTGGCGTAAATCCCACGAGCAAAATCGGGTAGCCGATGACCAATCAAGTGTTCTTCTGGCTCATGTTGAAAACGAATAGCAATATCCGCATTACGCCTATCGAGATCAGCTTTTTCAAAGCTGGCATCGATTTCTATTTCTATGTCTGGGTACATAGCAGCGAACTCAGCGATATACGGCATGATGATGGTTTGTGCGATATGGGGGAAGATCGAAAGGCGAATGGGCCCAGATAGTGCTGCATCGCGGCCGAAAACTTCTCGTTCCATACTGAGGATTTCACTTTCTACCCGTTCAGCTCTTGCCACCATGGCTTCACCGACCTCGGTGAGAAAGAAGCCTTCGCTATTACGCACAAATAATTTGATATCGAGTTGATCTTCCATCGCTTGCAAGCGACGAGAGACGGTAGAGCGGCTACTGCCTAACAACTTAGCCGCAGCATTGATTGAGCGGCCTCTTAAGATAGCCAAAAATATGCGCAGATCGTCCCATTCAAATACCTTCACTTGCCTTTCTCCTAGTGATTATTCCACTCACTTTACTAATTGTGTCCAAAAATGGGAATGGGTTATGCAATTATAGCCAGTTATCGTTCATTTCTGAATACCTTATATTAGCGATTAACAACCCCTTTTTAACCCCTAAAAACTCAATTTAGTAGGAGGACTTATGAGAGATTCGCTATTTCAATTAGTCGCTAAACGACCTTTCTTGGTCATACTGGCTTTTCTAGCCTTTGCCTTTTTTGCCGCATCGGGCGCGCAGAAGCTGGTTTTCAAAAGTGATTACCGCATCTTCTTTGATGATGAAAATCCCGAGCTGGTGGCTTACGAGTCCATGCAAAAGATCTA
This sequence comes from uncultured Oleispira sp., assembly GCA_913019965.1. Taxonomy (GTDB): domain Bacteria; phylum Pseudomonadota; class Gammaproteobacteria; order Pseudomonadales; family Oceanobacteraceae; genus Oleispira. Next base: position 6,848 of record CAJVZR010000069.1, read on the forward strand.
TAGCAAGAGTGATAATGTCAGCTTTATTATCGTGCCACCCAAAGATGAAGTAGAAGGGCAAACGGTTTTCACCGCTCAGCATCTAGGCGCACTTAAGAATCTGACCGAACTTAGCTGGCAGATTCCTTTCTCTACCCGTGTCGATTCTCTAACGAACTTCCAATATACCTATGCGGAAGAAGACGACATGATTGTCGAAGACTTGGTGATGGATGCCGAGGCTTTATCGGCGTTGGATTTGGAGCGCATTCGCCAAGTAGCTACTTTTGAGCCTCAGCTTGTGGATAAGATCGTTTCTAAAAGCGGTCATGTGTCTGTGATTGATGTGGCGATCAAGTTACCGGGTTTAGACCCTGCGGCAGAAATTCCGCAAGTGGTTAGCCAGGTTCGTCAGTTACAAGCTGATTTTGAAGCGCAAAACCCTGGCAGTGAAGTGCATCTTTCAGGCATGGTGATGTTGAATAATGCGTTCGCTGAATCGTCAATGGAAGATGGTTCAACTCTGGTTCCTTTGATGTTCTTAATCGTAATCATCGCCATTGGCTTCTTGTTAAAAACTATTTCAGGAACGTTTGCGACCGTATTAGTCATTGTGATGAGTATTGCTAGTGCCATGGGCTTAGCCGGTTGGATGGGCTTTTTCTTGAGTGGTGCTTCCGCTTCTGCCCCGACGATTATTTTAACGCTAGCAGTCGCCGATTGTATTCATGTATTAGCGTCTACTTTTTATGAAATGCGTCATGGCGCCGACAAGCAAACGGCGATTCGAAAGAGTTTAGAGCTTAACTTTAAACCGATCTTTTTAACCAGTATTACTACAGCGATTGGTTTCTTGAGTATGAATTTCTCGGAAATTCCTCCATATCGTGATCTAGGTAACATTGTTGCTATGGGTGCAATCTTAGCGTTCGTATTTTCGATTACGATTTTCCCTGCGTTACTAACCGTATTACCGCTTCGTGTGAAGGTGCAGGAGAAGGGTGAAAACGGAAAGTCGAACAATATGATGGCTAAACTCGCCGATTTTGTAATCGCCAAGCGTAAGTTGTTATTGCCACTGGTCAGCGTGATCGTTATCGGTTTTACCATGTTCATTCCGAAAAATGAAATCAATGACGATTTCGTTAAGTACTTTGACGAAACCGTACCTTTCAGAACCGCAACGGATTTTATGCAAGAAAATCTTTCGGGCATGACCATTTTGGAAATGTCGGTGAAGTCGGGTACTTCCAACGGTATTAATAGCCCTGATTATTTAAACGCTGTCGCGGGTTTGGCAGATTGGTTACGCGCTCAGCCAGAAACTGATCATGTGAATACGTTAACGGATACGTTAAAGCGTTTGAATAAAAACATGCACGGTGACGATCCAACTTGGTACAAGCTACCTGAAAGCCCAGAGATGACGGCTCAGTATTTATTGTTATACGAAATGTCTCTGCCTTATGGTTTGGATTTAAATACCCAGCTTAATGTGGATAAGTCATCGACTAAGATGATCGCAACGTTCAAAAACTTAACCAGTGAAGAACAGATTCAGCTGGGTGATCGCATTAAAGCTTGGTTCACGACGAATGCCCCTCAGTATGAATTGGATATGGCGAGCCCAAGCTTCATGTTCGCCCACATCGGTCAGAAAAGTATTATCGGTAGCTTAATTGGGACTGTGGTTGCTTTGATCGTTATCTCGTTGATTTTAGGTGTGGCACTGAAGAGCTGGCGCTATGGTTTGATTAGCTTGTTGCCGAATCTATTACCAGCAGCCGTCGCGTTTGGATTCTGGGGCATTATCAATGGCCAAATCGGTATGAGCTTGTCCATGGTGATTGGTATGACCTTGGGGATTGTGGTGGACGATACTGTGCACTTCTTAACTAAGTACCTACATGCTCGTCGCAATAATAATAGCAGTACCACAGAAGCGGTTCATTATGCCTTTGGACATGTGGGAACGGCGTTATGGATCACGACTTTTGTGCTGGTAGCAGGCTTTACCGTCTTGGCGCAATCGACCTTTAAATTAAATGGTGAGATGGGTCTATTAACCGCAATTACTATCTTGATTGCTTTGATTATTGATTTCTTATTCTTGCCACCACTACTGATGCTACTCGACAAAAAGAAGTCGGAGCAGCAAGTAGAAGTGGACGTAAAAACAAGCGCTGCCTGAACGCTAGTGATGAACAAGGTAAAGAGTCGCTAGTAATTAAAAAAGAATAGGAAATGAATATGTTAAGCAAAATAAAAGCACTGAGCGCAGCATTAGCGCTCACATTAGGTAGCCAACTATCTTTGGCAAACTTAGAGAACCAAGCGATTACCGATGCTGTTCAAAGAGGCATGGAAATCTCGTTAAAAACAAAAACGGTTGATCAAGGCTGGCAAGATTTTACCGCCGATATGTTGATGGTATTGCGTAATGCACAAGGCCAAGAGAGCGTGCGTGAAGTTAAAATGAAAACGTTAGAGCAGTTGGATGATGGTGATAAAAGCCTAACTGTTTTTAACAAACCAAGAGATGTTAAAGGCACTGCATTTTTGAGCTATAGCCATGCGGTAGGGGCAGATGATCAATGGTTATACTTGCCATCATTGAAACGTGTAAAGCGTATCGCGTCGAATAATAAGTCTGGGCCTTTCATGGGGTCTGAATTTTCTTTTGAAGATTTAAGCTCGTTTGAAATAAAAAAATACAGCTATAACTACTTAGGGGAAGAGAGGTTAACGGGTGAGTTTTTACAATCTTCTCAGGTTGAGCTGGATACTTACAAAGTAGAACAAGTGCCGACCGATAAAGCTTCGGGTTATAGCAAACGCATTGTTTGGATCGATAAAGATGAATATCGAATCGTGAAAGTTGAGTTTTATGATCGTAAAAAATCATTACTTAAAACATTGTCGTACCAAGACTTTAAATTGTATCTCGGTAAATACTGGCGTGCTAATACCTCTAAAATGGTGAATCACCAAACGGGTAAGGAAACTGAGCTACAATGGAATAACTACAATTTCCAAACCGGTTTAGCCGAAAGTGATTTCAGTAAAAACGCCCTAAAACGTGGGCGCTAATTAGCTTAATTTCTTCCCGCTATCACGCCACCATCAAGATCCCAAATAGCGCCGGTGGCCCAGCTAGTATCATCACTTAAAAGGAACGTGATGGTGCTGGCGATATCTTGTGGCTGACCAATACGGCCAATAGGATGAAAATCATTGAAGCCTGCCAGTGCTTCATCCATCTCATTGGGATCGATAAAGGCTTCATAAATAGGCGTTTTAACCACGGCGGGCGAAACCGCATTAACACGAATATTAAACTCAGCAAGTTCCATCGCCATATGTTGAGTCAAGGCGTGTAAGCCCGCCTTAGCCATAGAGTAGGCAGAAGAAGGTGTTGCTTTAATTGCTTGCTTTGCCCACATAGAGCCAATATTAACAATATTTCCACCTTGCTTATGGCGAATCATATTCTGTGCAACCGCTTGTGATATAACAAAGGTCGCTTTGTTCAAATCCAGATACGTATTGTAGTCATCACTGCTGTGCTCAATAAAGGCTTTCGGGCTGAAGTAACCCGCGGCATTCACCAAATAGCTAATCTGAATGTCGCTAGAATTAATATGATCTACCAGTTTTTGCACACTGATATTATTATAAAGGTTGGTCTGAAAACCTGTTACTTGGCTGTCTGTCGCTAAAGTCTGTAGTTCAGAAACTGCCCGATTTAATTTGTCTACATTATTACCCACAATAATGACGTCTAGGTGATTGTTAATAAGGTGCTTGGCTGTTTCAAGACCCATACCACTGGTGCCGCCAATAATTAAAGCTTTGCCTGTATGATTAAAGTTCATGATCTATTCCTAAGGTTATCTTATATCTGTTTAAATTGATTAACTGTGCTGTGGTTAAGCAGTGAGGCCATATTAGGCTTAGGTTTGTTCACGGAAAAGTAAGCACAAAGCGGTAGGGTAGGTACTTTTTGGTACATCTTTATGAATTGTTTAGGAAAAATAATTATAAATAATTTATGTCGTTGAATAAGACACTCTATTATTGTGACGAATAAGACATGACGGTATTAATTTAGCCGAATATGAAGGACAATCTATCTACATCACCTGAATTGAAAATTTGGTAACAAGTTAATATGAGTAGCGAAGATAAGATATTTTCAAGAGTAGCTGGGCCGGGAAAAGGTGCAGCGATGGTAGAAACCATCGTCGGTTGTAAATGGTCTTTAACCGTTTATCAGCTATTAGCCAATGATATTAATCGTCCTGGAGAAATGGTGAGGTCGGTAGAGGGCTTAACGACAAAAGTATTAAACCAGTGTCTGCGTAAAAATCTTGAATTTGGTATTCTTGAAAAAATATCTTACCCAGAAATTCCACCGCGAGTTGAATATGAGGTAACGGATTTTGGTCAGAAGTTTATGGCGATTATGCAATCCTTGCAGGAACTTCAACTAGAGATAGAGCAGTAAAAATAACGATGGTGAACGTTGAGGCAGCACTGTAATACTGGCCTCAACGCTGATGCTATATTTATAGTTCTTTATTCAATTGCTTAACCGTTTCTTCTGTCGTTCTTACAGCATTAGCAATCATTCTAAAGTTAACCATGGCCGCTTTGTAACCATCCATGCCGGGTAGCTGCGCTGCAGCGGTGGCATCAGAAACAACCTGCACTTCAAACCCTTGTTCCATAAACTCTCGCATGTGAGACTCAGTACATAAGTTGGCTGACATACCTGCGAGAATAATTTTATCGATACCGCGTTTACGCAACTGTAAAATCATATCGTTGGTTTCTGGGCCATAAACTTTGTGTGGGCTGCTGATGATCGTCTTGCCGTTATTAATATAAGGCTTATAGCGAGCTAACCAATCGGCACCTGAACCCTCAAAGCCCTCTGTGCTTAGAGCATCTTTTCTATCGAACATACCCATTTTATGCATGGCTACCTCTAATGCGCCACCATGCTCCCATTGATGGTCATGAGGGAAGTAATAGTGAGGAGAAACAAAGACGGGAATATCTTTGCTATCAGCAATTTTGAATAAAGTTTCTATATTTTCGACGGTATTATTTTTTGTAACACTTTTTCCGACTAACCCCCAAGTGACACCCTTAGGACTTAAAAAATCATTTTGTGGATCTGTGATCACAATGGCAGTTTGGCCTTTAGTAAAGGTTACACCAGGATCAGGCAGGTCAGCCGAAACGGAAGCGGATAATGTTCCAAAACCTATCGCTACTGCAATCAAAGTCTGTTTAATTTTTAGCATAGTAAAACCTCATAATTTAAGTATGTTATGGCTTGCGTCCATGATGTTATTATTGGTAAAACGAGGCTTGTTGTTAATGTCAGATCGTTCGATAAAAAGGTCTGTCTATTCAATTTTATATTTAGTTATTACTTGAGGTTGTGTTATGGATGTTTTTGCGGAAGTACTTCGAGCAATCCGATTAAATGGAAGCGTCTACTTTAATACCTGTTTTTGCTCTCCTTGGGGAATGGCATTAGAGCAAGATAAGAAAGCCTCATTTCATCTAGTTGTTGATGGCGAAGCTTGGTTAACCTTAGCCAACAGTGATGAAGCAATAAAACTGAATGCCGGAGATATCGTTTTATTTCCCAAAGGCAGTCCTCATCGAATTTCTGATCAGGCCAGTGGAATATGTCTTGATGGCAGTGATGTTGTAAAAGCGCATCAAGCAGGAAATAACCTGTTTGCGGGTGATCAGCAGAGTATTAATATTATCTGTGGTTATGTTGAATTTGACCAATCGTTATCCCATCCATTTATTGATCACCTGCCTGAGCTGATACACATAACCCCTAAGATAAGAACGGATTTCTATTGGCTGGATAACATCATTAAGCAAATTATCGCTGAAACTCAAAATGACTCGCCGGGCAGTGAAGTACTTGTCGATAAATATACCGAAATTCTTTTTATTCAGATTATTCGTGCTTATGCTCAACAAGAAGACCATCAATTGGGATTCTTTGCTGCTTTGCTGGATAAGCATATTTCTCAAGCGCTGAAGTTAATTCATAGCAATCCTGAGAAAGAGTGGACGGTAGAATTGCTAGCTGCCGAAATAGGGGTATCGCGTTCATCGTTTTATAGCAAGTTTAACCTGCTGGTGGGTCTACCTCCGATGAAGTACGTTTTTAAGTGGCGCATGATGCAAGCCAGAGAAAAATTGCAGCATAGTCAAAAATCGATGATGACGATAGCAGAAGAAGTGGGTTACCAGTCGGAAAGTGCCTTTCAAAAAGCTTTCAAACGTTTTTTTCAGTTTACGCCAGGTTCCTTACGAAAAAAACGTTAGCTTGAGCGAAGATATTGAATAATGTCTCGTGATTCATATAGCCAGTTAGTTGCCCCATTTTTATTGTCGATACGCAGGCATGGAACCTGAGGTTTTCCTCCTTGCTTGATCAGCTCAGTACGGTATTGAGGCTGACGACGGATATGGCGTAGCTCTATTTCTAGCACTTTCCCTAGACCGTCTGTTGCCCCTGAATCTTTAGTAATCTGTTCAAGAGCCTTTAGCGGTATATGGCAAAATGGGCAGCCATCGTAGTAATATAATGAAAATGTTTGTTCCTTGATTGATGGCTGGATTACCAATGAGTATTCTTTTTTTGACATAGTTAATCTCTAGCGCGGTAGCTGGTAATGTAAGGCAGTGATTATTATGTAAGTTCAGGGGTGCTGATACTATGTCTAAATGTTCCTGCATTCTGTCTTTTCGTTCTTTTTTAGCTGAGGTTAAGTATCTAAAAAGGCAGGAACATTTCCTATTGTACTGTACATGTTTGGCAAGAAGCCGGCTTGCTCTTTGGCCTTAGTGAGAATGGCTACTGTGCATCAGCTGCTGTCGCTAGAGTGTTGGGCTTTAAAAAATATAAGCTGTCATGATGTTTACCTTGTTTAATAGAGATCTATAAATAGATTAACCGATCAAGTGGAACTGGCTGTTCATGCCTTGATCACGGGTTGGAATTATTTTTTGATAAGCTTCAGACGCGTACCAGTTTTGTGCACTCTCTTTATCTGGAAACTGAATCACGACCTTGGTTTGAAATGCCGAGCCACCGTGTAAAGTTTCAATGGGCCCTTTGGCTAAAAATTCACCTGAAAAAGGCAATAAGGTTTCTGCGGCTAGGGCACTGTAGGTGCTCAATCTTTCTTTATCGATTGGGGTCAAATCAACAATGATTAATGCGCTCATGGGATATCTCTCTTCTTTATTAGCAGGTTTATTAGCAGGTTTGTTGGCTAACTTGTTAGTGTGGATACAGATTAAGAGAATTATATATAAGCGACAATAGACAAAAAATGGACTGATTGTTTAATTATATGGACAATGGTAGGCATGAATAATATTAAAATGTTGCCAGCATTATTAGCGTTCGCCGAAGTGGCTAAGCAAGAATCCTTTACCTTAGCGGCTAAGCAGTTGGGGATGAGCAAATCGGCGATAAGTCAGCAGATCAAGCGTTTAGAAGAGCATATTGGTCAGCAACTGCTTTCACGCCATACCCGAGGCATGTCGCTAACCGCTGCTGGGGAAAAGTTATTGCAGCGTAGCGAGCTATTACAAGATCAGGTGAATCTCGCGTTTGAAGAGCTCAATAGCAGCAAAGAAACCCCATCGGGAATTTTTGCTTTAACCATTCCGCATTCGTGTGAAAGAGATATCGTGATACCCGCGCTAAACCAGCTGTGTATTGAATTTCCATTAATCGAACCTAAACTCGTGGTTACTGATGAGTCGCGAGATTTAATTCAAGATAATTTGGATGTCGCTCTGTATACCGGTGAATTAAAAGACAGTTCTTATCGCGCTTTACCTGTGGGTAATGTTGGCGAAATCATTTGCGCTAGCCCTGCCTACCTTCAAAAAAACGGCAGTATAAAAAACCTTGATGATCTCGCTAAGCAGCGCTGGATAGCCGCACCTTGGCAAAACGAATCTGTGAAACTGTTTAAAAATTCTAAACTCAGTGATCAGCTGAATCTGGATGTTCATTTTTGCGCCCATACTAATACCTTACCAACCGTATTAGAAATGGTGATCAACGATATGGGCGTTGCGCTGCTACCGGAATTTGTTTTGCAAACCGCATTGGCCAATGGCCGTTTAGTGAGAGTCTTGCCTTCGCACCAAGGTCGCCAGTGGCCATTTTATATGGTGCATCGTTTTCAAGGTGAAAAGCCGATTCATATCACCCGTTTTTATCAGTTGGTAAAACACTTTTTTGCTAAAGCTAGCGCTAATAACTAGTGCTAATAACTAATGTTAGCCATTAGCCAGTAAGGCGAGGCCAGAAAGAAACAGCAAGCCCTTACACGCTGACATGAAATGCGCTTCGCTGATCCGCAGTTGTAAAATATAACCTAGCCATACGCCGATGAGGCTAATCGGTAATAGAATAATATCGATGATTAATAATTCAGAAATTAGCGCGTCGGTTTGCCATTGATCGGTTAGCGTATAAGGAATTATTTTAACCAAATTCATCATGGCAAAAAAGACAGCAGCGGTAGCTAGCCAATTGCGTTTAGGCAATTGGCGCGTCGCTAAATAAATATTGATCGGTGGGCCACCAGAATGCAGTAGGGTGCTGGTTAGCCCCGAAACCATTCCCCAAATAATCCCCGCATAAGGTATACGGGCCAATAAGGGTGTTAGCTTTTTCCACAAAGCAAATACTATACAAAAAACTCCGAGTAAAACGTGCAATAAATTACTGGGCAGTTTTCCTAATAAATAACCACCGGCGATGATGCCGGTTAATGCAGCAGGGGCGATTACTTTTAATTCCTGCCATTGCACTGAGCGCCAATAATAATTTAGAGACTTCGCATCCATTACCAGTAGTAGTGGCAACATCAAGGTGGCGGCAACAGGCACTGGAATTACCAACGATAACAGCGGCACAGCGATAACCCCTGCACCGCCAGCAAAGCCGGATTTTGAAATGCCGGTTAATAGAACACCAACTATTGCCAGTCCCCATAATAAGGGGCTAGCTGAAAGTAGGCTTAGATGTTCAGTGGTATTCATAATTATTATTTCGAAATTTACTGTTCAGAAGGCAGGTCAAACCAAAGCGCAACCAAGCCGTCATCACCAGCGGTAAGCTTGAGCTGATCTTTTATAATGCCAAGACCATCTCCCGCTTTCAAACCTGTGCCAATATTGACCGAGCTGCCTTCAACAACATGCAAATAACCCACTCGTTCGTTTTCCTCTTTCGCTAGCGCTGCCAATTCATAACTTTCACCCGCTGTGAGCTTTAAGCGATAGATACTGGCATCTTGATGAATGCTTAAACTGCCATCACGTCCATCAGGGGTTACCAAGGCCGTCATGGTTGAAGACTGCACAATGGGCATTTGCTCATAGCTGGGTTTAATACCCGTGACATTGGGCGTAATCCAAATTTGTAAAAATTTTAATGGCTCGGTTTTCGACGCATTAAATTCTGAATGCATAATGCCGGTACCGGCACTCATACGTTGCACTTCACCCGCAGGAACGGTGAATTGGTTTCCCATGCTATCTTTATGTTCGATTGAACCTTCTAAGATATAGGAAATAATTTCCATATCGCGATGGCCATGATTGCCAAAACCCGCCCCTGGGGCAACCACATCATCATTGATCACTCTGAGTGTTGATATCCCCATGTGATCGCCATCGTAATACTCGCCAAAAGAAAAGGTATGTTGGCTCTGTAACCAACCGAAGTTGGCCTTGCCGCGGGATTCAGCGGCTCGGTAATAAAACATGCTGACTCCTCGCCTAGTACTTTGCTAGTGCATCGCGACCGTGGGCTAGATTAAAATCTTGCTCAGGGCCTAATGGAATGATTCCTGTTGGATTAATGGTTAAGTGGCTGGCGTAATAGTGGGTTTTGATATGTTCAAAATCCACTGTGCCCGCAACTCCTGGTACTTGATATAGCTCGCGTACAAAGCCACTAATGGCAGGGTAGCTTGAGAGTAATCTTTTATTGGTTTTAAAGTGGCCAAAGTACACCGCATCAAATCGAATTAACGTTGTAAATAAACGCCAGTCGGCTTCAGTTAATCTTTCACCGGTTAGGTAGCGCTGATTAGTCAATAACCCTTCAACCCAGTCGAGGGCACCGAATAGTTGATGGAAGGCTTTTTCATAAGCTTCTTGGGTCGTCGCAAACCCTGCGCGATAAACACCGTTATTAATGCTGTCGTAAACTCGATCATTCACCGCATCAATTTTTTCGTGCAATTCTGCTGGGTAATAATCGTCTTCATTTCCGGTTAGATGATTAAAGGCAGAATTAAACATACGAATAATTTCAGACGACTCATTGCTCACAATCGTTTCTGTTTTCTTATCCCATAAAATAGGCACAGTAACGCGACCTTCGTATTGGCTATCGGCTTTTAAATACAGCTGATAAGCAAAGTCAAAATCGTACAGGGGTTCGTTAGAAAACTGCCAACCGTTTTCTAGCATAATCGCATCAACCACAGTGACATCAATATACTCTTGCAAGTTTTTCAGTTGACGAAAAATCAATGTTCTGTGAGCCCAAGGACACGCCAAGGAAACGTATAAATGGTAACGACCTTTTTCGGCTTTAAAGCCAGTTTCTCCGTTCGGGCCTGTTTGGCCATCTGACGTTAGCCAGCTTCTGAAGCGGCTATCTTGGCGGCGATATTCACCACCACTGCTTTTGGTGTCATACCACTGATCAACCCATTGCCCATTTTGAATTAAACCCATGCTTTTGTTCCTCTAATGTCGAGTGCTGATACGTTTCTCTATTTGATGTACTCAGTGTATAGCCCTAATTAGTTTCCAATAAGAGGCTATTATTGTTTAGAATGATCTAAAAATTAGAACAGTTGATGAGAGTGATGACTACTAGAAATCCTATCACAATCGAAGTATTAGAGACCTTGGATGCTATTGATCGGCGTGGAAGTTATGCGAAAGCTTCTGAAGAGCTGAATAAAGCCACTTCGGCAGTCTCCTATGCGGTGCAGAAGTTGGAAGAACAGCTTGATATTGCTTTATTTCAGCGCCAAGGGAGGCGTTCGGTATTAACCCCTGCGGGTCAATTGATACTCGAAGAAGGACGTAACATTCTGCTAGCCACGTCTCGCTTAGCCAATAGTGCGAAAGAGGTTGCCACGGGGTGGGAGCCTAAAATACGGATTGCGATGGAGTCGACTTTGGATTCATCCTTGTTCTTTGGCGTTCTGGCAGACTTTTTAGCCGCACATGGCAATGTCGAAATTGACTTACAGGAAAGTGTACTTAATGGCGGCTGGGAAGCATTGGATCAAGATCGTGTAGAGTTACTCGTCGGCGTCCCCGGGCCTGTGCCGTTACAAAAAGGTTTTCGAGCAGTACCCATTGGTGGCAGTGATCTTGTACCGGTAATTGCCGCCTGCAATCAATATTCTGGTCTAGCTAAGGACTCAGAAGCACTTGCAGAAATATTGCCTAAGTTAAGGCGTATTATTACTCACGATACTTCACTTCATGAAATTTCTCGTAGTGCAGGGCTTGGTATGGCGGAGCAGGGCTCTGCAGTGCAGAATTTTTATGTGCAGAATATGGATCAAAAAGTGGAAGCGATAATCGCTGGAATTGGTATTGGCCATGTACCACGGCAGCGCATTCAATGCTATTTAGACAATGGGAAATTGACTGAGCTTAAGCTTGCCAATGTCAGTAATCACGAATATTTTATAGCTTGGAAAATCAGCAATAAAGGCAAAGGGCTACAGGCATTAACGCAGTTGTTGATGTCGGCCAAATGGTAGGTGTTGATAGTGGTAGCAATGAATAAAGAGTACAAACTTCGCATTGATCGTGTCTTACAATATATCGATGCCAATTTGAGAAATAAAATATCTCTACAACAAGTCGCTGAGATCAGTCATTTTTCGGCCTTTCACTTTCACCGTATTTTCAGCGCAATAATCGGTGAAACGGTTAATGAGTATATCGCTCGGCGTAGACTTGAATGCGCTGTAAATTTACTAATTTTCAAACCGGAATTTTCTATTACCCAAGTGGCTTTAGAAAGTGGCTTTTCATCCAGCGCTAACTTTGCGAAAGCGGTGAAACTGCATTTTGGCTTCAGTCCCTCGGAAATTAGAAATCCCGATAAAATCAAAGATAGCAAGATTGGAAAAATTTCTAGCAAGTACGGAAAAGAATTTCATCCTTCTGATTTGTATCCTAATCGCATCACAACTGACGTGATTAATGATATTAAATTAGAGAGTAATGATATGAAGATTGAAGTTAGAAAAATGAGCCGTCAGCGAGTATGTACTTTTGCCTCTCAGGGCGGCTATGCGCCGGAAGCTATTTATGGCGCATGGGATAAGCTCATCGACTGGGCGATTAATCATGGCATAAACCCAGAACAGCAAACTCGCTTTGCCTTTGCGTTTGATAACCCCGCAGTCACGCCTATCGACAAATGTCGTTACGATGCATCTATTGTTATTTCGGACGATATGCCAATTAACTTACCTTTTAAAGAATCTGAAATCCCTGCTGGTCAGTATGCTGTGTTGTATTATAAAGGCAGTCCAGATGAAACGCTGCAAGCCCAGATGAGTATCTATTCAGATTGGTTACCTAATAGTGGCTTTGAACCTGATGAATTTCCCTTATTGGAAAACTATTTGAATGATGTGCGTGCAGATGGATTTCTTGAGATGGAAATATACGTTAAGCTGAAAAGCTTGTAGTTTTTTATTACTAGTTTATTGCAAAGGAATATGATGAATAAACGACTAGGCGTTTTGGGATGCTTTTTAATTTGCCTAATGATGTTATCCGGTTGCGGTGGAGAATCTGGAGACCAGAGTAATAATTCTCCAGTGGATAACGACCCTGATACCGGTGCTCACCCAGTTATAAAAGCAAAAGTTCAGGCCCTAGTCGAACAGAGCTTGCAAGAATTATCGCAACTGGATTGTAGTTCTGAACAGGCTAGCTCCTCCGAGTGTCAAAAAGTTAAAATACGTTTTAGCGATGGCCACTACCAAGAAGCAAAAACGGCCGACGATCAAACCGTTTTATTTATTGATGTTCATGCGGAGTTTATGGCGAGTATTACTCGGCGCAGTCGAGTTAAGGCGATGTATCACGCACCTGCGGGGGAACTCTTAGCTTATGACCCCGAAATAGAACTGCCTCAATATCAGCTAACTATGCTGCAACGATTCGACAATCTGGACGAGTTCGTTCATGCGGGTTGGTTGGAGCCTTTAGGAAATAGAATTCGATCTCTTGGGGCAACGGATCCCGCAGGACATGGCATGATTCCGTTTTCAGTACTTAGTGAGCATTTGCCTCAAGCTAGCTTCGTTTATTTATCTAATCCCAAGATACTGAGTAGTCGTACGGACTTATTATGTGCGTTAGATTTTAATAGCCTGCGAGATCATTCTGCACAATTAGCCGAGCAAATAAAAACTGACATTATCGAACAGCATGGTATTGAGTATATATCCTGGTCCGGGGGGGACTCCACATCAACGATAAGCGCCTTGTGGGGGCAGGAATGTCCTGAGCAACCACAACCGAGTTTGGCCGAGTTGCGAGAGTTAGAGAGTAGCCTGCGCCCTTATTATGAGGTGCTGTTTAACACACCAGGGGTATTGGCGGTGCAATCGACTGGGCTTAATGTGTCGCCTAATACCCATGTGCTGGATTCAGACGCCAGTTTTAGTAATCGAATTCGTGTGGGCTATTACCAAACGCTGGATTCTAAATTACCCATAGATGGAATCATCGGTGCGTTGCCGCCGCCAGTGTTGCCGAGTGAGATGCATAACTCCCGCGAATACGTAGATGTTTTTATTAATTTTGGTTTTACCGGTCGGGGGCGAGATGCCCCTTATAATGCCAGCCCAACCATGCAAACCGGTGCTCTAGGGATGAGCTATTATCCTTTGAATTCTGCGACCACGTCTTGGATTGCTCCGTTTGCTTTACCTTGGGCCATCAGGCTCAAAAATAGCGAGTTTCTAGATCATTCATTGGACAATTCGCTGATCGCGCAAATTAAAGCACGTATGACCCCTCATGGATGTGATTTCCATAGTGAAGATCAGGGTCTTTGCAAAACTCAAGATCCTGCGTGGTTCAAACAGCATGAACTGGCTCGGCTCAAGTACGTGCCATAAGGGACACTTAATAACACCTGAGGTCGACCTTCTGTTAATATGCGCGCTAAATTATGCCGTTAAGCAAATTCGTTGAGTGAAGCCATTGAGTGAAAATCAAGAATCCCATCTAGTATCCGGTCGTGAATGTGGCGAGTGCACCGTATGTTGTGAAGCACTCCATATTGATGATGGTGAATTTAAAAAGCCTGCGGATAAGGCTTGCTCACAGATGGTCGAGAAAGGTGGTTGTAAAATTTACGCCTCTAGACCTAACGTTTGCCAAGACTGGCATTGTGCCTGGCGTTTTATGGAGCAGTTAGGAGATGATTGGCGCCCTGATCGTTCTGGTATCTT
>CAJVZR010000070.1 GCA_913019965.1 uncultured Oleispira sp.
GTGAATCAGAAATAAATTAAATAATGGCTGTTGATGGAATTGCTTGCCTAAAAGCTAATTTTTCTACAGCTTGGTTATGACTCAAATTGAATTATGAAAAATTATCAGGAAATATTAATTGAGTGTTGGTATGACCAAGTTGATCTTGAATCGATCAAGAAATGGGCCTGCTCATACATTGAAAATAATGATGATATTCCTGAAGAGATATTTGAATTACTTGACGCTGATAAATATCAATTTGAAGACCTGCTTCTAAAATTGTCTAGAGCAATGGGTTCTGATTTTTCACCACAATCCATTAGTGCTGAAATCTTGGCAGCTAAACACTTAATAAAAGTAGCTTCCAAGTATCTAAATGATGAAGTTACTCCAATGGATGTTTGTAGAGTCGTAGGTAAAATTGATGGTGGTTTTTTGGGCGCTTCTAGAGGACTGCCTGATAACATTGCTTACTACCCTGATTGGCTAGGAAATCTCTATAATAGCTGTGATTGGTGCGATGATACTTGGACAAGTAGTCGCCTCATTTAAAGAAAGACTTAGAGACCCAAATAGAGAATATTGGTAAATGGGTCGAAAGTCATAACAAGTCGCTGAAAGGCGACGCAAAAATACGCGCGCTTTAGCGAGGCGCTATAAAAAAAGGGATAATCTAAATATGGAAGTCATGCTTATATTGGTTGGTATAATCGCTATATCTTTTTGGCTGTGGGTTAGTGTCCTATCAATTTTGTGCTTATTTCTTGATCCAGATTTAGAACCTATCCAGCGTTGGGGACAAATGTTAATAGTTATTTTACTGCCATACATTGGGGCTTCACTTATATTAAAATTGGTAAATGATCATTCGCCTGAAGTAATTGATAGGTTCTATATACCTTGGCCGCTCAGAGATTTAGTGCTGGACAAACCATTACGTCATAGTGGGTTAGCTAATCATAAAGAAGAAGCTTCTGGCTCACATAGTGAATCTTTCCATAGTGGTTCAAGTAGTGGAGGGGCTGGCGGTGATTGACCAAGTTATAACAATAAGTTGGTGTGCACGCCTGCGAAGCTGGGACGGTTATACTTCACTCGTTCCTCGCTACGTTTCACGCCTCCACAATAAAAGCGCTAAATAAATCATGACAATAAGCGAATTTGAGATTTTCAAAGTTGAGAAATCAGCTAAGAAATTTTGTTCTGAAAGGAATAAAAACTATCCCCCAGATCAGCTATTAATAGAGTACAAGCTAGAGAATCAAACTCTCTATTTAATAGAGGTTCGCCCTAAGTGGAATGACCCATCAATTAGAACTGAGAAATACGCTGCAAAGCTTTCATATATAAAAAAAGATAAACAATGGAAGCTATACTGGCAAAGAGCAAATCTGAGCTGGCTGCTCTACGAAGAAAAATGCACTAGTAATCAGTTAGAAACCCTTCTACAAGTTGTATGGGACGACCCTCATGGCTGTTTTTGGGGTTAAGGCTAATCTACTAAGCAAAGCAGCTGAGGGCGAACAAACTGGCTCACAGCTATTTGCGGCACTAACAAATACAGATATCTGCACGCATAACAGGGTAAAATACCCAGTAATAGAATTTATCTTTACGAGCCTTGGTATTAGCCACTATGACAAACCGACTGTCTCAAGAAACCTCTTCGACGATATCGACCCTTAATGATCTGGCCAAGTTAGCAGATTACTCTCTTATGGATACGCTGAACTGCGACCCTGATGCGACTGAAAACGGTGTCGATCATGAGCCGCGACAAGTCTTCTCGGGTCATTATGTTCCTGTTAATCCTACGCCTATCCAAAATCCCGAGTATATAGCGCATAGCCGACACTTTTTTGCCGAGCTGGGCTTCGCTGACAGTTTGGCGGAGTCTGCCGATTTCATTAGCTTGTTTTCTGGCAATGTATCTCAGGTTCCAGAGCCGATGCGTAAGGTGGGTTGGGCGACGGGGTACGCGCTTTCAATCTACGGCACGGAATACATTCAACAGTGCCCGTTTCAAACCGGTAATGGGTATGGTGACGGGCGTGCAGTTTCTGTGCTTGAGGCGGTTATTAACGGTCAACGCTGGGAAATGCAGTTGAAAGGTGGTGGTCGCACACCTTATTGCCGCGGCGCGGATGGACGCGCTGTTTTGCGCTCGAGTATTCGCGAGTTCTTGGCTCAAGAGCACATGCATGCTTTGGCTGTACCCACATCTCGATCTTTGAGTTTATACGTGTCGAAAACAGAGACCGTGCAGCGACCTTGGTACTCGCAGGGCTCGTATTCGGAAAACCCCGATCGGATGGTATCGGAAGCCGTGGCTATTTCTACCCGTGTCGCACAGTCGTTTCTGCGTATTGGTCAGCTTGAGCTATTCGCTCGTCGTACTCGTAAGAACGAACACCCGAATGCGCTGGCAGAGCTTGAGAAGATTGTGCTGCATTTGATTGATCGTGAATATGCTGACGTTGTCGATCCGCAGCTCAGTCTTGCTGACAAGGTGATTGTACTGGCGCAAGAGTTTCAAAGTCGGTTAATGTCTTTGGTGGCGAATTGGATTCGAGTTGGCTTCTGCCAGGGTAATTTCAATAGCGATAACTGCGCCGCTGGTGGTTTTACCTTGGATTATGGCCCCTTCGGCTTTTGCGATGTATTTAACCCCTATTACCAACCTTGGACGGGGGGTGGTCAGCACTTCTCGTTTATGAATCAGCCCAATGCTGCGCAAAGTAATTTCGATATGTTTTGTTCGGCGTTACGCCCGTTGCTGGCATCGCATCAAGATCAGTTGTCGGCACTGGACAAGATTCAAAATGAATTTCCAAAAGCGATGCACAAGCAATTGGAAACTATGTGGATGGCTAAGCTGGGGTTGGATCAGACATTGAGTCTGGAATCGAATACTAGTACGGCGTATAGCGAGTTGCTGAGCGAGCTAGAAATGCTCATGTCGCAAATACCTATTGATTATACGATCTTTTTCCGTGAACTTTCGTCGATACCCGATGATATTACTCCTTTGAAGAAAAGTTTTTACCAAGGTTTAACCATTAAAAGGGCGAATGATTCTGAACCTCAAAAGAGGGATGAAAAAGAAGAGGATAAGCGCTGGAGCGAGTGGCTGGAAAAATGGAAGTCGTTATTGAATGGCTCTCATGAAGAAATCTCTAAGCAGATGAAGCTCGTTAACCCTAAGTATATTTTACGAGAGTGGTTTGTTATGCCGGCGTATCAGCAAGCCGCGGCGGGCGATTATACTCTAGTTCGAGAACTACAAGACGTGATGACACAGCCTTATGCTGAACAGTCGAAGGAGGTTGAAGATAAGTACTATCGATTGAAGCCGCTGGAGTTCTTTTCCGTGGGTGGGGTGTCTCATCTTAGTTGTTCTTCTTAATTGTTCATCTTAGTTGTTCGCCTTAATTAAAGGGATTTTAAATGAAAAAAATTATATTGGTGTGCTTAGCCCTGCTTATCTATCAAAAATGGGATGTGATCGATCAGCATTTTAATCCTTTACCTGATTACGCGGCCGCTCATGATGGCAAAGTTATTCTCTATGCTACCGCTTGGTGTGGTTATTGTAAAAAAGCCAGAGAGTTAATGAATCGTAATAACATTCCCTTTTATGAATACGATATTGAAAAATCAAAAGAGGGTAATGAGCAGCATAAAAGTTTAGGTGGGAGGGGGATTCCTGTATTGCTTATAAATGGTGAAGTTATTAAAGGTTATGATGCTTCTAGGATTTTAGCGTTGGCTAAAGAAGGTTAGCCGTTTCTATTTTAGGGTTAAGTTATTCGTAGTATTCACGGGTCTTTGTTTATCTATTTATGAGCATCAGGGTTTTGAATGAGCCTGCGAATATGTTGATTCAACAGGCTCGTTGTAACACTTATTGCGAGCTATCAACATCTTGTTGGGTAAACTGCGGATACCCTGAAGGGCGATCAGCGTTTACGGTATTTAGAAAGTTGCTATCTTTCATTGCGATGGATGCAGAACCATAGTTATACGTATTTAACTTTTCACGCATGATTTGATTACTTACATTATCGCCAGTCAGTGTGTACCAGCTGGTAATGGGTGGCACAACGAATGCGCCATAAGGGTTCTCGGCAATTTCATTCGACTTTGCAAAACGTAAAGCGTGCGTTAGACCACCATCTTTGTGGTAAACAATTTTTAAGTGACCTGCTTCTAAAGGAAGTTCAGCGAGAGGCTTGGTGAATAGGTCACCGTGAGAACTGTAGCTACCGTGAGTCATTTCGCCATTTTTTGTCCAAACCGCGGCATTTTCCCAATCGTTTTTATGTCCACCACCTAGACCATCAACGGTCTGATCTTTAATGAAGTATAAGGCGTAATAGTGAGCACAAAACTCATCGCTACCGACGGTTTGGCACATGTATCTGTGCAGTGTGTTCGACGTTTCTAAGAAGTTATCTGCACGGCAGTTTTCGGCGACACCACCTCCCACATCGAGACCTTGATTTTGCTGACCATCACGGCCAATACCTGCGCTTGGTAAACAGCCGTCGCCATCAAAATCAAAGACAGGGTGTGTCGTACTGATATCGATTAACGCTGGCAGTGCGACGTCTAGAGCTGCGAGTTCGGCAACTGCGCTTGGGCTACTTGCCGCCATTGCTTGTTGGCAGGTGATGGCCATCAGGCCGATTAATAGTTTTTTCATCATGTTTCCTTGGAGTACGTGGTTTTTATCATTGTTAGTACTATAGAACTAGAATCTTACAGTTTTTGTTTAATGACTCTCAATGGCTGCAGTGATATTTAAGGAAAGATGGCGATTATGGTCTGAATAAGGTGGGGCAACAGTGAGTTTTACAATCTTTATAGTCATTTTATAGAAATTTTATAGCTGTAGAGGTGAACTCTCTCGGGTTATGACTATTGCTCCTGGGATAAAAGCTAATATAAAGTTTCAGGAAAATCTCGGTATTAAATACTGACCAACCAATTATCATATTCAACCAACCAATCGCTATTCAAATTGAGTTTGTTCAAAGCTCGATTGATAAAGACTAATAAGTGACTTTGGGATTTAGGAATTAATAATGAACGCTGAAAAGTATCATGTGGTTTAGTGAGTATTTTGAATGAACTTCTGGGGTAACCGTTATTGAAGAAGTAATTGGCGGTGAGCTCACTCATGATGGTGATGTCGGCTCTTTGATAAGCCAGCATATCAAGATTTTGTTGGCTGCTATTAGTGGAAGCTGCTTTAATCTTTCCTTGCTTAATTAACTCGCTAATCCCTTTGTAATACGTTCCTCTACCCAGTGCGATAGTTAGGCCTTTAAGGTCTGATGCTTGTTGAAACTCAATGGTGCTATCACTGTTCACTAAGAAAATATCTTTATCGTCCATGAAAGTATTACTCCATAGGTATTTTTGTTTAGTACTATCACCAAACCAAAGCGGGTTCACTCCGATGACGATACCATCGAGTTGTTGTGTTTTTAATTGGCTTTCTAAGCGTACTCTAGGTAAGAAAGATAACTCATAACGTAGGCCATCGTTATTGGCGCTGCTATTGGCATTAAGATGGTTGACCAATTCTAAGTAGATGCCCGCTTGTATGGTATTCGATTCTTGGCCAAATATGACATACGGAGGTTTATCGTGATACGTATAAACTTTGATAATTTCTTCAGTCGCAAAGCTTAGTTGCGATGCTATGGCAAAGAGGAAGAGTAAGCTGCTATATATAAATCGTGACACCATAGGGAGGCCGCTTTTCTTATAAGAGTTATTAATTGTTATTATCTTGCCAGTGTAAGCCTTAATATATGGTATTTCTAGGGATTCATGGTATTTTAGCGCCTTATTATTTTGCCTATGAAGTAGACCTGATGAACCAAGTATTTATCAATAAAGAGCCTGTTGAGCTATATAAGATCCTTAAGTTTGAAGGTCTTCGTGCCAGTGGAGCTGAAGCGAAAGCGGCGATTGCAGACGGCCAAGTTAAGTTGAATGGCGAGTTTGAAACACAAAAGCGTAAGCAGATTGTGGCGGGTGATGTGATTGAATTTGAAGGTGAATCGTACCAGGTTCAGCTAGAAGGTTAGAGATTATAAAGCTGGGTCAAACTTTGTTTGCCCAGCTTTAATTTATTACCTTATTGCCGCTGTTTATAAGCTGTTATAAGCATCGCACCCTAAGGCTTCAAATTCGGCTTTAGTAAAGTACTCAGCAGTCGGTAGGAATTCCCCCATAATGCTTGCCTCATCGCCTGGGGTCGCTGTATTTTGCACGGCTTGGTTAAAGCCTGCAGATGGCAGCATATTACGTACGACTAATAAGCCATCGCCACTGTTGTTTTCCATACCTTCTCTGATGGCAAAACCATCACCGTCTTTTGACCATTCAATAAAGCCATTACCACATTCGCTGGTCGCGTTGCTTGGCTTGTCTTCTAATAAACTCGTAACAATTAAGAACTTACCATCCGGTTGAATGTGCACTTGCTCGTCATATAGGCATTCGGTCACTTTTTGCGAGAAGTATTCGTTTTGGCAAATAGACCAATAGCGTAATTGTGATTGAGTATTATCGAAGGTTGCTTCGCCATTAAGGGTGGTAGGAACATTCGGGATCTTACCGCGAATGACAACAACCGGTTTGATTTCGCGATCGATAAAGGCGGAAAGGTATTGGTTATCTTCATTGGCATACCAATTCACCAAGCGTACTGGATTACTCTCGCATTGGTTTAAGAAAGAGCATTGGTTAGCATAAGTGGAATTGTAGGCGGCTTTCCAGCGTACGGTTTTTCCATCTTCATTTAAGTTATTTTGTGCAGGATTGCCAGTAGAGCGTAGGAAGTTATAGGTGGCATCAGGAATGAAGGGGGTTTCTAGAATGTCGGTATCAACCTTTAGAGCGTCACAAGCTGCAGTACCAGTTAATACTTCGCCATTTTCTAGGGTAAGTTCTGGCTTAGGTAGTAATACGCCGCCCTGTATGTCTTTGCCTGCATCGGGTACATAGACGCGATACAGGATCACGGTATTATCATCCCCTTGAGCGTTGCCATATAAGGTATTGGCCGGCACGTTTTCAGGGGTATTGCCTGCAGCTAACGTCACTTGGTAGTCGCGGAATTCGCTGTTACGGCTGGCACCATCTATAAACGGGTTAATCGAGCCTGTGTTTGGCTGCATAGCCGCATCCGCGATGGAATGAACGGGGGCTGCATAATTAATGGCGCTTTTATCACCGCCATAATAACTGTTTAGCCCCATGTAGCGGGCATAAGGAAATTGGCCGTTTAATTTCAGTGTCGCTCCGGCAGGAATGTCATAACCGGCATGCCAATAACGGGCACCATTATCTGGATAAGCAAAATTGGTAGCAGGATTGTCTTTTGAGTAAGGACCAACCCAAAAACAGTTGTCTTCTTCTGGCGATAGTTGAGTCGTATTGTTCGAGGAGCTTTCGCCACCACAGCCGATTAATAGGCTGCTGCTAAACGCAACCAGTGCTATATGTTGGAATGATTTTTTTAAGTTCAGCATATCTGTACCTGTCATTATTGTTATTAGGATGAATCTTTCTTAGATACAATATCGGTGACGGTTGCAGAGCATAATGGTAATTCGGGTCAACAAGCGTTAATACCATGCAGGGTATCAATAGCGGGATATTCTAGTGATTAATAGTTTAAAGAATCGCTTGGTTAAATTGATCTTCGTATTGCTGCATCAGTCGGTGTTTTTTTGTTTGCTCGTGCAGAATTTTATCTTGAGTGGAGACAAAGGGGCCTGCTTTACAAATTTTACAGCAGTCTTTTTCTTGATGCGTTTTTGACTCTAATCGCGCTATTAATCTCTCATCATGATTTTCTGAGTTTTCGCTTGGCTGAGTTTTAGGGCTCCAAACGCAGGTAATACCTTGGGTATCTTTTACGTGTTTATCCCGGTCGACGTTGCGGACTTTATAGCCAGGAAATTTATTAATATCAAAAAGCATGGAGCCTAGGTATTGAATGTTTTCTAGATCTCGGTTGAGGCTATTTTCGATATTCCATTCGCAATAGGGTTTCACATCTTTTGAAGTGATGTAACACAGCTGTGGCCCATCAGGATCTAAAAAGTACTTTTCGCAGTGAACTAAGTATTGGCGCAATAATAAGCGGTTCAAAGTATTAACACTGATGTCACCCATTTTATGAAAAAACTCAGGGTCTTCGAAGGCCGGTACTAATGGAAACTGAAAGATGACAAGGTCAAATTGTTGTTCCTTTAATACACTCCAGTCTTTGGGCCAAGTTTTAGGGTTAGTGACATCAAAACCGAATAGTACTTGTTGGTTTGAGTCTGTATTTAATTGATCAATGGCGTGATGTTGATATTTATCTTCTAAAGTTTGCTGGCTATCAAATACCGTGGCGGTGAGCTGCTTAGGTTGGAAGTTTTGCCAAAGAGAGGCTGAAAAAGAAAGATCGCCGTCACCTATGGTGAGGATGCGCCAGTTGGGTTTTATATACATAGTGGGTAGGTAATGGAATCTACTAGAAGTTGATTCCGCGTATCGTAATGAATACGCGAAATCGGTCAGTCCGACTGCTATAGAATCTGATCTAACACGGATTCAAGATTGGCTACTGTACGGTCGACGTTGTGCAACTTGTCTAAGCCGAACAAGCCAAGACGGAACGTCTTGTAGTCTGGGCCTTCGTCACACTGAAGTGGAACCCCAGCCGCGGCTTGCATCCCTTGAGCAGCAAACTTCTTACCGTTTTGCATGTCGCCATCGGTGGTGAAGTTAACCACAACACCTGGGGCTTTAAAGCCTTCCGCCGCAACACTCTTAATGCCTTTGCTTTCTAATAAAGCACGAACCTTTTGACCTAGCTCGATTTGTTCGTTGCGTACTTTTTCAAAACCGTATTCTTTGGTTTCTAGCATGGTATCGCGGAACTTAGTTAAAGAATCGGTTGGCATCGTCGCGTGATACGCGTGGCCACCATTTTCATAAGCCGCCATGATGGTATGCCATTGCTTAAGGTTGCAGGCAAAGCTAGAGCTGGTGGTTTTTTCCATTTCAGCTAGTGCATCGTTATTTAGCATAACCAATGCCGCACAAGGAGAAGCACTCCAGCCTTTTTGCGGTGCGCTGATTAGAACATCGATACCGATGTCTTTCATATCAACCCAAAGCGTACCGGATGCAACGCAATCCAATACAAATAATCCGCCTACGGAATGAACCGCTTCGGCTACGGCTTTTAGGTAGTCATCTGGCAAGATCATGCCAGATGCTGTTTCAACGTGAGGGGCGAAAACCATTTGTGGCTTTTCTTTTAAGATAGTCGCGACGACTTCTTCGATAGGCGCGGGAGAAAATGCAGCCTGTGGGCCTTCCTCAATCGTACGGGCTTTCATCACAATGCTTTCGCTTGGAATATTGCCCATGTCGAAAATCTGCGTCCAACGGAAGCTAAACCAACCATTACGAATCACTAAGCACTTCTTGTCTTGTGCAAACTGACGAGCAACCGCTTCCATGCCATAAGTACCGCCACCAGGAACAACGACAACACCATCGGCGCTATAAACATCTTTTAAGGTGCTAGAAATGTCGTTCATTACGCCTTGGAAAGCTTGTGACATGTGGTTAAGAGAGCGGTCGGTAAAGACAACTGAATATTCTAATAACCCTGCTGGATCGACATCGGGTAATAAACCGGCCATGATTTTCTCCTAGTACTCATTAAAGTGAGATTGAAAGTGATAATTAATGATTTTGAATAATCGCCTATTAGAAAATAATGGGCAGGGAGAGTAAAGGCTCTTTTAGTAAAGCGGGTTAAATATCTGGTTAAAAAGGGCAGTCGCATTGCGCGATGATGCGCTCGCCACTGATAGGGTGGTTAAATTCTAAGGTTGTTGCATGCAGCCTCAAACGGTTTGCAGCTCGCGTTGATGAGCCATCGTCATTTGGATATAGGTCGCAGCCTAAAATCGGGTGACCCAGTTGCTGGCTGTGTATTCTAAGCTGGTGGGTACGGCCGGTTAAGGGCTGAAAGCTGACCCGAGTTGTCGCTTGTGGCAGGCCGTTATGCTCAGTGTACTCGTAGTTTAAGCACTGGTACTCCGTTAAGGCCGGTTTGCCACTTTGCGGGCAAATTTTTTGGTAAGGGAATTCACCCTTCGCAATGGGGAGTTCGATACGACCTTGGCGGTTGGTTATGTGTCCTGCGAGTAATGCGGTATAGGTCTTTTTAACTTGGCGCTCACTAAACTGACGGTTGAGCTTGGCACTTATATCTTTGCTGAGGGCAATGATCATAATGCCCGAGGTGCCTAGGTCTAAGCGGTGAATCATTAGCGCTGTTGGGAAATCTTGTACAAGGCGATAATGAACGGAATCTAGGTTGGCGGGGTTTTTCCCCGATAGGCTCAACAGTTTTGTCGGTTTGTTGATGAGCAGTATATGCTCATCCTGATAGAGAATTTCGATTTCATCTTCGCATTTGGGGGCGATGAAATCATCTGGGTTGGTGTTTTTCATGATGGCTGAGGTGATGGCTAAATTACTTTTTCGGCTTACCTAGCGTCTTGCCATTGATGTCGGCATAAGTCAGGTCGATCTGGTAGGTTTGGCCGTCTTTTTGTTTCTGCTTTAATCGTACCAGTAGGTAGTCATAATCTTTGGCGAACCAGATGTAGGTTTTCTTCTTGTCTTTCTTCTTTTCTATTTGCTCAACTTTAACCGTGCGCAACATACCTACTTTGGTTTTTAATGATTCAAAGCCGACCATTTGAAATTTAAAGTCTTTTACCTTATTTCGATCAAATACCGGGTAGCTAAATTGGGTTTTTCCCTGTTTCAAATCGATGCTGGCTTGTAGGTTGTAGCTCAGGTTGTCTTGCACAAGGTCGTGCCAATGGCCTTCAAAGACTTCTTGGTTATCGCCATTAACAATTTGTTTTTGTTGCCAGTTAAATAACTGATCGCGGTCGGGTTCTTTGAATAGTCCGGTGCGTAAATAACGGTATTGAAGCGGTTGGATGGTATCTTCTAAAAAACGGAAGGTACTAATTTCTTCTAAGCCGGCAATGGCCGAGTCGGCTTCAAACGTTAATGTGGCAGTGCCATCGTCTTGATAAACCAGTGAGCGCTGAGCGTCGACATTGATTGGAAACCAGCCCCCGGTCCAAGTCGCATTATAGTCGGCATTGAACTCTGGGTAAGGGTGTGAGGTTTCTGCTAGTGCATTACTGGAGAAGCTACTGAAAAGAAAAGAGAGTAGCAGTATAAATCGGGTATAAACCATTATGATGTCAATTCGCTATCCGTGGAAAAAACCAGTATATCGAGGATGGATCAAATGACAATAGAAAGTAAGGCGACGAACCGCGACCTTATTGGTCGCGACTGTCTAATTGAACACCGCTATCGGGCAATGGATTGCCATCAAGTAGGGCGTTATTGCCTTTCATGCTAAGGCGACCTTCGCAAAACCATTTTACCGCAATGGGGTAAATGATATGTTCTTGCTCATGTACACGCTGTTGTAATAATTGGGCGTTATCCACATCCAAGATCGGCACGATGGCTTGAATCGCATTCGGGCCACCGTCTAGTTCTTCTGTTACGAAGTGAACGGTGACGCCATGAATGTCATCACTGGCATCTAGTGCGCGTTGATGAGTATTCAAGCCTTGGTATTTCGGTAATAACGAGGGGTGAATGTTTAATAAACGCCCTTCGTAATAACGGGTGAAATCAGCGGTTAAAATTCGCATAAACCCAGCCAATACAACTAGGTCAGGCTTGAGGTCTTCGATCATGCGAATTAACGCATGATCAAATTCGTCACGGCTGGCGTAAAGTGTATGGTCAATAAGATCAGTATGCAGACCCATCGCTTGGGCTTTATTTAAGCCTTCTGCGGTCGGTCTATTACTGATAATGCCAACAATTTCTGCATCAATCGTTTCTTCTTTAACTGCATCGGCAATGGCAACCATGTTGCTGCCAGTACCTGAGATCAGAATAACAATGCGTGGCTTTTCTGCTTCGCTCGCTTGCATTGTTCTATAGGCCTTGTAGGTCTACTTGCTCTTCACCTTCAGCCGCATCTTCGATGTGACCAATGATCCAAGCTTGTTCGCCTTCAGCATTTAATAGAGCAATTGCTGCGTCTGCTTTATCCGCAGGAACGGCGGCGATCATGCCAACACCACAGTTGAATGTGCGGTACATTTCGAAAGCGTCTACGTTGCCATTCTCTTGTAACCACTTAAAGACAGGTGGAAGATCCCAGCTGTTGGTATTGATTACTGCTTTGGCATTTTCTGGAATAACGCGAGGAATGTTTTCTTGGAAGCCGCCGCCAGTGATGTGGCAAAGAGCGTGTACTTCACTTGCATTAATCAGCTTCAGTACCGATTTAACGTAAATTTTAGTCGGTGCGATCAAGGCATCTTTCAATGGTTGGCCATCAAGGTCTTGCTCTAGATCGGCGTTTGATACTTCAATGATCTTACGAACTAAGGAGTAACCATTGGAGTGTGGGCCAGAAGACGCTAAAGCGATTAGAGTATCGCCTGTTGCTACTTTAGAGCCATCAATAATTTCTTCTTTCTCCGCGATACCGACGCAGAAACCGGCTAGATCGTAGTCTTCGCCTTCGTACATACCTGGCATTTCAGCGGTTTCACCACCGACTAGAGCAGCACCGGCTAATTCACAACCGTCACCGATACCAGCAACAACATCCGCTGCAATATCAACGTTTAGCTTGCCTGTGGCGTAATAATCTAAGAAGAATAGTGGTTCAGCACCGCCAACGATCAAGTCGTTAACGCACATGGCGACTAGATCGATACCAATGGTATCGTGTTTACCAATGTCCATCGCAAGACGTAATTTAGTACCCACGCCATCAGTACCTGAAACTATTACTGGCTGCTTGTAACCTTGTGGTAGTTCGAATAAAGAGGCGAATCCACCTAAGCCTGTCATGACTTCTGGTCGGCGAGTACGTTTAGCGACGCCTTTAATTCGTTCAATTAGGGCATTGCCCGCATCAATATCTACGCCAGCATCTTTGTAACTTAAGGATTGTTGATCGCTCATGAGTATACGTCTCGTCGTTCGCTTTGTGGCATTTAGTGAAGCAATTAGTGTGACTAAAAAACTTGACCGAATGTGGGAATTTTAGGCGGCATATTCTACCTGTTTGTCGATTTTTATGCACTCAAATTGTGAGCTTATTATGTGCTTAATTATGGTTTGGCTGGCTCATCGGTCTTGGGAGTGGCACAATAGCACTTTGCTATTAATGTAGAAGCAGGGATTTTTTGTGCGATTTTTCGTCTTGTGTCTGTGTTTATTCAGTTTTAACGTATATGCAGTAAATATTTCCGATCTCTATCGCGTTAGTGTCGCGGTGGATGATCAAAGTGAAGAAAGCCGAAAACTGGGTGTGCAGTGGGCTTTTCAACAGCTATTGATTAAGGTTTCTGGCTACCAAGAGGTATTGGCGAACCCAACGTTGGTGGCGGCGACGCAAAATGCTGAGCGCTATATGCAGGGTTTTAGCTATCAACAAGACAGTGTTGATGAGCAGGTTTATCTGCAGGCTTGGTTCAGTAAAGCGTTAGTGATTCCATTAATGAAGCGTGCGCAAGCCCCTGTCTGGGGTGAAAACCGACCTTTATTATTGAACTGGTTGGCGATAGAGCCTCCTAGAGAAACTGGCGTTGACGAGTTAACGGCTGCTGAGGCTAAGTTTGCCCAAGCGGGTGTGGTGTTTGAATCCGATGTGGCTGTTCAAGGTCGCGGAGAGCGTTTATTAGTTTCTGAGCAATCCCCTGAATGGCAAACCCGGTTTGATCGCGCTTTTTCTGAGCGTGGTCTGCCTTTATTATGGCCAATCAATGACTTAGAAGATCAGACTGCTTTACCCCTTGATCAATTATGGTGGTTGTTTCCTGAGGCAATTGCACAAGCCTCTATTCGTTATCAAGCGGATGCGGTATTAGCTGGGCGATTAAATCAATCTGCCGAGGGCATTTGGCAATATGAGGGCTTGCTACTTCGCGCTGATGTTCGTTTGCCGATTTTAACCGAAGGTGATTCACCGTTGGCGGCATTATCATTAGCTTCGACCGCTGTTGGTCGCCATTTTGCTGATCGCTTTGCTATTAAATCAGATCCTATGGGTGGGCGATCAGGAGTACGCGTGATGGTGAGAAAGGTTGATGATTTTAGCGCATACTCAAAAGTTATTGCTTATTTACAAAGCCTGTCGGGTGTTGGTCAGGTTGAAGTGGCTCAAGTAGATAAGGATAATCTGCAGCTGTACTTAGGCCTTGAAGGCGATTGGAATAAGGTTCAGCGAATTATTCGGTTGGATAATAAGTTATCCATTTTACAAGAAACAGAATTTGAATGGGCGCAGTAGGCGCTTAAGTAGGAGTTTCCTGAATGGCGATTGAAGCACAAGCAGAGCAGCTGACATTATCGGTCTCGGTTAGAGACGATGCGCGCTTTGCTAACTATTTTGCCGGTCCCAATGCGCAGGTGGTTTATTCAATTCAAGATCAGTGGCGTGAAGGTGGTGAGCCTTTTATTTATTTATGGGGCGCGGAAGGTGTTGGTTGCAGTCATTTATTGCAGGCCGCCTGTCACTATGCGGAAGGGCTGGGACATAAAGCCGTTTATTTACCGTTAGATGAATTGGTCGCTTATGACCCCGCGGTATTTGAAGATTTAGAAATTTTGCAGTTGGTCGCTTTGGATAACATTGAAGCGATTGCTGGTAAGCCAGAGTGGGAAGAAGCGTTATTTCATTTGTTTAACCGCTTGCGCGATGCTGGTTCACGCATGTTGGTGGCTGCAACGGAAAGCCCACGTAATAATGGTATTGTATTACCAGATTTAACCTCGCGTTTGAGCTGGGGGATTACTTATCAGCTTGAGCCGATGGAAGATGACGATAAAGTAAAAGCCTTATTATTACGCGCTCGTGTTCGTGGCTTGAATATGAGTGAAGAAGTCGCGCGTTATATTTTAACGCGTGGACCACGGGATATGGCGGGGTTGTTTGATTTATTGGCGGAGCTTGATCAAGCTTCACTTTCTGCTCAACGTAAGCTGACTAAGCCGTTTGTGAAAGAATTGTTGGATTGGTAAGGGTTGTCTATATATAGATTCGTTGATTATTCTGAATCTAAATAGATTTACTTGGCGATGTATTAGGTGGTTTGTTTTAGGGACGTTCACGCCGCATGGATGCGGGGGCCGAGGCTCCAAGGAGAGTGAGGTACGAGCGCTGGATTCACGCCGTGCCCTCAAACGAATTACCTAATGCAGTGCTTGAGAAGGGATTGCGCAATCAAGTTGTCCTTCCATGGAACCCTGCATTACGAAGCTTTCTGAATTTTATCGCGTTTCCGGCCTATCACTTCGTGCTAGTCGTCCGCTGGGCTGCGATGTTTATTAGTATTTATCGCGTTTCCGGTCTATCACTTCGTGCTAGTCGTCCGCTGGGCTGCGATGTTTATTAGTATTTATCGCGTTTCCGGCCTATCACTTCGTGCTAGTCGTTCGCTGGGCTGCGATGTTTATTAGTATTTATCGCGTTTCCGGCCTATCACTTCTTGCTAGTCGTCCGCTGGGCTGCGATGCTCCGCATCGTTCACGCGGACCCACATTTCCAGCATTAATCTTACGTTGTCTTCGCAGCGGTGGGGGCTTAGCTCTAAGTCGCTGCGTAAATCTTCCATAATCTCATAGCGTTCTTCGGTTTCACTTGGGTGCCATTCATGGATGCCGATTAGGTCTGAACCTGGTTCTTTGTCGTAGGCGTCGTACATGCGCTCTAAGAGCTCCATGGTGCGCTCGGCATCTTGCACTAGGTAGTATGAGTTTTCACAGTCGAATTCGAATTCTTTAACCGCTTCCCAGACAGGTTCGCCGGACTGAATTAATATTTCTTCAGTCATGCCATGAAGTTCTTCTAAGCCTGAATCCCATTCGGTCCAGTTTTCTTCTGGTTGAATTAGGGTGCTTTTAATCGTGCCGTCGGTGAGTGACCAGGCAATGGCAATGGGGTGTCCATCAAGCTCGTAGGAGCTGGCATCGATGACCAAAAACTGAGGATATTCCATAAATTATCACCTAACGCTGAAATTTTGCCGAAGAAAAGCCTACTCAAGATAGTGAGTAGGCGCGCTAAGATAATCTGCTTGGCTTACGTTGGCAACTAGGTGGTTAAAATAACCTAAGCTTGGCCCATGCTTTTTAGGTGTTTTACATGACCAACGATCGCTTGCCAAACGGTTGGGTACTCTCGATGCTCAATATTTTCTTGAGCGCATACTTCACGCACAATCTTATGCAGCTTTGGGTAATGGGTATGGCTAATTCTAGGGAATAGGTGGTGTTCAACTTGAAAGTTTAAGCCGCCAACGCACCAGGTAGTGAATTTACTTTTGGGTGCGAAGTCCGCTGTGGTTGCCAATTGGTGGGCAGCCCATTCATACGGCAGATTGCCATGTTCATCAGGTTGTGGGAATTCTGTTTTATCAACTACGTGGGCCAGCTGGAAGACCACGGCAAATAGCACTCCCATGACGGCGTGCAGGCATAAGAAGCCAATAATGACGGTTTCCCAGCCTAGGAAATGGGCTGGAATGAAAAGGTAAGCTGTTAAATAGAACGCTTTACTCAACCAGAAAATGGCGGAGTCTTTTGCTTGGTATTTCTGTGAAAATTCTTGATCGACAATCTTCTGATTAAAATACGCCAGAAAATCTAAAACGAAGAACCAGAATAAACTGGTGAGTGGATACAGTGCCCAAACATAGATGTGCTGCCAGCGGTGGAACCAATGACGAGGTTTATCAGGGCTCATGCGCAGTAAACCAAAAGCTTCAATATCTTCATCCGCTGCAGCTACGTTGGTATAAGGGTGATGATTTAAGTTGTGCTTTTGCTTCCAGTAAAAAGCGTTGCTGCCAATGATGTTGAAGGTATGAGCCGCTAAGGAATTAATTTTCTTGTTTTTGGTAAAGCTGCCGTGAGCGCCATCATGCATGATATTAAAGCCGACAAGGGCGGTGGTGAAGCCATGAAAGGCCCACGCTAGCCATGAATAAGGTTCGGCTAAAAGAAAAAAACAGGTGTAAGAGGTGATGTGCATGAACAAGATGATGGTTGCTTTTCGGTAAAGAGCGGTATCACCGGTTTTTGCGATATTTTGTTGTTGGAAGTAGCCGTTAACGGCATTTCCTAGCGCAGTTTGTAATGGGCGCTGAGCATTATTGTGGCTTAGACTGGTCATGTTTGTATTCGGTGCTATTTTATTATGATTTTGGATTTAGCTACGAAGATCATCCTACTGATTACCGACTAAAAGTAAACCTTAGTGCTAGGTATGGACTGCGCTAAATCAAAATCATGATTGAAAGTCAGTGTTAAAGCTATGTTAAAAACTTTGTTAAAAGCATGGTTCATTAAACAGAACTTAAGAATCTACCTTATCAGTACACTTGTGCCACAGGCTTTTATAAATCTTTACGAAAAGCCCTAGGGCTTTTCCCTAACCAGCGACGGAAGGCACGGCCAAAGTTTGAGGGGTCGTTATAGCCTAATTGTGTCGCGATGCTCTCGATACTTGTTTTGCTGTGGCTTAATAATTCGATGGCTTTTTCGCGGCGGGCTTCATCAAGAATATGTTGGTACGTGGTATTCAATTGCGCGAGCTGACGATTTATTGTTCTTGGGCTGCTGTTCATTGTTTTGGCAATGATGGGTAAAGTAGGAAAAGCTTTTAATTTTTCTAATTGATGGCGGATCTGCGTAACTAGGTCTTGACCTTGATCGAGCTGGGCTAATAATTTCTCGCATTCACTTTCTGCTAATCCTCGTGATGTCGCATTCGCTGTGGATACAGGGCTTTCTAGTAAAAACTCCGGTAGGCAGATTTGATTGTAAGGCTGGTCGAATAGAACGGGAACACCAAGTAGGCGCTCGTACTCTTGCGGGTCAACTTTTGCAGAGTAGGCAAGCTTTATCACCGCGGATAGCGGTTCTTGCTTATTCACTAAGAAGCGAGCAGCGGCAATGAAACTGGAAATTATATTTTCGACGACAAAAGGGAATGTATTAGGCAAAGAGGCTAGGCGAGATATCTGGATGACGGCACTATCGTCTTCTTTGTGAAAGCGCAGGTCGGCTAGCAAAGTTCGTGTTCTTGCGTAACGAATGGCTAAAGATAGAGCTTGGTCTAGATCATCAGCGGCCATCGCGGCAAAGCCTAAGAAACCATGGCTAGCGATATTTAGCCCTTGCCCATGTTTTATGCCTAATAAAGGATCTTGGCTAAGGGTTAGGGAATTCTCAACAATTTGGTGA
Source organism: uncultured Oleispira sp. (assembly GCA_913019965.1). Lineage (GTDB taxonomy): Bacteria > Pseudomonadota > Gammaproteobacteria > Pseudomonadales > Oceanobacteraceae > Oleispira. The sequence continues at coordinate 18,391 of CAJVZR010000070.1, forward strand.
TATTGGATAGGAGAAATACGCGTATTTTGCAATAAAATCTGTTCACTGACTTGGCTGTTAGCTAACACTTGTTCTGCTGAAAAACCAAGCTGCTTCATTAATGTTACTAATTGGGTCAAATAATCAGTGGTTAAAAAAGCGCGTTGATGCGAAGATGTTGGCTTCATACATAAAGTCTGTGGCGTGATATGACAGAAATCCTGTCATGATTAGGTCTTCATTTCAAGACAAAATTACGTCATAGTGTGTGAACGGATATTAATAATAAACAAAATAAAGTCATTTCATGCTGATCAATTCAATTCTGATTACTTGATACATCAATAAGCTATTGATGAAATTTGACTTACTTTACATAGCCAATATTGCTAGGGGGTAATTGTGGAAGCTTCTTTTTGGGACGGAAAACGTGCACCGGGTGTTCAGGATACCATCGACTTATCAAAATATGATTCAGTTATTGAGGTAATCGAGAACTCTTTTAAACGTTATGCAGATCGTCCTGCATTTACCAGTATTGGTTATACGCTAACGTATCGTCAAATTGACGAATACAGCGCTGCGTTTGCTAACTATATTCAGAATCATACGACGCTAAAACCGGGTGATTCAATTGCTATTCAAATGCCAAACATTCTGCAATATCCTATTGCTATGTATGGCGCATTGCGTGCGGGTTTACGAGTGGTGAATACTAACCCACTTTATACCGAGCGTGAGATGCTTCATCAATTTAACGATTCAGGCGCTAAAGCCCTGCTTTGTATGGATGTGTTTGCTAAGTCTGTACAAAATGTGAAAGATCAAACAGGTATTAAGCACATTATCGTGACGAGCTTGGCCGATATGCTGCCAGGCCTTAAGCGTGTTGTGATTAACGCCGCTGCTAAGCACATTAAGAAAATGGTTCCTGCTTATAGCCTGCCAGAAGCCGTTTCATTCCGTAAGGCTTTGAAATTGGGTAAAGGTAAGGGTTTCCAGCCGAACCATATGAAGAACCCACACGATACGATCGTTCTTCAATACACGGGTGGTACTACCGGTGTTGCTAAAGGCGCTGAGCTAACCAACCGTAACCTAGTTGCGAACATGTTGCAGGCTGCTTCTGCTCTTGGCCAAACAAATGCTGCAGGCAAGCCAATGAAGGGCGAAGATCAGGCGATCATCGTTGCTCCATTACCGCTTTACCACATCTACTCTTTCACGGTTCACTTGATGGCCTTGTTTGAACTGGGTGATCACAGCATCTTGATTGCTAACCCACGTGATACCGAAACCTTCATTCGCTTTATGAAGCCTTGGAAGTTAACTGGTTTTGTTGGTTTGAATACTTTGTTCGTATCACTAATGGCAAGCCCTCGTTTTAAAGAGATCGATTTCAGTGAAATGAAACTGACTCTATCCGGTGGTACTGCATTAGTAGATGATACTGCTAAGCGTTGGAAAGAATTTACCGGTACCGGTGTTTCTGAAGCTTATGGTCTTACTGAGTGTTCTCCTGCGGTAACGATGAATCCAGCAGACGATTTAGAGCGCATGGGTACTGTAGGTCAGGCAATGCCAGGCACTGCACTTAAGTGTATTGACGATAATGGCGAAGAAGTAGCTGTTGGCGAACGCGGCGAGCTTTGTGTTCGTGGTCCTCAGGTAATGAAAGGCTATTGGAATCGTCCAGAAGCGACTCGTGATACTTTCACTCCAGATGGTGAATGGTTACGTACTGGTGATGTAGCAGTCATTGACGAAGATGGTTTTGTGAAGATCGTAGACCGTATTAAAGATTTGATCTTAGTATCGGGCTTTAACGTTTATCCAAACGAAATTGAAGATGTTGTTGCGGGTCACCCTGGTGTTGAAAACTGTGCCGTTATTGGCGTACCAGATGAGAAGACGGGTGAAGCTGCGAAGCTGTTTATTGTTGCTGCTGACCAGAATTTAACGGCTGAAGAAGTTAAAGAATTCTGCAAAGACAAGCTAACGGCTTATAAAATGCCACGTCAGATCGAATTCCGCGATGAGTTACCGATGACTCCTGTGGGCAAGATCTTACGTCGTGAATTGAAAGACGAAGAAGAAACTAAGCGCGCTGCAACAGCCGCTTAATATTCGCTTTTAGTTGATGTAAAAAGAAAGCCTGGTTCAGAGATGAGCCGGGCTTTTTTGTGGGCGCTCATTATGGGGGGCGATGTTCTGACCACGGAGGGCGCAGAGCTCACAGAGAAAAGCAAAACCAAGGACTTAAAGTAATAGAGCTGAGGAGGACCTATGTTTAATTAGTTTCTGCTTTTCGCTTTTATGTTTTTTATTTTCCTCTGTGTAGCGCAGCGGCTCTGTGCCCTCGGTGGTTAAACATCTTTTATTAGTCTTTAGCTCTTGAGACATTCGGCGAGGGCAGGGCAGCCAATGTCTTTATGTAACAGTATGTAATAATCGCCTTGATCATTAGTTCGCCCGATTTTTACGCCTATTGTTAATCCAGCGTTGTAGCGAACAGTTTTAATACGGTTTTT